>CAYPHL010000044.1:1841-33129 GCA_964410385.1 uncultured Rikenellaceae bacterium | reverse complement strand
CGCGACAAAACAAGCTGGAGAAGCTGGGGAGGAATCCAGACTGACAAGGATGTCATTTCTGAAAAGGCAAGGATAGGCGAAGAAATTAAATCACTCAGCGCGAGAGCAGATTTCCCGGTAAATTTCCTTCCGTTATCGGAGGTAAGAAAAAATGATGATCTTAAAGGCATCACCGATATGGAATCTGCCGATCTTGTACTCATTTATGCTGCGGGCGGAAGCCAGAATATTTTCGATAGTATTCATAAAACAGGGAAGGATATGATAATCTTCTGCAGGCATAAATCGGGCCCCGTCTATCTCTGGTATGAAATAATCAGTCCCCGTTACCTCAGGCAGCACACCGATGCCCTTGCATTAAAAGGTGTTGATGAAAATGATGTTGTGATCGACAGTCAGGATGAACTGCTCTGGAGGCTGAGATCCGTATGCGGCCTGAAGAACACTGTCGGTTCAAAAATACTGGCAATAGGGGGCCCGGGAGCATGGGCACAACCGCTTGATTATACGATGAAAACCGTCAGCAGCAGATATAAGCTCGACGTTCAGGATATAACCTACGATGAATTAGGTAAACTGATAACTGAGGCCCGGGCTGATAAATCGGCTGTATCACTTGCAAAAAGCCGGGCTGACAAATATCTTAAGGATCCCGGGATAAGTCTTGAAACCGACAGAAAATATGTTGAAAATTGTTTTATTCTTGAGGATATCCTGGTGAGGCTTATGGATAAATACAATTGCAGGGCAGTTACAATAAATCATTGTATGGGTACTATAATGCCGCTTTCGGAAACGACAGCCTGTCTCACCCTCAGTCTGCTTAATGATGCCGGATACCTTGCGTTCTGCGAATCCGATTTTGTGGTGGTCCCGGCTGGTATCCTTATGGCAAATATTTCAGGCAAGCCTTCATTCCTAAATGATCCGACATACCCGCATGATAATATTATCACGCTTGCCCATTGTACTGCTCCGCGAAAAATGGACGGGAAAAATATTGAACCGGCCAGACTTCTTACGCATTTTGAATCTGATTACGGTGCCGCACCAAAGGTTGAAATGAAAATCGGGCAGGTTGTTACAAATATAATGCCTGATTTCGGGTTTAACCGGAATGTTGGACTTTCAGGTAAGATAGTGAGCAATCCTTTCCTGGATATATGCAGATCACAGATCGACGTAAGTTTTTCATGCGACAGCAAGATAGTTGCAGAACGGATGCCCGGATTTCACTGGATAACTGTTTACGGTGACTATCTGAAGGAAGCAGGTTATGCACTGAATAAGATAGGGATCGGATTTGAGAATCTGGGGTAGCATAATGGAATAAATATTAACTTTAGGTTGTCAATAGATAATTAACCTAATATTCAATTTATTCATGAAAACCAACATTTCCTTCAGTTTCAGGATGCTTTTCAGCTCCATAGTTTTTATGCTGGCTTCAGCAGGTTTGTTTGCCCAGTCAAATTTTTCGGGTACCTGGGCTTTTAATGAATCCAAAAGTGATTTTGGAGGCAGCCAGTTCAGGTTTGCAGCCACCACGATGGTTGTAACCCAGGCAGGCAATGTTCTTACAGTTGAGAGTACAATGCCCGGCAGGGACGGAGGTGAAATGAAGACCACTTCGAAGTACAATCTCGACGGGACCGTCAGCGAGAATCCGATGTTCAATACGACCAGGAAATCGACAGTTGCATGGTCTGCCGACAAAGCTTCCATGACGATAGCGTCGACAATGACGTTCGAGAGAGATGGTGAGAGCCGGGAAATGAAAACGACCGAGACCTGGAAGCTTACCGAAGGCGGGAAAGTACTGATGCTTGAAAGTGTAAGGCCCGGAAGAGATGGTGAAATGAAAACTACCGTTGCCTACGACAAAAAGTAGACTGACAATCTTTGATCATCCTGGTTCCGATACCTTGACCAGACGGTTTTGCTCTCAGGTAAATACTAAAACCATTCCTGAACCGGAATTTTCCTGTCATGCTGTAATTCAGTCAGTTTATAACTGATCTCGGAGTCATTTTCAATGCTGTAAATCCAGTATCCTGAGATGCCTCCGGGGGCCAGATAAATTCGTCTTAGAAACAGCCTGTCACCAGGAACAAATTCACATTCCTTCCCGAAAGCCGAGATCTTTCCATATGTACTGTCCTGGGAAGTCCTGATCCATATAAGGTTATATCCGGTGAAATCATCCGGATCTGTGTTCCGGTACTCTATATAATCCCCTACATAACGCCTCGTGACCATAAGCTGGTCCTCTTCAACCTGAACATTTGATCTTTTAATTGTACTACAGGAATATAATATTACCACCGTAATGAATGCAGGCAAAATTAATTTAATATAGTCCTTGCTGATTATCATTGTATTATCCTCCAAGTCTTTTGTCAAAATTACTGCAAAACTGTCAAATATGCAATCCGGAACACTTCCTATGTTCCTTTTTCATAACTTTCGCCCCGCTATATTGCCCAGACAAATAACTCCTTACCGGATGAACACAGCCATGACAAGATTCATTGACAGGTTAAAAGCCCTCCACTTCAGGAACAGAAAGAGGGGAGTTTATGGTTATATGTGGTGGACCGGAGTCAAGATCGTTCTGATCTACGCTGCCGTCATGATCCCGGTGGTGCTCATCGGGAAATATCTTATAAATGTTTCAGCTGTATTCAGTTTTTTTACCCGTCATCTGTCAGATCCTTTCGTATTTACCCTGTTTTTTATATCGGAATCTTTCCTTGGAATGATCCCTCCTGATCTTTTTGTGATATGGTCGGCCAAATTCAATTCGCCCTTCCTGCTGCTTACGATTCTTGGTGTACTTTCATATGCAGGCGGTATAGTATCTTATTATATAGGGAGATGGCTGTCGGGACGGAAAAGGATAAGAGCGTACTCTGAAAGGGTTCTTGATAAATACATAAAGACTGTAAGAAAATGGGGAGGCGCCTTTATAATTATTGCAGCAATTTTTCCTTTCTCACCATTCTCCATGGTCATAATTGCAGTAAGTCTGATGAAGTATCCCCTGAAGCTTTATCTCTTATTCGGATTATCACGGATTTTAAGATTCATTGGTCAGGGTATCATCTATCTGGGGATACTAAACCTTGATTCTATTTTGGGTTAGGCTGTACCGGGGTAAATTCTCCTTCCCATCTTGCAATAACTGCTGTTGCGAGACAATTGCCCAGGACGTTTACCGAAGTCCTTGCCATATCCATAAGTTCGTCAATCCCGAGAATAATATATATGGGCCAGGTAGGCAAACCGAAGCTGGCAGCCGTTCCTAAAAGAATGACCATTGAAGCTCTCGGGACGCCTGCCACTCCCTTGCTTGTCAGCATCAATGTAAAAACTATAAGCAGCTGCTTTTCAAAAGGAAGATGAATCCCGCTAATCTGTGCAACAAATATTGTAGCAAGGGACAGATAAAGTGTTGTTCCGTCAAGATTAAAACTATAGCCGGTGGGCATCACAAAAGCTACTATTTTCCTTGGAACACCAAACTCTTCCATCCTTTCCATCGCAATTGGAAGAGCCGATTCAGAACTTGTGGTGGCAAATGCAATTGTTACAGGTTCTGCAACTTTTCTGAGGAATCCGCGCACAGGAATCTTGAATATGAGAGCAACTGGTAAAAGTACTATCAGCAGAAAGACAATAAGCGATACGTAAAGTGTTGCAAGCAGCTTGAACAGGTTTACAAGAATATCGAGTCCCATGTGGCCGATACTGTATGCTATTGCAGCAAACACGGCAAAAGGGGCAAAATACATTATCAGCTGGGTGAACTTGAACATTGTTTCCGCCAGCGATTCGGTGAACCTTATCATCGGACTTTTGTACCTGTCTTTTAACAGGGCTACAGCAATGCCGAAGATAATGCTGAATATCACTATCTGTAATACCTGGCCTTCATATATCGATTTCGCGATATTCTCAGGGAAGATATGCAGGATAAGATCACTCCCTGTCACCGGTTCAACGGAAGGAACTTCTGATTGATTTACAACATCAGGTACATTTACGCCAAGTCCGGCTTTACTTATATTTATTGCAAACAGCCCTATGAAAAGGGCGATTGTAGATACAATCTCAAAATACACAAGTGATTTCCAGCCCATCCGTCCTACCTGCTTAAGGTTTGAATGCCCTGCAATACCTACTACAAGGGTGGCAAACAGCAGCGGTGCAATAATTGTTTTTATCAGGCGGAGGAAAATCTTGCTGACCAGGTTCATTTTCACAGCGATCTGGGGAAGATCGTAACCGAACTCGGCGCCGACAAGCATACTGATGAGTATCCAGGTGGTGAGTGATTTGCGATACCACGCATATCCCATTATTGCAAGTATCGCAATCCATCTGGCCACAATCAGTACATTTTTACCAATATCGATAAGTTTGAGATGATTTATTATTGTAAGAAGCGAAACCAGGAACAGTACTGTTAACAGGAAGAGTAAATACTGTCCGGGCACTTTATTGTTACCTGTTTTCCTGGTTACTTCCTTAGGGGTCAGTTGTGCTTCAGGCATGGAATAATTAAAAATGACCTACAAACATAATGAAATGTCCCGACAGGTCAATACAGAATAATCCGGGAATGAATGTTGTAAATAAAAAATACCGGGTTTCCCGTATGTCTATATCACTTATTCTGGCTTATTTCAGCTAAAAGGGATTCACCCACAAGTCTGAAATCAGCTGAATTTTCAGGAGGAACGACATAAATTGATGTCCCCGGTTCAAGCCCCTGTCTGACAATAACATTCTTTTCATTCATGTCGCCAAGAATTACTATCTGGCGCGTCTTGTTTTTCTTATAGACGAACTGAATGCTGTCAGCTCCCGTGTATACACATTCGGTGGGGATGAAAATTGCGTTATCAAATGTTTTGGTTATTATCCTGTTCCATGAGGTCATCGCAGGTCTCAGAATTGATTCCGAATTAAAGATCCTTATCATTACTTCGAACATCTTTGCATCAGAGTTCGGAAGAACTTCTCCGACATTGGCCACACTTATCACTTTACCTTTGAATGATTTCCCCGGCAAAGCATCAACTGTAATTACAACATCCTGGTCAACAGCAACTTTACTTACCTCAATTTCATTAACATAGGTTTTGGAAAGGATTGAATCCAGGTCAGGAAGGGTTGCCACAACACGATCAAAAGGATTTATTTGTGATCCTGCTTTTCTTTTGGTCCCGTTCCATTCCTGTTTATAAAGTACAATGCCTTCTGACGGAGCAGTGATAGTAAATTGTGCAAGGAAATCCTGAAGTGATTTGACCAGATCCTGTCCGTCGGAAAGTGCCTGCTTAGTCTGCTTTATATCTGCAAGAGCCTGTGCACGTCTCAGATTATAGCTTTTTCTCAGCTGTTCCAGACCCCTTTCAGCTTTATTGAGATTTATTTCCGCCTGCCTGATTGTTGCCGGTGGCTCGTATTTTGATTCTGCAAGCGTTATCCTGGCTTCCTCTACAACATAAATCTGGTTCTTGATCTCATCTCTGAGGTCTGTCAGTGTAACTGCAGTATCGAGGACCTTCATCTCAAGGTTTGACTGTAAAGTTGTAAGGTTCTCCATTTCATCCTTCAGCGTATTATCATACTCTGTCCTGTCCAGCTGAGCTATATAATCTCCTTTTTTGACCATGGTACCTTCAGCTACTATATCCTGGATCTTAAAGCTCATTATGCGCATGTGGTCATGACCGCCTCCCATCCTGGGTCCTCCTCCCTGTCCGCCTCTCTGTCCCTCGGTCTGCTGTATCTCAGGACCTTTGATATCAAATGAATTTTCTGCCAGCAGCTCCCCGGAATTGGAGATCGCAATCTCAAAAAGCCCTTCCTTAACCTCTGCAAATACACTTACTTCACTTTTCTTCGACAGCAATCTGTTAAAGACTATCAGGCTGATTATGATAGCCAGTGCAACAATACCTGATATGATTAACGTCCTTTTCATATATTGATTAATTTATTATGTCCGATTCCATTATATAGACCAATTTGAGACTAATTTATTCCCTTTCCCGAAAATAATTATTATTCCAAGGAATAAATCCTGGTTAACCTTTGTCTTCTTATAAATGACTTAAAGGTATAAGGTTAGTAGGTCCCCGGCGGGATTTCGAAAAGCCGGGGTCTGGTTTTTAAGGTTAGGTTGAAATGAAAACCTGCAAAACGGATAATCCGGAATGCAGGTTTTCTGATTTTATGTAATCCTTATAAAAGATTATCTTTCGAATAAATTTTCAGATCATGATGAAGTACTTACTATCCTTACAGCTGATAATCCTGCTTATTACGGAAGGCTGCGCCAATATCAGACGAGACCTGTCCATTTACGATCTCAGGTGCGAAAACCTTACAGAGCCGCTGGGTATTGCCACCCGCGAACCGGCTTTAAGCTGGAAGATCAGCTCAAAGATAAATGGAACAGCGCAGAGGGCATATCAGATCCTTGTGGCAGGAAACATTAAACAGCTTAACGAGACTGATGCAGATCTGTGGAATTCGGGTAAGATTTTATCATCCTCGGGTATCTATGTCCCTTACAAGGGGAAACCACTAACTTCCAGGTCATTATGTTACTGGAAGGTAAGGATATGGAATGAAAATGATGAAGTTTCCGGATGGAGCGCTCCTTCAACTTTCAGTATAGGCCTGCTGAATGAATCTGACTGGAAAGCACAGTTTATTGGTTTATTTTTCCCCTCCGAAAATACTGTAAGTCCCCAGCTCCGGAAAACATTCGACCTCAAAGGATCCCAGGGGAAATTATTCCTCCATGTCAACTCGCTAGGATATCACGAGGTATATCTAAACGGCCGGAAAACAGGGAATAGTGTTCTGGCTCCGGCAGTTTCGCAATTTAATAAAAGATCCCTGGCATTGACCTATGATCTCACTCCACTTGCCCGGGAAGGAAAGAATGACCTGGTTATCTGGCTGGGCCGGGGCTGGTATAGTAATGGATTACCGGGAGTGCTGGATAACGGACCTTATGTCAGAGCTCAGGCTGAATTATTATCAGACGGCCGCTGGGAAACAATTGTTGTTACCGATACCTCATGGAGCGGAAGGAATAGTGGGTATTCAACTATCGGCACCTGGCGGCCTCACCGGTTCGGCGGTGAACAGGTTGATGCATCACTGTTACTGAATGACCTTTCATCAGGGTCGCTTGATAATACAACATGGAACGGGGTATCAGCAATACAGGTCACAGGAAGTCAGACCTCCCCGCAACTCTCCGAACCAAACCGGATAATAAAGACAATCACGGCTGTTTCAGTTGACAGGATTAATGATACCACATGGCTTGCCGACATGGGCACCACTCTCACAGGATATGCTGAAATAAAATTCCCCCGGCTAAAGCCCGGAGAAAAAATAGTTATGGAGTATTGTGACCACCTTGATGATAAAGGGAATACTGCAGATCAGGATCAGACTGATATCTTTATCTCCGCCGGTTCACAGAATGAAACTTTCTGTAATAAATTCAACTATCATGGCTTCAGATATATTAAGATCTCCAATCTCAGAACAATGCCGGAACCGGGAAATATTGCCGGTCATCTTATCCATACGGATTACAGGCCCGCTTCAACCTTCAAATGTTCCAGCAATGAGATCAATGAGATACACGACATGATCAATTACACGCTCCGCTGCCTCAGCCTGGGAGGATATCTTGTCGATTGTCCTCAGATTGAAAGGCTTGGTTATGGGGGTGACGGAAATGCTTCGACAGAGACTGCACAGATAATGTTCGATCTTGCTCCTCTTTATTCAAACTGGCTGCAGGCCTGGGCCGATTGCATACGTGATGACGGAGGAATGCCGCATACAGCTCCAAATCCTTACCCTGCCGGAGGAGGACCATACTGGTGTGGCTTCATAATTACTGCAACATGGAGAACTTATTATAATTACGGCGATATAAGGATCCTTGAAAAATACTATCCGGTTATGCAGCTTTGGCTTGGATACGCTGAAAAATATTCACCCGAAGGTCTTCTTCAGCGATGGCCCGATACAGACTACAGGAACTGGTATCTTGGCGACTGGGCTGTACCTGAGGGTACCGATCAGACTGACCCGGCATCAGTCGATCTTGTGAACAACTGCTTCATGACCATATGCTATGAGACTATGCAGAAAATTGCAGAAAGACTAGGGAAACAAGGTGATGCCGGCGAATACCTTTCAAAAAAAGAAAAAATACGTGAACTTGTTCATTCAAAGTTCTATTCTCCTGAAAAAGCATCTTACGGCAGCGGATCACAGATAGATCTGACATATCCGATGCTGGCCGGGATTGTTCCTGATAGTCTGACCGGAAAAATCAAAAATAATCTCAGGGATCTGATAATGAATAAACATAACGGGCATTTGGCTTTGGGACTTGTCGGAATACCCGTTTTCACCGAGTGGGCTGTTAAGAACCGGGAAGCGGATCTGTTCTGTTCAATGTTACTTAAGAAAGACTACCCGGGATATCTGTATATGCTCCGTAATGGTGCAACAACAACCTGGGAGCACTGGAACGGGAACAGAAGCAGGATCCATAATTGTTATAACGGTATAGGGTCATGGTTCTACCAGGCAGCAGGAGGTATAAGAAGTGACGGGACCGAAGCTTTCCGGAACCTTATAATCGATCCTCAGATTCCGGAAGAAATATCCTGGGCAAATACAACAAAAGAGACTCCTTTTGGAACCATTTCGGTAAACTGGAGGAAGGAAAATGATCTCTTTTTTATGGAAGTTGTAATCCCTGTCGGAAGCACTGCTAAAATTGTAATCCCCGGAAATGTTAAAAGTTTCAGAATGAATGGAAGGGAATATCCAAATGATCTCGCAGTACAGGAGACCGGCAGCGGGAAATATATCTTTGAATGGAAGGAAATATAGCCTGAATAATGAGTGAGGACAATCATTTTGAACTTGTTCGCCGGCTTAAGCCGGGCAGGATCATCATCCCCATCCTGATAGGTCTGGGTGTTGTGGCATGGCTCATCTCGAAGGAAGTCAATATGGATGTCCTCAGCCACCTGCACGTTAACTTGTGGTCAGTGCTATGGATTTTTATTGCATGGTGCTTCATGATCGGGAGAGATCTTGGATACATTATAAGGATCAGAATATTATCAGAAAATGATCTCACTTGGAAGCAGGCATTCAGGGTTATCATGCTGTGGGAATTTACATCAGCCATAACTCCGTCAACAGTCGGGGGAACAGCTGTAGCTGTGGTCTTTATACACAAGGAGGGGATTAGTGTGGGAAGGAGCACTTCAATAGTGCTGGCAACATCATTTCTGGATGAACTGTATTTTGTAATTATGTTCCCGCTTATACTGCTCATCGTTGGAAAGGATGTCCTTTTTACAACTTCACTTCAGGGAACCGGTCCCGCTTTGCTGAACAACCTCATTATCGTGTCAGCTATCGGTTATACTATCATTCTTGCCTGGGTCTTATTTGTAGGGTACGGACTTTTTGTCGATCCCGGCAAGATTAAGAAAACACTCCTTTATATCTTCCGCCTTCCAGTTCTGAGAAGGTGGAAAATGTCTGCCGGGAAAGCAGGAGATGACATTATCTCCAGCTCCCTGGAGCTTAAAAAGAAGCCTGCCGGATTCTGGTTAAAAGCCTTTACTGCAACCTTTCTGTCCTGGACATCGAGATATTTTGTTATAAATGCTATCCTGGTAGCATTCTTTGCAGTGTCGGATCACCTGCTGATATTTGCCAGACAGCTGGTAACCTGGATCATGATGATCATCAGCCCGACTCCGGGAGGAAGCGGATTTGCTGAAGTGATACTCGGCCGGTATATCACTGATGCAATTCCTGCCGACCCGGCATATGCCGGAGGAATTGCTCTGGCAATTACAATTATCTGGAGAATAATCAGCTATTATCCTTACCTTATAATAGGTGCATCCATTACTCCGGGCTGGATACAAAGAAAATTCGTAAAACATCCTTCTAAAAAGAAATAGTTTTTATACCTTAGATGCGTCTGCAATTGATAGAAGCATCCGGTATCGATGAGTGAAGAAATCCTCAAGGCGCTGATGGAATTATTTGCCCTGATAGTCAAGCAGGACGGGGGTATGATAATTGATGAGCGTGATTATGTCCTTAACTTCCTTACAAAACAGCTTACAAGTGAAAATGTAAAGGAATATCTGGCTCTTTTCGATGAACATGCCGGGCCGGTGGTGGAAAAACATTCCGGAACTAATACCCCGGCCACTCCTTCCGTGAAAGATTCCGTCAAAATTCTGGGAATCTGTAAACAGATCAACAAGACCCTGAACCGGGAGCAGAAAGTAATTGTACTGATGCGCCTCTTCGAACTGGTTAACTCCGACAGGCGCTTCACTCCACAAAGAATGAATATAATAAATACTGTTGCTGAAGTATTTAATATTACAACCGGAGAATTTGAGTCTATACAACAGTTCGTCAGAAATGATAACCCTGAAGAGATCAAAGATCCTTCAATCATGGCTTTTTTTCCGGAATGTCCGGAGTGCAATACAGCTAAGTATATGACCGCCGGCAACAAGGAGGCAACCATATTTTGTCTGCGGATTTCAAGTGTTGATCTGTTGTTCGTCAAATATATATCAGAAGACCAGATGAGCATGAATGGCCTTCCGATCAGTCCGGGGCAGATATATACTTTCCCCAGGGGAGGTTCAATAAGATCGGCACAGGGTTATCCTGTATATTACAGCGATATAAGTTCAAGGTATCTTTCAGGCTCAATAATCAACAAACTATCGTTCCGGGTCATTAACCTTTCATATTTTTTTGTTGAAGGTCACCCTGCAGTTGATGATATAAGCTTTAATGCACAGGAAGGCCAGCTTATTGGGATACTGGGAGGCAGCGGATCAGGAAAAACAACTCTTCTCAATCTTTTGTCAGGTATACAGAAACCCTCCCGAGGATCAGTCAGAATAAACGGGCTGGATGTTGATAAGGATAGCAAGGCTCTGGAAGGTATTATGGGCTACGTTCCCCAGGATGACTTACTGAACGAGGATCTGACAGTTTTTGATAACCTGTTTTTTGCTGCGTCCCTCTGTTTTAAGGACAAGACAGTTAAGGAAATAACGGAACTTGTTGACCGCACACTGATGAACCTGGGACTTTTTGAAAAAAGAGACCTTAAGGTAGGATCACCATATAATAAAGTGATCAGCGGGGGCCAGAGAAAACGACTCAATATCGCCCTGGAAATTATCAGGGAGCCTTCCGTTCTGTTCCTTGATGAACCTACATCAGGGCTATCATCGAGGGATTCTGAAATACTGATGGACCTGCTGAGAGATCTGACCCTGAAGGGGAAACTGGTCATCACGGTAATCCACCAGCCATCATCCGAGATCTTCAAAATGTTCGACAGGATCCTGATCATGGATCAGGAAGGGTGTATGGCATATTACGGAAATCCAATCGATGCCGTCACATGGTTCAAAACTCTTGATGCCCGGATAAACTCAAAACTTGGAGAGTGTCCTTCGTGCGGTAACGTTGAAACAGAGGCGATTTTTAATATTATTGAATCACAGGTAGTTGATGAGTTCGGGAAGTATACCGAAAAAAGAAAAACATTACCGGCTGAATGGGCTGACATTTACAGGAAGAGTCATCCTGTAACTGACGAGCCCGAACAGGTAGAAAAACCACATAGCGATCTCAACAGACCGGGCAGGCTGAAACAATTCCGGATCTATTTCACGCGTGACATTAAAAGCAAAGCAGCCAACAGGCAATATCTGACACTCACCCTGCTTGAAGCTCCTGTACTCGGACTTATTCTGTCTTTTATAATAAGGTATATTCCTGATCCGGGTTCAGATAAGTATCTTTTTGCAGAGAATGATAATATCCCCATCTATATTTTCATGAGCATCATTGTGTCATTGTTCCTGGGGCTTACAATAAGTGCAGAGGAGATCTTCCGCGACAGGAACATTCTGAAAAGGGAGCGTTTCCTGAATCTCAGCAGGACAAGCTATCTGGGTTCCAAGGTCAGCATAATGGTACTGATATCTGCAATCCAGTCACTACTTTTCCTGGCAATTGCAAACCCGGTACTTGGTGTAAAAGGATTATTTTTTAACTACTGGCTGGCATTATTTTCTACATCATTCTGTGCAAACATGATCGGGCTCAATATTTCCTCAGCATTTAACTCGGCTATAACAATTTATATAATTATCCCCCTGCTGATAATCCCTATGATGGTCTTAAGTGGCGCCATGTTCCCTTTCGATAAGCTTAACAGGGTTATAGGAAATGCAGAAAAAGTACCGCTTATAGCTGAGTTCATGCCCACAAGGTGGACTTATGAAGCGCTGATGGTGTCACAATTCAGGGATAACCGGTTCAGCCAGACCCGGTACGACCGCGAACATGAAACATATTACTCCCTCCAGAAGAAAATCAGCGAATCGGATTTCAACAGGGTTTACCGGATTCCCGAACTTAAAAGAGCATTATCCGATTGCCTTTATGAATTCAGGACCACCGGCAGAGACGTGCAGGAGGGTAAAGAAAAATTTGCGGCAGGAAGAAATTATGACTGCTTTTCCCTTCTTCAAAACGAACTGATTAAGATCAGCAGCCTTTATTCTCTTCCCGGGTTCCGGTATTTAAACTCTCTTACACGCGGGAACTTCAGTCAGACAGCAGCTGATTCATCCCTTGCCTACCTCAGTAAGGTGGATGGCATCTTCAGGGAACAATTCAATAAGGCAAATAACACGCGGGACAGGTTTTACAATCTGAACGCAGGCAGGCTTAACAGCCTGAAGGACGAATATTATAATTATGAACTCGAACAGATTGTTACCAAATACTATGAGCAGAATAAAATGCTCATTCATAAAAATTCAATCATCCAGAATATTGATCCTGTTTACCTCGATCCTTTTAATGAAGGAGCAATGGCATTCAGGACCCATTTTTATGCCCCGTCAAAATACTTCCTTGGCAGGAATACAGATACTTTCAGGTTTAATATCGGTGTAATTTTAGCAGGTACCCTGCTCCTTTATATTATCCTGTATCTTAATCTGCCGGCCAGGGCGGTTATGATAATTGAAGAATTTAAGATCCGAAAGCGGTTGATCAGTAAATAGTTTAGAAGTTTTTTATATATTTGCATTAATCAATGTACCCTGATGAAAGGAAAGTCTGTATTAATTCTGTTTATTGCACTTTTTCTTGTTTATGCCTGCAGGAACTCATCGAAGAATTCTTCGGAATTTGTATTTCCCGAAGCCGATTCGGTTCCTGTTGGTGAAGCTGAGAAACTGAGCGCTGAAGCTATTGCTGATATCTCGAGGAATATTGCCTCACCGGTTGAGATCGCAAACCTCCTTCAAACATTATCCGTTCCGTTCTCACCCGATTATCTGGCATCATCAGTTGATGCCAACAATCAACCCACGGCTTTTGACAAAGCTCTTGCCCTGGGAATTCTTGGAGCTGACCTGGGTTACCTGAACATGTATGAAAAGACCGGAACGTCCATAAACATACTTTCGGACATCAGGAAGCTTGCTGAAGGACTTAAAGTAGGTCAGTTTTTTGATTTTGAGGCACTTAAAAAACTGTCACTCAATAAATCAAATCTCGATTCCCTGCTGTTTTTATCAATAGATTCATATAATCAGATTGATAAATACCTGCGAGAAAATGACAGGGGACATCTTTCGGCGCTTATGATAATCGGCGTCTGGCTTGAAGGTCAGCACCTCGCCACACAGGTTGCCCGGCAATATCCGGATCCGATACTGAAAGACCGGATAGGTGAACAAAAGATCATTCTCAACGACCTGATAATGCTGGCCTCACCCTATTGTACACGCGACAGTGAATTTGATTCACTATGCAAATACCTTCAGGACATAAAGGAAAAATACAGGGAAGTAAAAATAACTTATACACTCGGAGAACCTGTAAGCGTTGAGAAGAATGGAGGACTTGTAGTTGAGCAGACCGAAACAAGTAACGTAGAGATGACTGATGCCCAACTGGCAGCAATAACAGAGGTTACAAGGAATATCCGTGACAGGCTGGTTATAAATAATTAATATGAAGATATATCTGACAGCTCTTTTTATGTTAATTGCCATGGGAATAATGACTTACGGCCAATCATCTGACCCAATGGTAAGCAAATGTATATTGAATGCCGGCCCCGACGCCAGGTATCTGAAAGATTTCAGAGTGCAGCTCGGAAAAGGTCCCGAGAACGGAGAACCAAGATTCAGGGCACAAATGTCGCTCTGGAAAAATACAAAATACAGATTCTCAATGTGTAATTCCGAAGATTCGGAAGGAAAGCTTTATTTTAACCTTAAAGATGATGCCAATAATGTAGTCCTTTCATCATTTGACCAGAAAACCGGGAAAACATATTCATTTATCGATTTCATATGCAACAAAAGCGGCATATACCAGCTGAGCTACGATTTTTCGGGAGGCCTGAAAGGCTCAGGAGTTGGTGTTGTCTCAATGATAAAATGACCGGCTAAAAAAGGCTGAGCGCCTGAATAATTATAACCATCAGCATAAATCCGGCAAAAAATATCTCCGGAATTATCCGTTTCCTTATATTTATATAATGATTTGCCAGTATATAACAGGCCGGGATCGCTATTACCCAGAGAAGTTCAGCCGAAGCAGAAGGAAGGGCAATATAAAGAACAACAGAAATAAACAATCCCCACAACAGAAGATAAAAAGTCTTCCTCGATTTAATTTTCATTGAATTAATATGTTGTGCCAGATAAACAATACCCGACAGTATCATTAATCCGGATATGACAAGCGCGACAATCTCCAGCCTTGAAAGTATTGTTCCGGGAGAGCCGGCAAACAAATTCTCTCGTATATCATCCGACAGTTCCACAATATTCATTCCAAGTACGTAGTAAATTCCGTAAAGGAAAATATATGGGGTCAGGAGCCCTATGACCGGGGTGAATATTTCAATAATATTCCCTGTTCTGAGCAAAGCAATACCTATGAACACTAGCAATCCGAACCATATCATATTTGCATAGAACAGAGACCCTGTGCTTATCAGAAGGGCTGCATCAAAAAAATTAAATGCTGTTCCTGGTTTTCGGTAAGCCTCCATTATCCTTTTCAGTGCCATAGTGAGAAACACGGCTGAAGGAAGAACAGGATTCATTACCTGAAGTGATGGCATAACAGCGCTGAACAGGGTGAAAAATACTGCAGGTAAGAAAGTCCGTTCACCGATAAAAAAAACCGAAGTATTAAAATTCACAAGAAGAAAAAGCATTACAGCAAGGATTATAAATGAAAAGATCACTCCAGCGCGGGGGCTGCTGCCTGCAATCAGTCCGGCAATATTGTATAACGGCATTGACCTGATCTCATATACAGATGAAGGCTGAATCCGCGGATTAATAAAGGCACTGATCCAAAGTAATATGAGCATTACAATTATAAGGAATAATACTCCCGGTCCCGTCCCTCTGAATAATCTTGAGATCATCTGTTTTACAAATCGAATCCTATATCTTTCCTGTAATACATATTTTCAAATGAAATAAGAGCAGTATTGCGATATGAACCCCGGAGTGCTTCAGGCATAGTCCTTCCCCAGGAACTGACTGCCATTACCCTGCCCCCCGATGTTACAACTTTGTTTCCATCAATTTTTGTTCCTGCATGGAACACAACACAATCACTTGTTTTGTCAATTCCGGAAATTACTTTCCCTTTTTCAAAGCTACCCGGATAACCACCGGAAACAAGCATCACTGTAGTGACAAATCTGTCGTCCGTCACAAGAGTTCGTTCTGACAGATCGCCTGCTGCCACACCTTCCAGCAGGTCAAAAAGATCGGAACTGATCCTGGGGATAATAACTTCCGATTCGGGATCGCCAAGCCGCGCATTGAACTCAATTACAAACGGATCACCCCCTGAATTAATCAATCCGAAGAATAAAAATCCCTTATATGTTATACCCTCTTCCGCAAGACCCATCATAGTCGGGTCGATGATCCTTGTCTTTACCTTCTCCATGAACTCTTTACCGGCAAAGGGAACAGGAGAAACCCCTCCCATGCCGCCAGTGTTTAACCCGGTATCACCTGCACCAACCCTCTTGTAATCCTTTGCTTCGGGGAGCAGCTTCCATGATTTACCGTCGGTAATTATAAATACCGACAATTCAATCCCCCGCAGAAATTGCTCCACAACCACCTTAGTCCCCGCTTCATCGAATTTGCCGTCAAGGATTGCATACACTTCATTTTCTGCTTCGTCAATATCATCAATTATCAACACTCCTTTCCCTGCAGCAAGACCGTCAGCCTTAACAACATAGGGGCTCTGAAGTGTCTTGAGGAAATGTCGTACCCCGCCAGCTTCCGATTTTGTAAAAGTCCTGTAAACTGCTGTCGGAATCCTGTGCCGTACAAGAAATCCTTTTGCAAAATCCTTGCTTCCCTCAAGTCGTGCGGCAGACATGTCAGGACCTATTACCGGAATATCTTTCAGTACATTATCCTTAAGGAAGAAATCATGGATGCCGGCGACAAGCGGAGCCTCCGGTCCGACAACAACCATTCCTGCATTACTATCAATAACGGCTCTCTTTACCTGATCAAAATTACAGGGATCTATACCAAGATTGGTGCCGATCATTGCAGTACCTGCATTACCGGGTCCTGTAAAGATCCTGCTTACTTTTTTGCTTTGCGAAAGTTTCCAGGCAAGGGCGTGTTCCCTTCCCCCTGAACCCAGAATCAGAATATTCATTTACGGAAATATTAAGGTATTTCAAAATTAGTATTTCAGCATTAAAATCAAAACCCTGTGCGGACTATTAAAAATTATCATTGCAAGCCTGTGCAGGTAAAAGCATAGCCTTTCCTGAATGATCCTTCGAGAAATTCATTAAGGAAGACCCTTGAAGCCGATTCCTGGCTGTCGTGCAAAACAATAACCGAACCCGGTCTTATTCTTTTATAAAGTATTCTCAGCGATCTTGCAGGTTCAAAATCCCTGTCAAAATCATAGGGCATCACATCCCAGAAAACTACTTTAAAGGTATTCCGGAGCTTTCTGTACTGGTTAATACGTAAAAGTCCGTATGGCGGCCGGAATATTGTTCCCGAAGTGAACGGTACCGCTTTATCAACATCCCTGCAATAATCCTTCAGGGAAGTGCCCCATCCGTTAAGGTGATTATATCCGTGGTTTCCGACCACATGCCCCTGCATTCTGATCTTCCGGATCAGATCAGGATATAGTTCGGCAGCCCTGCCATTGCAGAAAAACGCTGCTTTTATATTATACCTTTGAAGTATATCAAGCAGTTCCGGAGTTGAATCCGGATCAGGTCCGTCATCAAAAGTAAGGCACAGGACCTTGTCCTTTGTTTTTACCCTGAACAAGGCTCCGGGATAGATAATCCGGGCAAACATTGAGATTGTGAAAAACCTCATGTCAGGCCTCTAACGGGAATAGAGTTTTTCATAATACCTTCCTATGACGGCCTCAGATACGGATATCAGATCTTTATCGTCCAGATTCACTGCCATCCTGTAAATATCGAGAAGAGCCTGCATATTGATACCGGTGGGGTAGTCGAGACCATATCGGCCTGCGGGATCGAGCGAAATCGAATATTCAAGATACTCCTTTGAATAATTGATTATATCTCCGATAAGCTTATTGGCCTCTTCTTTCTGGCCGGACCTTATAAGTACTTCTGCAAGTCCCACGCTGAAAAAATCATTCGGAAGTTTTGTGGCAGGCACTATTTCAAGGCCTCTGCGGACAACCTCAACCGCTTTTACTGTATCACCTGCTGTCAGCAGTTCCTTTCCCAGGTTCCCGAAGAGCCTCCTGAAATTACTGAACATCCTGCGGTTGTTCTCATCAAGGTAAACTGATGGATCCCCTGCATTTCCCCATCTGAACTTATTCATCATGTTATCATACATTACAACAGGATCTATGATCCCGAAATCACCCTCTTCATTCTCACCGGTTTCAATGGGCACTATCCTGTAAGCCATACCTTCCTGAACAAAGAATTTTTCAAGGCCGTTATATTGTGATGAAGGTACTGTGGTCGAGAAATATAATGGCCGTGACCATTTGCCTGTTGAAATGAGATCCATTATCGCAAGGTCGTCCTTGAATGCATCAGATCCTGTAAATTCCCAGATCATCGGTGAAAGCAGCCTGTCCCTGAAATATTCTTTTACTGTACCGTTCGAAAGCACGACAGATGAATCCACATCGATAAGTAATTGATTTGTCGGTATATAATTGACAAAATCATTTCTGCCGGAAAGATCGATCTGATATTTCCGGTCATCCATACCTGCAAACCTTATTATCTCGTTAATGTTAATGGGTTTTCCTATCCTTGAGCTTACCGGGAGCTGGTTCCTCAGTCCTTCACGGTATTTCTCCGGTCCGAGTGTAAAGGGAAGCGGATCGGATTTGAAAGCTTTCTGCATCATCATTTCTATATACCAGCCTGCCTGGAGATAGCTCAGATTAGCCACCCTTACGTCTGTTCTTATATCCTCAACATCCTGAACATACCAGAGCGGGAAGGAATCATTATCCCCGTATGTGAAAAGGATGCTGTTGGGAGAACATGATTCAAGATAATTGGCCCCTATGTCTCTTGCTGTGTACCGCCCCGATCTGTCATGATCATCCCAGTTCTCAAATGCCATAAGCAGAGGACATGCAAGAAGAAGAATAACAAAAGCTATTATGCCGGCCACCCTGTTTTGCAAGAATTTCTTCAGGAGTTCATATACCAGCATAAACCCTGTCCCGATCCAGATCGCATAAGCGTAAAATGATCCGGCATATGCATAATCCCTTTCGCGTGGCTGATTGGGGCTCTGGTTAAGATAGAAAATGATGGCAAGGCCGGTCATAAGAAAAAATGTTAATACCAATGCCAGTCCTTTCCTGTCTTTTCTGTATTGCCATATTAAACCGGCAATGCCTATCAATAACGGAAGCATGAAATACCTGTTCCTTCCGGGATTATCTTTCAGCTCTGCCGGCAGGAGATCCTGATCTCCAAGCCTGGCATTATCCAGGAATTTTATTCCGCTTATCCAGTTCCCGTGGATCTTATTACCGTTACCCTGGATATCATTCTGACGTCCGGAAAAATTCCACATGAAATACCGCAGGTACATAAAACCGGTCTGATACCTGAAGAAGAAGCGCAGGTTTTCTCCGAAGGTCGGACAGACTATTGTCTCCCTTCCTGATCCGGAACCTAAAGTATATCGCCTTCCTTTTACCCTGCCCCAGAATTCATATGCAGATTCATGATCCGGATCGGGACTGTACATCCGGGGGAAAATTGTCTCAAACCTGCCGTCATAATCATACTCAGGATGGTGATAAGGCTCATATTTCCCGCCGACCTTATTATAACCCGAGATCACTTTTCTGACATCAATTGCCGGTGCGCTGTAATATGGTCCGAAGAATTTCGGGGAACTCCCATACTGCTGCATATTTATATAGTATGCAAGTGAGAATATATCCGAAGGATTATTCTGGTTCATCGGAGGACGGGCGGAAGATCTGATCATTATCATTGCAAATGATGTATGACCGATCATTATAACTGTAAGCGCGGTGACAATATAATTAAGGACCAGATTCTTTTTATTCATTGTATATCTGATGCCGAGAACCAGCAGGGCACCAACGGCAGCAACAAAAATCAGCAGGCCGCTGTTATATGGCATACCCAGAACATTGATGAAGAACAGTTCAAACCAGCCGGCTGCTTTTGGCACTCCAGGGATCATTATAAATACAAGTGTACCGAGAATCAGAATTGCCACTGCAAGGGCTGTGATAATCCCGCGTCCTGTTACCTCAAATTTCTTAAAATAGAAAACCAGGACGAGGACCGGTATCACAAGCAGATTGAGCCTGTGAATTCCGAGCGCCAGACCTATTATATATGCTGCAAGTATTATCCACCTTCCTGCATGTGGTTCGGCAGCTTCTTCCTCCCACTTAAGCATTGCCCAGAAAACAATGGCAGTACAGAGTGATGAGAGGGCATATAATTCGCCTTCAACAGCTGAAAACCAGAAGGTATCGGTAAATGTATATGCCAGTGCCCCGATAATTCCGCTGAAGATCACAGGGAGAATGTGTTCTGATTCAAGAGCGCCATTCTTTACAATTACTCTCCTTACAAGGTGGGTTATTGTCCAGAAAAGGAACATAATTGCAAATGCACTGCATATTCCTGAAAGTGCATTTACCATCAATGCGGCATTGGATGCGTCACCGCCGGCAAAGAGTGTGGCAGCGCGTCCCAGCATTATGAAGAGCGGTGCCCCCGGAGGATGACCAACCTGAAGTCTGAATGCTGAAAGAATGAATTCACCACAGTCCCAGAAACTTACTGTGGGTTCGACCGTAAGCAGGTAAATGGTCGCCGAAAAAACGAACATAAACCAGCCTGTAATATTATTCCAGCGGCGGAAGGTACCCCATACTGAATTCATAAATGATCGTTTTGTTTAATTTGCTTAACAAATAACGGAAAAAAATGAGGAAATGAAACTTATTATATATAATATCTCCAGGGTTTATTCTTCCAGATTTCACCGGCATAATCTATCCCTATTCTGGGCCCGGTTTTATAGGAAGGCTTAACACCATTATCTTCAACCCATATCCGGGCGGATGTTGAAAGATCCTCACCATAATATGATCTGTCTATCCCCAGTGCCCTTGTCAGTTTCCCCGGGCCGTTGAATCCTTCAATGCCCCTTATAAGTACTGCCTGTGGTATTCCCGCAGGTGCAGTAACGAAATTAAGCATCCAGTACATGCCATATACAAAATATACATAAATCTTTCCACCTTCTCCGAACATAATCCTGTTCCTCGGGGTTTCTCCCCTGCTTGCATGGCAGGCCTTATCATCTATACCGTTATAGGCTTCTGTTTCAGTGATCATGAACTTCTGAAACCCTATATCCATATTTCCTGTAACTATATTTTTCCCGATGAGACCGGGAGCAACAACGAGAACGTCGCGGATAAAAAAATCTGTCATCAATCTTTGCCCCATCTAAGCTTCAATAAGCGATTTTGTCCTCAAATTCATTCCATTTTCTGAAAACAATATCTCCGTTGCAATCTTCAGAACGGATGAATTTAATTTTTCTGGACGACGGATTGAGTATAATTTCGTCGTAAATGAATTTATCACTGAATCCTGCATTTGCAGCATCTATCCTGTCGGAGGCATAAACTACTTTCCTTATACCAGCCCAGTAAACGGCACCCAGACACATCGGACAGGGTTCACATGAAGTGTAGAGAGTACATCCTGAAAGATCATGAGTTTTCAGTAATTCTGAAGCTTTCCGGATAACAATCATCTCTGCATGAGCCGTCGGATCGTGCGAAAGAACAACCCTGTTATTACTCCCGGCAATGATCCTGCCCCGGCGTGTAATTAAGGCTCCGAATGGCCCTCCGCCTTCTTTTATGCCATCAGCGGCAATTCTTATAGCTTGCTCAAGAAAAAACCGGTCATTTCCCATCTCAAATAAAATAATCCCTCCCTTATGGAAAAGCATGTAAAAATAAACTTAGTTTTGCACACCGTAATAAATTCTTTCAATTTCTTTTTTTTTAATAAATATGTTGTATTTTTGCAATCCCGAAATTCAGCGGGTTATTTAAGAAAAACTGAAGTTCAAACAATAAAAATAAAACAAGTGGATACCTTAAGCTATAAAACAGTATCGGCCAACAGGTCAACTGTGAACAAGGAATGGGTGATTATAGATGCAGAAGGAGCAGTTCTGGGGCGGCTTGCAACAGTTGTCGCCAGCATGCTGAGGGGGAAACACAAAACCAATTTTACTCCTCATGTCGATTGTGGTGATTATGTGATCGTTACCAATGCCGATAAAGTTGAGCTGACTGGTGACAAGTGGTCAGGTAAAGAGTATGTCAGGCATACAGGGTATCCGGGCGGACAGAGATTTACAACTGCCGAAGAGCTGTTAAAAAAGAATCCCATCGGACTGGTAGAAAATGCAGTGAGGGGTATGCTTCCAAAAAACCGTCTGGGCAGGGCTATATTCAAGAACATGTATGTTTATACCGGTTCATCACATCCGCATGAAGCCCAGAAACCTAAGAAAATTGAACTTTAATACAAGAATAGCACAGATATGGAATCGATCAATGCCCTTGGAAGAAGAAAAGCAGCTGTTGCCAGAGTATATTTAAATGACGGGAAAGGCAATATCACTATCAATGGGAAAGATTACAAGGATTACTTTGGATCCGACATACTTCAGTATGTAGTTACCCAGCCACTTCTTCTCCTCAATTCTGCTGATAAATATGATATTACAGTCAACCTTGAGGGCGGTGGCGAAAGAGGTCAGGCTGAAGCTGTCCGCCTCGGTATTACACGAGCCCTTGTAAAGGTAGATGCTGAAAATAAGACATCACTTAAGGCTAATGGTTTTGTCACCCGCGATCCCCGCGAGGTTGAAAGGAAGAAACCGGGAAGACCCAAAGCACGCAAAAGATTCCAGTTCAGCAAACGTTAGACACTGGCTGCAGGATCTGCTGAGAGCAAGTTTAGTATCTAAATTGCAAAGACTTCCGCAGGGCGGAACTACTCTGCAATTGATTGTTAAAGAATGTAAACTTAAATATTTATAAATGCCAAGAACAGATTTTAAACAATTACTTGATGCCGGAGTACATTTCGGACATCTGAAAAGAAAATGGAACCCTGCAATGGCTCCTTATATCTTTATGGAGC
This sequence comes from uncultured Rikenellaceae bacterium, assembly GCA_964410385.1. GTDB lineage: Bacteria > Bacteroidota > Bacteroidia > Bacteroidales > VadinHA17 > LD21. The sequence continues at coordinate 10,202 of CAYPHL010000044.1, read as the reverse complement.
GCAATGGGATACATATCATTGACCTTGAAAAAACAATTGTCAAGCTTGACGAAGCAGCATCAGCAATGAAACATATTGCCAGGTCGGGCAAGAAAGTATTGTTTGTCGCTACAAAAAAGCAGGCCAAAGAGATAGTTGCCGAGAAAGTTAAGAAAGTAAATATGCCTTATGTTACTGAAAGGTGGCCGGGAGGTATGCTTACAAATTTCCCGACTATCCGCAAGGCTGTCAAAAAGATGGGATCAATAGATAAAATGGCAACCGACGGGACCTTTTCAAACCTGTCAAAACGTGAAAAGCTACAGGTGACCCGCCAGAGAGCAAAGCTTGAAAAGACCCTGGGAAGTATTGTTGATCTTACCAGACTCCCTTCAGCACTGTTTATTGTTGACGTGTGCAAGGAACATATTGCAGTCAGGGAAGCAAAACGTCTCGGTATCCCGGTATTTGCAATGGTCGATACAAACTCCGATCCAACAGAGATTGACTTCCCGATCCCTGCAAATGATGACGCCTCTAAATCCATATCCCTCATCACAGATATTCTTTGCGAAGCTATTGAGGAAGGACTCAACGAAAGAAAACTGGAGAAAGATAAGGAACCCGGTACAAAAGATAAGAAAATCATCAGAAAAGAGCTTGAAACCAAAGATATACCTGCTTCACTGATAGAAGCTATCGTTGAAGAGGAAGAAGATGTGGACGAGGAAGAAGCTGATGAAGAAGAACTTGCAGGAGATGCCTCCGAAGAAGAAGATGCTTCGGAAACTACTGACGAGGATACTGAAGAAGAAGAATAGAATTTGTAATTAATTTTAATTAAAAATAAGATCAGATGGCTACAATAAGCGCTGCAGACGTTGCAAAACTGAGACGTGTTACACTTGCAGGAATGATGGATTGTAAAAAAGCTCTTGAGGAAGCTGATGGGAATTTTGATAAAGCAATTGAGATTATCCGTAAAAAAGGTCAGGCCGTTGCAAATAAAAGGGCTGACAGGGAGGCCACAGAAGGAGTTGTACTTGCCAGAGTGTCTTCCGATGGTAAAAAAGGATACATGATAGTACTGAACAGCGAATCCGATTTCGTTGCCAAGAATGCCGAATTTATAGGATTCGCCAATAAGATACTTGATATTGCCCTTGCTTCCGGTCCCTCAAACCTCGAAGAACTTAAAGCACTTCCGATGGACGGCGTTACAGTCGGTGAAAAAGTAATTGAATATATAGGTATTATAGGTGAGAAACTCGACCTTTCATATTTTGACAAGATCGATGCACAATATGTTCAGGCATACATTCATCCCGGGAACAAACTCGCCACCCTGGTTGGTTTCTCCAAAGCCGGAGCAGACCTGCAGCTTTATAAAGATATCGCTATGCAGGTGGCAGCAATGAACCCTGTGGCTGTCGACAAAGCTGACGTTCCGCAATCCGTAATAGACCAGGAACTCGAGATCGGCAGGGAACAGGCAAGAAGGGAAGGAAAACCCGAAGCTATGCTCGGTAAAATAGCCGAAGGCAAACTTGCCAGATTCTATAAAGACAGTACACTTGTGAACCAGGACTTTATTAAGGACAACAAACAGACTGTCGGTCAATATCTTAAAGCTGCCGATAGTACTCTTAAAGTTACTGCATTCAAAAGATTCACATTGAATATCTGAACCAGGTTTATGATTCAATTTAAAAATGGCGCATCATGGCGCCATTTTTTTTGTTATTTTCGTCGCTATTCATCACAGGTAAACCCCCTTTCCCGTCCCGCAAGGCAGGAGGCTAGGCAATCACCTTCCGTGGGGGAATCCCGATAGCTATCGGGAGGGATGGGAGCTATTTTAATAAATTCGAGAAGAAACATTATAAATACATTAAGCTACCAGGATAGTTATTACCTATGAAGTATAAAAGAATATTATTGAAGATTAGCGGAGAATCGCTTGCCGGCTTTGGAGATCATGGTATTGATGAAACCATTCTCGAAATTTATGCCAGGCAGATTTCCGAAGTAGCAGAAAAGAAATGCGAAGTGGCAGTTGTGGCAGGAGGTGGAAATATTTTCCGCGGATTAAGTGGTACAGAATCGGGATTCGACAGGGTCAAAGGCGATCAGATGGGTATGCTGGCAACTGTCATTAACAGTATCGCTCTCGAAGATGCCGTTAACCGATGCGGGGGAAATGCAAAAGTATTCACATCTATAAGGATGGAACCGGTGGGAGAGCTGTACAGAAGAGACCGGGTACTTGAAGATCTGAATAAAGGTATTGTTTGTATTATTGCCGGGGGAACTGGTAATCCGTTCTTTACCACTGATACGGCTGCAGCGCTCAGAGCGGTCGAGATTGGAGCAGATGTACTCCTCAAAGGTACACGGGTTGACGGAGTTTATACCGACGATCCGGAAAAAAATCCATCCGCTCAGCGGTTTGATAATATCTCATTCGAAGAGGTTATCTCACGGAGGCTTAAAGTGATGGATTCCACAGCTTTTACTTTCTGCCGGGAAAACAGGATGCCCATAATTGTCTTCGATATGAATAAGAAGGGAAATCTTATGAATCTGGTATCAGGATCAGAAACAGGAACACTTATTTATATCTGACAACAGATTGTTTTTATCTATTTTATTAAATTTGTTACTTTCAGAAAATGATTAATTGAATTATTCTGGCAGCCATTTATTAATAACCTGTTAATTAAACCATTATGAATGAAGATGTTGAACTTATAACAGAAGAAACTAAGGACAGGATGCAAAAAGCCATCGAACACCTTGAACACGAACTGGCACGGCTGCGGGCAGGTAGGGCTACACCGGTTCTTCTCGACGGCATCACTGTGGCTTATTATGGTGTAAATTCACCTCTGAACCAGGTTTCGAACTTAAACACTCCCGATCCGAAAACTATACTTATTCAGCCCTGGGAAAAATCTATGCTCGGGACTATCGAAAAAGCTATTATGGCAGCCAATATCGGGCTTACTCCCATTAATAACGGCGAAGTGATCCGGATAAATATCCCTCCTCTGACCGAAGAACGCAGACATCAGCTTGTAAAACAGGTCAGAAACGAAGGTGAGACTGCAAAGATAAGTATCAGGATAGCCCGCAAATGGGCGAATGATGAGCTTAAAGAGCTTCTCAAATCCGGCCTCCCCGAAGATTTTGAAAAAAATGCCGTTGAAAAGGTCCAGGAGATGACAACAGAATACAATTCCAGGGTAGATAAGATTGTCAGCCTTAAAGAAAAGGATGTTATGACGGTTTAGATCATCATGTACTCACCCCCTTGTATTCCCCTTCTCTACTCCGTAAAGAGGGGGAAAGCTTTAGTAAACATCCGGGCTTATCCCCTCTTTGCGTAGCAGAGAGGGGGGCAGGGGGGTGAGTTTATGGTTTAAGTTTCAGCGTATACTTCGCTGCCGCTTTTACTGCCCCTTCACTGAACACATCCCTGTAGAATTTCCCTTCTACATAAGTTTTTGTCTGCGACAGGTAAAATTCACTCGCAGGGATCCCTGATGCACCTGTGGGAAGGACCGTATATGACTCATCCCAGTCGGCAGTGTTGTAAATATGTCTTTCTGATGCTCCGTCAGTCACTTTGAAATCTTCATCGTAAGTGTAAGGGCACACAGTATGGCTGCTCCCCCCTACCCCATACACATCTGAATTGAAATTAAAGATCCGGTCCAGAATCTTTACTGTCCCCATCGGATGAGTAAGGGATATTTTATGGATAGTACCCCACTGCCATGCTGTAATATCATTACCATATGATCCGGAAAGGTCTTTGATTCCATCTTTGAAACTTCTCAGAATTATATCATCAAGATCTTCCACTGCACTTGTTTTTATATCATCAACCCACTGGTCTCCGCCTTTTTTCAGGATTTTATATATGTAATAATCTTTGATGGGACCGGGCAGCTGGCTGAAAAGTTCATTAAGCTCATCTCCCAGCAGGTTACTGGCAAAGTTCCTGGTAAAAAATTCGAAGACCGACGGAGCTATCTTATTACCGCCCATATCATAATCCCAGTCCTGAAGTGTTTTAAGCGCCTGGGATTCCAAAGGCTCAAGTTCATTTATACGGTCAATAAGTTTAAGTATGAAAGGGGTAAGAAGTGCTGCATAGCTGGAATGCTGATCTGTGATCATCCTCCTGAAATCTTCAATCCCAAGGACTTCCTTTTCCCCGATCATCTGCCGTATCCTGTCGATCCTGTACGGGACATAGAACCTGAATGAAATATAATACGGATATTCACTTCCGACAGTCTTGTTATTTGCCGAGGAAATGAAACCTGATTCCGGGTTGTAGCTGAAGGGAAGCTGTTCAACGGGAACATAACCTTTCCAGTCGAATTCATCCGTTTCACCTGATCTGATTGTGGATCCGAATCCTTTTCTGACCGGAATGCCGCCACCGGTTACAAGGCCGATATTTCCGTTCACATCGGCATATGCAAAATTCTGGCTAATTGATTTGAAATAACCGACTCCTTTCCTGAACGATTCCCAGTCAGTAGCCCTGTTAATGCTGTAGACAGCCATAAGTTCATCACTTGAGTCATAACCTGACCATCTCATTGTAAGTACTTCATCATTTATACCCCTGAAACCGGAAACAACCGGCCCCCTGTGTGTGAATTTAAGCAGAAGGGTATCTGCACGGCCGGTTTTGGATTTTATGATCTCTCTTCTTATCATCATGTTCCGCCACTCGCCATTGAAAAAATACTGATCCTCATTCTCCGGATTTATCTTTTCTGCAAACAGGTCTATATCATCCACCATCAGGTTAGTCATTCCCCAGGCTACCTTTTCATTATGCCCGGCGACCACAAATGGTTCTCCGGGTACAACAACTCCCGTGACATTGATCTTCCCCGGTACGACCTGGTGCATCTGCATCCATATCCCTGGAGAGCTCAGACCAAGATGCATATCATTTGAAAAGACAGGTTTGCCGGTAGTGGTCTTTGAACCTGAGACAGCCCAGTTATTACTCCCCGAGAATGAATTTATCCCCAGAGCCTTCAGCTTATCAAGAGAATAAATAAATGACTGAGCCTGTTTCAGGATCTCATCTTCGAGCCTGAATTCAGGAAAGACTACTGAAGATACAGCTTCCCAGTCGGGAATAAGCTGTCCTGCTTTCTCAGGGCCGAGCTCCTTAACCAGTTTATAAATGAAGATATCCGTCGACAGGTTGCCGGATGCAAGATCCCACCCCATATATCCAATAATATTGGCTATATCCTCAAGCTTCCATTCATCAGGTTTATAGCCGAGTATTTTAAATTCTGGCGGAAGTTTTTTGCCGGCATCATTAATATAATTGTTTACGCCGTCGGCATAGGCCTGAAGACATGCTGTTACCTCGGGCCCCTGGCTGCTCAGTACCATCTTTGACTTTGCTGTCATATCCAGACTGCGCAGAAAATGATCTGTCTCGATGTAATCATCACCAAACAGTTCCGACAATCTGCCGGTAGTGGCACGGCGGATAAGATCCATCTGCCACAATCTTTCCTGCGCCATTATATACCCGGTTGCAAGGTAGAGGTCGTGTTCACCGGCGGCATAAATATGAGGCATCCCTCTTTCATCACGGTAAACCGTAACCTCCTGGTCAAGCCCCTTTATAACAAGCTCCCCGTTATAAACAGGAAGCGCACCTTTTTTGATACCGGAAACAATTGTTAATCCGGCTATAAGTGCGATAGCCAGTATTACTGCCAGGGCAATCAGGATAGTCTTAAGCGTTTTCATGGATCAGAAGGTATTTTTTTGCTAAGTTAATAATCAGGGTTTAAAAATCATCATATATTTTGCTGTCCTTTTTACAGCATCGCTGCTAAAATAATCTCTGTAGAACCGGCCATCAAGATAAGTTTCAATCTGTGAAAGGTAAAATTCGTCCCGGGGTACGCCCGAAATGCCTCCCGGAAGAACGGAATATGAATCATCCCAGTCGGAAGTGTTATAAATGTTTCTGATTGATGCTCCCTGGGAAGCCGAAAATCCCGGCTTAAAAGAAAAATATGGACAAACTGTGTGATCACTTCCACCGACCGGGAACACTTCAGAATTAAGCTTGTACAGAGCTCCAAGGATCTTCACGGATCCCAGGGGATGAATAAAGGCAATAGTATGGATCTTACCCCAGGTCCACCTTTCAGTATTTCTTCCGTACTTTTTCACAATCTTGCCTATACAATCCTTAAAACTCTGCATAACAATATCATTAAGAGTTTCTTTCTCAGGAGTAAGTATATTATCTACCCACTCATCCTCACCTTCAGTAAGTATTTTATATATATAATATTCGCTCGTCATATAATATAACTGGCCAAAGAGAACACCAAGCTCATCAGCAAGGAGGTTTTTCCTGAAGCTGATCCTGAAGAATTCAAATACAGTCGGTGCAATCAGTGACTTATCCATATTATAATTCCATCCCGACATTTCTGCAAGTATCCTGTTCTCAAAGGTTGAGAGCTCGTCCTTTCTGCCGTTAAGCTTAATAATATAAGGTGTCAGCAATTCTGCCAGTACTGAGTGCTGATCAGTTACCATTCTTTTAAAATCTTCGGTTCCATAAAGGTCCTTTTCATCCAGCATTTCCCTTATCCTTTTTATTCTCCATGGAACGACAAAATCCTGGCTGATAAAATAAGGATAATCTTCACCGGCTGTTCTGTTATTTGCTGATGAGACATAACCGGTCTCAGGATTAAAGCTGAATGGAAGCTGTTCAAAAGGAACGTATCCCTTCCAGTCATAATCGGCATTCTCTCCGTTCCTGACCTGGATACCATTGCCTTTCCTCACAGGGATACCTCCGCCGGTGTTCAGTCCGATGTTCCCCTCAGCATCGGAATAAATAAAATTCTGGCTTATCGACCTGAAGAATTTAATACCGGACCGGAAATCATCCCATCCCTCTGCCCTGTCGAGCAAATAGATGCCCTTGACCTCATCACTGATATCATAACCCGACCATCTGAAGCTCAGGGACAGATCCTCCAGATCCCTGAGCCCTGTAAGGTAATCGTACCCCAGCCACTTTACCTTTGGAGATACATGATCAAGATTGAGCAATCCTGAGATCAGTGGTCCCCGGTGTGTATATCTGATCGTTACAGTATCCTTCTTCCCTCCCCTGCTGCTGATGATCTCAGTCTTTTTTACCATTTCCTTCCATTCCCCGTCAAAAAAGTACTGATCAGGATCCTCCGGATTAATTTTTTCAGTATACAGATCGACATCATCAACCATCAGGTTTGTCATACCCCAGGCTATTTTTTCATTGTGCCCTGCCACAACAAAGGGTTCACCGGGGATAGCCACACCTGTAACATTTAATTTCCCGGGGATTACCTGGTGCATCTGAATCCAGATAGCAGGATTATTAAGGGAAAGATGCATATCATTTGAAAGGATAGGCAGTCCGGTTTCACTCCTTTTACCGGAGACTGCCCAGTTGTTGCTGCCTGAAAAAGAAGGTACACCAAGAGTCTTTACCCTGTCGAAAGAAAAAATAAGAGATTTCACCTCTGAGACAAGGGAATCATCAAGCTTAAAATCAGGATACACAATTTCCGATTCAATATCCCAGCCGGGTATAAGGGAGGAAGCCTTTTCCGCTCCTACTTTTCTTATAAGCTGATAATTAAAAAGCTCTGACGTCAGATTTCTTGAACCCAGGCTCCATCCCATCAGACCAATTATATTGATTATATCTTCCAGATGCCACGGTTCCGGCTTATAGGAAAGTATCCTGAACTCACAGGGCAGCTTTTTACAGGAAGAGATGTAACTGTTTACTCCCTCGGTATAAGCCTCCAGGCAGGCAATTATCTCCGGATCTTCATTCTGTATGATAAGTTTTGATTTTTCAGACATATTCAGACACCTTGAAATGATATCGACCTGAAGGAAGGATTTGCCAAATATCTCTGATAACCTTCCTGCAGTGGTACGCCTGATAAGATCCATCTGCCATAATCTTTCCTGAGCCGAAATGTAGCCTGTTGCCAGATAAAGATCGTGCTCATCGGATGCATAAATATGAGGCATTCCCCTTTCATCCCTGTAAACAGTAACACTGTCATTCAGGCCGGGAAGCCTTGCAATGCCTTCATATCCTGAACCAGATTGTCCCTTCTTCGCCGGTCCGGATGAGAATCCGGGTATAAGCAGCGATGAAATCAACAGAAGTGCTGAGAGCGTCATATTTTAGGATTATTAATAGTGATCAGGCGTTATTTTTACAAAAGTTAAGAAAATTTTCTGTAATCAGCTATTAATTTCCCAATAAAGTCCTGAAGTACAATTACGGCATATCCC
>CAYPHL010000044.1:0-1741 GCA_964410385.1 uncultured Rikenellaceae bacterium | reverse complement strand
CCTGCAGAAACAAGATTAGCAGGTTTTTTTAAAGGATTAACCATAAGTTTAATTCCGCATTCAAGATATAAAAATAATCTTCAGAAGGATCATAGAGCATAGCCGTCAATCTAAGTCTCACTACAAAATTCTTTTGCACGCCAGGTGCTATGACAACATTGCAAGTATCAATTAGTGTGTAATTTACAAATTGTTGTCATTAGTAGAAGTTTTGGGTATATAAGTTTCCCCTCCTTTTTTTAAGGAGGGGTGGCCAGACCACAAAATCATCTAATGTGCAGAAATATAAATGGTCTGGCCGGGGTGGTTTATTTTATTTGGAGAAATAAATTCCCGTTTGCTAGGTAGCTTTTAACCACCCCGGCCGGGAAAGGACAATCGTAAACATTTCAAAATCAGAAATCCCGGCCACCCCTCCTTTAAAAGGAGGGGAAACTTATTTACCAATAATCCTGATATCTACAGTAGGTTTAGTTATCGAAATATTTTAGGATGACGACAATATGGCATAGGGTAAAATAGTCCTTTAGCGGTCTTATATCCGGATAACAATAATTAATAAAAAGATCAAAATTTTTACTTTAAATCAAATAATCTCAAGCCATGAAAACATTCAGAAACATTTCAGCAATTGCAGTGATCATTCTGCTGGCTTTCTCAGTTCAGACAGTTACAGGTTCCGGACCGGGAAGCAGGAAAAAGCTGGCAGAACAGGACCTTATCACTCTCAAGGGTAAGGTTATAGACTCTGAAACCGGAACTGCACTGGTATTTGCCAGCGTGGCAGTATCGGAATCCAACGTGGGGATAATTACAAATATTGACGGGGAATTCACTTTGAAGATCAGTCAGGAATTACTTAATAACAATATTGAGGTTACTTTTCTGGGGTATAAGAACAAGGTAGTCCCTATAAGCTCTCTCCGCGACAATGGTTATAAAAATATTATTTCACTCGAAACGGCACCGATACCCATCAAGGAAATTGTTGTAAGGCCGATAGATCCTGAAGCGATTGTCGAAAAGGCAATAACAAAGATCGGCAGGAACTATGAATCGGTCCCCAATCTTATGACAGCATTCTACAGGGAAACCATCCGTAAGAACAGGACATATGTCTCGATAGGTGAGGCTGTAGTTGAGATCTTCAAGGCCCCCTACAGTAATGATCTGAGGTTCGACGGGGCAAGGATCTACAAGGGCAGGAAAAATTCAGATGTTGAAAAAATGGATACTGTCCTGTTCAAGCTCCAGGGAGGTACCACAAGCGTTCTTCAGCTCGACATAGCAAAGAATACCGAGGCAATCCTTACAATTGATGCTATGAAATACTATGATTATTCCCTTACTGGGGTTGTAGAAATTGACGACAAACCACATTATGTAATCAATTTCATTCAGAAACCATCGGTTGACCAGCCTCTTTTCATGGGAACACTTTTCATAGAAATGGAATCAAGCGCAATAACCGAAGCTGAATTCGGGTTCAACCTCTCAGACAAAGCAGCTGCATCCGCAATATTTATAAAGAAAAAGCCGCTTGGAATGGAAGTCACACCGGAAATTGCGACCTACAGGACAAAATACCGGGAACAGAACGGGAAATGGTACTTCTACTATTCAAGGGCAGAGGTTAAGTTCAAGGTCGACTGGAAACGTAAATTGTTCAATACTTTCTATACAACAATGTCGGAGATCGCCGTTACAGATCGTACAGACCAGGAAGTTATTAAATTTGCAG
>CAYPHL010000043.1:25717-33206 GCA_964410385.1 uncultured Rikenellaceae bacterium | reverse complement strand
ATTTTAATACGTAGTTTTTAATTCATCCTCCCATTCTGTCTGAATTGATATACGGGAGGATGAGTCAGTGAATGATTCAGTTTCAAATTACAATATCAGCAACACATTTATCGACTTCTTCCTGTGTCATTTCATGATCGGGAAGGTTATTGTCGAAGTATTTCTCATAAGCTGATATATCCATATGTCCATGTCCGCTCAGGTTAAACAGTATCGTTCGTGAAACACCTTCAATATCGGCTTTTCTGGCTTCATCGAGAGCAGCAGCTATTGCGTAGTTTGATTCGGGAGCAGGTAGTATTCCTTCATTTTTTGCAAAGAACACTCCGGCTTCAAAACATTCCCTCTGCATTTTTGCCTTGGCTTCCACGAACCCGTCTTTAAGGAGCTGACTTACAAGAACACCTGCGCCATGATACCGCAGTCCTCCGGCATGTATCTTTTCCGGTACGAAATTATGTCCGAGTGTGTACATTGGAAGAAGAGGTGTCATGCCTGCGGAATCTCCGAAATCGTACATGAATTTTCCCTTTGTAAGCTTGGGACAGGATGATGGTTCCACGGTTACGCACCTGGTTTTCCTTCCATTTACAATATTCTCACGGATGAAGGGGAATGAGATACCGGAGAAATTGGAACCGCCGCCAAAGCATCCTATTACAACATCGGGATAATCACCGGCTTTCTCCATCTGAAGTAAAGCTTCCTGTCCGATAATAGTCTGGTGGAGAGATACATGGTTTAGTACACTTCCAAGGGAATATTTTGTATACGGATCCTGTGAGGCTATTTCCATGGCTTCTGAAATTGCTATCCCAAGACTTCCCGGAGATTCAGGGTCCGAATCAAGAATTTTCCTTCCTGAGGCTGTCATGGTTGAAGGAGATGGAACAACTTTGGCGCCATAAGAGTTCATTAATATCCGGCGGCCGGGTTTCTGATGATAGCTGACTTTTACCATGAATACGAGCAGTTCCAGTCCGAAATGATGGCAGGCGAAGCTCATAGCGCTTCCCCATTGCCCGGCACCTGTCTCGGTAGTGATCCTCTTTATCCCTTCCTGCTTGTTGTAATATGCCTGGGCAATAGCCGTATTGGCTTTATGTGAACCGGAATAATTACCTCCTTCATATTTATAATAGATCTTGCTTTTGGTGCCCAGGGCTTTTTCAAGATTTATAGCCCTGTACATAGGCGACGGCCTGTAGATCTTATAAAGGTTCAGTACCTCTTCCGGAATATCTATATACCTCTCAGTAGCAACTTCCTGCCTTATAAGTTCCATCGGAAATACTGCAGCCAGTGCTTCCGGACCTATAGGTTCACGGGTTGCGGGATTCAGCGGGGGAAGAGGCTTGTTAGGCATATCGGCAAAAATATTATACCATTGACGTGGCATCTCTTTTTCGCTTAACAGAATCTTTGTACTTTTTTTCATAGTCGTAAATTTTATTTATGTTAATAATGGTTCCAAAACACAAAGGCACGCTGTGATCAGCGTGCCTTTGTCAATATATCTTATGAAATTATACAACAGCGTGATTCACAGCTTCATATTATGAGCTGCGCCACCACCAGTTATATAAATTTCCTTTTTTCATCACTGCAAATCTATATAAAATTTTGAATTTAAAGCAAAAAAGTTAATTTTTTTTATTCTTAACCACAAAGAGCACAAAGTTCACACGAAGGACACAAAGGTTATGAAGAATTAAAGATAAAGAGATACAATTTTCAGCCTCTTAAGCCAATAGCCTCTCAGTCATTCATAAACCATCACTCCCAGGTGTCTCAGATCATCAAAGAAAACTGGATATGATTTTGCAACACACTGCGAGTCCCTGATAATTACTTTTCCGGTAGCAGCAAGTGCGGCAACAGCTGCAGCCATTGCAATGCGGTGATCGCCATGGGAACTGACCTCTGCACCGGTTATTTTTCCGCCGGTGATAATCATATCGTCATTGTCGGTTTCGATCTTTACATTCATTTTGAGAAATTCATTCACCAGGGCTGCAGAGCGGTTGCTTTCCTTGTGGATGAGCCGCGACACTCCTTTTATAGTCGATATTCCCCTGCAATATGCAGCAAGTGCGACGAGAGGAGGGAAGAGGTCAGGCGATTCTGTCGCATCAAAATAGAAGGGTTTGAGCTCTGATTTTTTTACGCTTACAGAATTTTCCATGATTGTTGTCCGTGCACCGGCCCTGTCAAGCACATCAAGAACTGCTTTGTCGCTCTGGCGGCTGTCGGGACGTAAGCCTTTAACGGTAATTTCGCCATTGATGGCGCCTGCGACAAGCAGGAAGGCGCCGCCGCTCCAGTCGCCTTCGACTTCAAATTTCTGCGGTTGATAGATCTGGCTGCCGGGAATGCTGAAACGGCTGTAGTCAGTTCTGCCGATCCTGATCCCGAACCGCTCCAGTATCTGTAGGGTCATATCGATATAGGGCTTGCTTTTAAGATTTTCGACGAAGATCTCGGAATCATTTTCCGCAACAGGAAGCGCCATCAGCAATCCGGTCAGGAGTTGCGAACTGAGAGAACCGTCAATTCTGCATGATCCTCCTTTCAGAGGGCCCTTTATCCTCAGAGGAAGGAAGCCCTCACTGCTTTTACATCCAACTCCAAGCTGCTTCAGGGCATCTTCTATCATCGACATCGGCCTTTTTGTAAGAGATCCGGTGCCTGTTATTATTATTTCAGAGTCATACAATGCCGCTACCGGTGAGAACATCCTTATTGCCAGTCCCGATTCGCCGCAATTGAGATGTTTTTCTTTTATCTCCCCCGATCCGGTTATCCTCAGCTGACCTGGTTCGGAAACAATCCTGGCCCCTAGTGCTTCGGCAATGCTCATGGCCGCAAGGGAATCATCGCATGCAGACGGGTTCAGGATTATGCTTTCACCTCCCGAGAGAAGTGCAGCAGCTATTGCCCTCTGGGTCATGCTTTTCGAGGGGGGCGCCTGTATTTCGCCCTTCAGATCCGACGGCATAATGATTCTATCCATCAGCAATTATTTATTTTCAGGTTTTACATCAACACCGTTGTTCATTATCCTCATCTGGTGATTTATGGATTCCTGGTGAATAGCCTTGAAAATCGTATCGATAGTATCTTCGCTCAATCCCTTCGACCTTCCTTTTATTATAACCCTTTTGACTATTTCATCCCATCTTGCACTCTGGAGGATAGTTATATTGTTTGCTTTCTTGTATTCCCCGATCTTTTCGGCAATCTGCATTCTTCTCTCAATAAGGTCGAGAAGATGATCATCAAAAAGGTCGATCTGTTGTCTGAGTTCACCCAGCACATCAAGCAGTCTGGGATCGTTAGTAGAGGGATTACGGAGGATAAGCCGGCTGAGGAGTTCATTCAGCTCATCAGGAGTAACCTGTTGTGTTGCATCGCTCAGGGCTTTGTCGGGATTAATATGCGATTCGAGCATTAATCCGTCGAAGTTCAGGTCGAGAGCTTTCTGGGATATCTCATGAAGATATTCCCTTGCTCCGGCAATATGGCTTGGATCGCAGAAGATCGGGAGGTCGGGGATCCGTCTGCGTAATTCGATAGGCAGCTGCCAGTTGGGCTGATTCCTGTAAGTTGTTTTTTCATAGGATGAAAAGCCCCTGTGAATTGCTCCGATTCTTTTAATTCCTGCCCGGGCCACTCTTTCAATAGCTCCAACCCACAGTTCGATATCAGGATTGATAGGGTTTTTGACAAGCACCATCACATCCACACCGTTCAGTGCATCGGCTATCTCCTGCACCGTGAAAGGGTTAACTGATGTACGTGCGCCGATCCAGAGCATATCTATCCCGTATTTTAATGCTTCATAGACATGTTTCTCGTTTGCGACCTCGGTGCCTACAAGCAATCCTGTCTCCTGTTTAACATTCCTGAGCCATTTAAGCGCCGGGATCCCGATCCCTTCAAATGAATTGGGCCGTGTACGGGGTTTCCATATACCTGCCCTGAACAGGCTCACCTGGTTTATTTTTGCCAGCTGGCGGGCAGTCTCCATGACCTGCTCTTCCGTTTCTGCGCTGCAGGGTCCCGAAATGAGGAAGGGCCTCCCCTTGTAGCCTTTCCATTCTTTGATCTGTGTGGTTTCCAGTTTTAATACCATGGTTCTATGTTTAAGTGCCTAAAGTAGTTACGAGTACTTAAAGTACTTAGAGTACTTAGAGTATTTAGAGTTGGTTCTTCAAACTTTAAGTACTTTAAGTACTTTAAATACTTTAAATACTTTAAATACTCGTAACTCCTACTGTAATATCTTCCTTATAGCGTTTGCTTCTTCCATTAGTGATCTGAGGCCTTCTTTATCTTTATCCGCGATCAATTTTCTGAAGCGGTTCATTTTTTCAATATATACATCTATGACTTCAAGGATATATTCTGCATTTTCTGTAAATATCGGCGCCCACGTCTCGCTGTTGCTTTTTGCCAGGCGGACAGTACTTTCGAAACCGCCTCCGGCAAGGTTAAGGATATTTTCTTCTTCATGTTCCTTTTCAAGGACGCTCAGGGCAAGGGAAAATGAAGTTATATGAGAAATGTGTGACACATATGCGACATGAACATCATGGACGCTCGAATTCATGTATGTAAGTCGCATATTCAGAACTTTCAGCATATTTTCAACCGATCCCAGGGCATCGGGATCGCTTAGTTCGGCATCGCAGATGATAGCGATCTTGTAATCAAACAGTTTACTTATGGCAGCAAGGGGACCTGAATACTCTGTACCTGACATTGGATGAGCTGCGACATATCTTCCCCGTGCCGGATGATCTTTGGAGATATCTGCTAAACCTGCTTTGGTCGATCCCATATCGGTAACAATCTTCTGTGTTCCAGCGATCCGGTCGAGTATTCCCGGAAGCATTCTACAGTTGGCGTCAACAGGTGCGCAAAGGATTATTATATCGCTTTTGTCCACCGCATTTTCAAGTGTGTCGGCTTCATCTATCAGACCGCACAGGAGGGCAATGTTCCTGTGCTGGGGATTATTATCGACCCCGATTATCCTGTCGGCAAATTTCCGCTTCCGCAGATCCAGTACGAGCGATCCGCCGATAAGGCCTATTCCTACTACTGCTATTGTCATGGTTTATGTTTCCTTCAAGGGCCGTCTCAGTATTTTTTCTTAGCAGCCTCTGTTTTTAGATTATGTTTTCTTTATCAAGATATTTTACAATCCTTCTCCTGGCTTCACTGAGCGTCTTTTCATCGGCGCAGAGTGAGATCCTGATGTAACTGTCGCCATTACTGCCGAAGATAAATCCCGGTGTTATGAATACATGAGCATTATTAAGTATATCATCAACAAACTGTTCGCAGCTGGCGATGCTGTCAGGGATCTTTCCCCAGACAAACAATCCGCACTGGTCCCTGCCGAAAGTGCAATTCAGGATATTCATTATTTCTTCAACGATGATCCTTCTTTTTGCATAGACACTGTTAACAGTATCATACCACGACGGAGGGTTCCCCAGAGCCTCAACAGCAGCAGTCTGGAGCGCACGGAACATTCCTGAGTCCATGTTGCTTTTTACCTTGAGGATATTGCTTATGTATTCGCTGTGACCCGCGACCATTCCTATCCTCCAGCCTGCCATATTATGCGATTTGCTCAGAGAGTTTAGCTCGATTGCTGTCTCTTTTGCCCCGTCGACAGAAAGCAGGCTGAGATAATCCCTGTTAAGTATAAAACTGTAAGGGTTATCATTGCAAAGAAGGAATCCATGGCCGGAAGCAAATGCTACGAGCTTTTCAAAGAGGCTGACAGATCCTTTTGCCCCCGTGGGCATATGCGGGTAATTTATCCACATTATCTTAACCTTGCTCAGATCTTCCCGGCCAAGCTGCTCCAGGTCGGGCTGCCAGCCATTTTTCCCGGTAAGGTCATAATATCTGATTTTTCCTCCTGTCAGACTGGTTACCGAAGAGTAAGTGGGGTAACCCGGGTTTGGGACGAGCACTTCATCACCCGGATTCACATAAGCCATACTGATATGCATTATTCCTTCCTTGCTTCCCATCAGAGGCAGTATTTCAGATCCGGGATCAAGCGTCACATTGAAATACTTCTTATACCAGTCTGCAAAGGCCTTTCTGAGGGCCGGGATACCGGTATAACTCTGATATCCGTGTGATGAAGGTTTCATAGCTTCTTCGTTCAGACGGGAAATTGTGTTTTCCGACGGAGGCTGGTCAGGACTTCCTATCCCGAGATTAATAATATCGGTCCCGGCGCTCCGCATCTGGTCTATTTGCCTGAGCTTCTGAGAAAAATAATATTCCTTAACGCTCTGGGTGCGTTCAGCAGGTTTAACTTTCATAGAGTTTGTCATCTTTAGCGTAAATACCAAGTACCTCAAGCTCGAGTGCATAATTTTCAAGGATATCCCTTACCAGTTCAAAGTCGTGACCCGGATTGAGTTCAAGGTCGGCGTAGAACATATACTCCCAGTCGCCGTTAAGTCGCGGAACAGACTGGATCTTGGACAGGTTGACATCCATTTCTGCAAGTCTTACAAGGACGGTGGCAAGTGATCCGGGTTTATGGCCGGTGCAGAAGCTTACCGAGATTTTATTCCCGTCCTTTGAAGCGTGTTTTTGCTCTCCGATCATGAGGAAGCGGGTATAGTTCTTTTTATATGTTTCGATTCCCGGGGCTATGATTTCGAGTCCGTACATTTCGGCAGATATTGCGGATGATATTGCAGCCACACCTTTCAGCCGGTTTTCACTGATATATCTTGCGCTTCCTGCCGTGTCCTCGGTTTCAATAAGGGTTATTCCTCTGAGGCGGCTGAGGTAGGTCATACACTGATTAAAGGCAATCGGATGTGATCTTATCTCCCTTATTGCTTCTACCGGCTGACCCGGAAGCGCCATCAGGTTCTGTTTTATCCTGAGGTTATGTTCGCCAAGGATCTTCATTCCCGATTCCCGTATAAGGGTATAATTTGAAAGGATGCTGCCTGATCTTGCATTTTCTATCGCCATCATTGCAAAATCCGCCCGGTTATCCTTAACGGCCATAAGTGTCAGGTCAAATGTGGAACAGGGAACTATTTCTATTGAATCATCCTTGAAATACTGCCTTGCGGCTACCTCGTGAAAAGATCCTTTTTCTCCCTGTATTGAAATCTTCATAGTAATAATGTATTAAAAAAAAGAGTCCCCGTTTCCGGGGACTCTGTAATATCTTCATATATATACACAAAAATCCCCTTATTCTTTCTTAAAATAAAAGAAGAAGTAAAAATAAGAGGTGTTGTAATTTTGTGTAATTTTCATTTTGTCGCTCTGTCGGGGTACAAATGTAATGCAAATTTTAAAAAAACAAGGGGAAAGGGGAAAAATCTTTAAAATATTAACAGAAATGCCCGACAGCTGAGAAAAGTTAAGGATTCCAGGTTCCCCACCTCCGCTCAAGCTTCGGTGGGCGAAGCAGGATTCAGGTTCCCCA
>CAYPHL010000043.1:20728-25617 GCA_964410385.1 uncultured Rikenellaceae bacterium | reverse complement strand
CGCTGAAGCTTCGGTGGGCGAAGCAGGTTTCAGATTCCAGGTAGTTATTTGTTGTTGCGCATGAGAAGGCAATCCTCAACATCTTCAATTTTAACCCCTTTTGCTTTGAAGAGGATCAGAAGGTGATACAGCAGGTCGGCGGCTTCGTTGATGAAAAGGTCGCCATTATCATCCTTGGCTTCGATTATGAGTTCAACAGCTTCTTCCCCTACTTTCTGGGCAGCTTTATTAATGCCTTTCCTGAAGATCTTATTTGTGTATGAATCCTTCACATCGTCATCAATTCTCTGGTTAACGATCTGTTCAAGTTTGTAGAGGAACCCTTTCGGGGAGTCGTTATCAAAACAGGAGTTGGTTCCCTTATGGCAAACCGGTCCGGCCGGATCGACTTTAATAAGAAGTGTATCGTTATCACAATCTGATTTTATTTCCTTTACATACAGGAAGTTGCCTGAGGTCTCTCCTTTTGTCCAGAGGCGGTTTTTGCTACGGCTGAAGAAGGTTACTTTACCTTCCTTAGTTGTCTGAGCGAGTGCTTCTTCATTCATAAATCCGACCATCAGTACCTGCAGAGTGGTATTATCCTGGATCACTGCAGGAATGAGGCCGTTACCTTTTTTAAAATCGATCTGGTTCATAGTTAAAAATAATTAAACAACTCTGTGAACCTCTGTGAACCTTTGTGGAATTCTGTGTAACAAAAAGAAATATAAGAACTTACACAGATGGACACATAGGATACACAGAGTTACACAGAGGTATTTATCTTATGGGGATATTTTCTTTAATAAGATACTCTTTCAATTCCCTGATATTGATCTCGCCATAGTGGAAGATACTTGCTGCAAGCGCTGCGCTGCAGTCGGTATTGAGGAACACGCTTTTAAAGTGTTCCATTTTGCCGGCTCCACCGGAAGCGATGACGGGAATGTCGACATTTCTGCTTACGTCTGCCGTAATATCGATCGAGAAACCCGACTTTGTACCGTCGTTGGCCATTGAAGTGAGAAGTATTTCCCCGGCACCAAGCTCTGCAGCTTCTACAGCCCATTGAACAGTTTTGAGCTTTACAGGAGTACGGCCCCCGTCGACATAGACGATCCAGTCGTTGTCAATTTTATTTGTATCTATGGCAACCACAACACACTGACTGCCGAATTCTCCTGCGAGTTCTTTTATAAGACGGGGATTCCTTACTGCTGCGGAATTCACTGAGATCTTATCGGCTCCGGCTTTCAGAAGGATCGCCACATCCCCGATAGTGCTTATTCCTCCTCCGACAGTGAAGGGGATATTGAGTTCCGCCGCTATCCTTCTGACAAGTCCGGCCAGGGTCTTCCGGTTCTCGATAGTTGCGGTGATATCGAGGAATACGAGCTCATCGGCTCCCTGTGATGCATAGATCTTTGCAAGCTCAACCGGATCGCCGGCATCCTTAATATCAATGAACCTTATTCCCTTTACGGTCCTCCCGTCCTTTATATCGAGACAGGGTATTATTCTCTTTTTCAACATATATCTCTGAGTTCCTTTAGTTTGATCTTTCCTTCATAAACAGCTTTGCCGATTATTGCCCCTTCGCAGCCGATCGCTTTAATATCTTCAACATCCTTAATTGATGAGATGCCACCGCTGGCAATAAGATTGATCCTGGTCTCTTCAAGTATCTCTTTATACAGGTCAGTTGAGGGTCCCTTCAGCATACCGTCCTTTTCAACCTCAGTGCAGATAGTATATTTAACTCCCATTTCACTGTGCCTTGATATAAAATCCTTTACATCCTCACCGGCCGATTCTGTCCATCCGCTGATGGATATTTTCCGGTTCCTGCAATCAGCTCCCAGGATGATCCTGTCATTGCCGTAAGCTGAAAGCCATCTTTTGAATAACTCCGGATCTTTTACCGCTATGCTGCCTGCAGTAACCTGTACGGCGCCGGAGTTGAATGCCGCTCTGATATCGTCATCCGATCTTATGCCTCCTCCGAAGTCTATTGTAAGGGCTGTTTTTGAAGAAATCTTTTCAAGTATTCCGTAATTTACTATCCTTTTTTCCCTTGTCCCATCAAGATCGACAAGGTGAAGATATCTTAATCCGTTGTCTTCAATTTCCATGGCTACTTCCAGGGGATCTTCATTATATATTTTTTTTGTGCTGAAGTCTCCCCTGGTCAGCCGGACGCACTTCCCGCCGATTATATCGATAGCAACTATAATTCTCATAATTCAAGGAAATTCTTAAGGATCTTTTCCCCGACAAGTGCTGATTTTTCGGGGTGGAACTGGACCGCATAGAAATTGTCTTTCTTCATGGCGGCGCTGAATGGTAGTATATAATCGCATATTGCTGTTGTACAGGATGAAATTCCCGCATAGTAGCTGTGAACGTAATACAGGTCATCCATCCGTGATACTCCTTTAAATATATCGCCCCATACTGAAATGAAATTATTCCATCCCATATGCGGGACCTTGTCTGAAGGGGGAAACAATTTCACATCGGCATTAAAGATATTGAGGCATTCCGTATCGGCTTCAGCTGAATATCTGCACATCAGTTGTAAGCCCAGGCATATTCCCAGCACCGGCCTGGTGAGGGAGATTATGATTTTATCAAGCTCCTTTTCCCTGAGATACTTCATGGCCGATCCGGCTTCACCTACTCCGGGGAAGATCACTTTATCGGCATTGATTATCTCATTCCTGTCATCGGTTATAATACTGTCATATCCAAGCCTTGACAGGGCATTCTGCACTGACCGGATATTACCCGCATTATATTTTATTATCGCGATCATAATTTCCCTTTGGTGCTGGGAAGTTCGAAGCTGCCGGTCTTTTTTGAAGCCGATCCGAGAGTCCGTGCAAATCCCTTGAATATTGCCTCTGCCTTATGATGGTCATTTGTACCTTCAGCATCGATATTAAGGTTGCAGAGGGCATTATCGCAGAATGATTTAAAGAAATGAAAGAACATTTCCGAAGGAATATCGCCGATCATCGGGTTTTTAAACTCAACGTTCCATACAAGCCATGGTCTTCCCCCGAGGTCAATCGCTATCCTTGCCAGGCAATCGTCCATAGGCAGTATAAAGCTGTAACGTTGTATGCCTTTCTTGCTTCCTAGCGCCTGGTTAAATGCTCCGCCAAGACAGATGGCAAGATCTTCGACAAGATGATGCGCATCAACTTTCAGATCTCCCTTAGCATTTATGGTGAGATCAAAACCACCATGCCTGGCGATCTGGTCAAGCATGTGATCAAGGAAACCTATACCTGTAGTGATATTGCTTTTTCCCGATCCGTCAATATTAAGGTAAACCATAATGTCGGTTTCACTGGTTTTCCTTTTTATTGTTGCTGTCCGTGGTAGTGATATGAGGTACTTGTAAATTTCGTTCCAGCCTGTGACAGAGAGATCAGCTTCAGGAGAACGGTCGTGTCCGATAAATATGGCTTTACATCCCAGATTTCTGGCGAGTCCTATATCCGTCGGCCTGTCACCGATCACCCATGAATTTTCAATATCGATACCCTTTGAAAGATATCTGACAAGCATTGCAGTTCCGGGTTTTCTTGTCGGAGCATTGTCTTCCGGAAAGGTTCTGTCGATAAAGATTTCCGCAAAGCGAACGCCTTCATCCTCAAGGATCTGCATCATCTTATTATGAGCCGGCCAGAACGATTCTTCAGGGAATGCAGGTGTTCCCAGCCCATCCTGATTGCTCACCATCACCATTTCAAAATCAGTCTCCCCCGCAATTTTTGCCAGAGCGGTTACTGCACCCGGAAGGAACCTGAATTTTTCTATACTATCGACCACCTCGTCCTCAGGTTCTTTTATTATTGTCCCGTCGCGGTCTATGAAAAGTACCTTCTTCATGCTTCAAACTCCTTTAAAGCTTTTAAAATCCTGTTGTTCTCAGTCTTTGTTCCCACGGTTATCCTCAGACAGTTATTTATCACGCTGCTCCGGTTCCTTACAATGATCCCTCTATTTACAAGGTAATCATATACACGACCGGCCTCCTTCATCCTGACCAGAATAAAATTTGCCTCCGAAGGAAAGACTTCCACAACACCTGTTAATTTAGCAAATTCCTTTGATAGTCTGATTCTGTCAGCTTTTATTCTGGCTACCTGACTATAATATACTTCTGTTTTCTTCAACTTCCGGAGAACAGCCTCCTGGTTTATTTTGCTGATATTGTAAGGAGGTTTCACTTTATTGAAATATCTGATTATCTCCTTTCCGGCAAAGGCCATACCGACTCTTACTGATGCGAGTCCGAAAGCCTTGCTGAATGTCTGCATCACTATCAGATTGGGAAATTTCCCGATCTTATTTTTCATTGAAGGCTGACCGGCAAAATCTATATAGGCCTCATCGAGAAGAAGTATGCCATTGAATTCCGAAAGGATCTTTTCGATCACGGTAATGTCCATACAATTACCTGTTGGATTATTTGGTGAACAGATAATTATCAGTTTCAGTTTTATATCAGACAGCCGGTTTTTTACAGTATCATAATCAATACCGAATTTATCATTCAGCGGGATTTTAATTATCGTTACATCATTCACTGAAGCTGAAACTTCATACATTCCGTATGATGGTGAAAAGGTTAAGGCTTTATCCTTTCCGGGGTTACAGAACACTCTGAAGCAAAGATCTATAATTTCGTCGCTGCCGTTTCCAAGGAATATGTTCTCCGCCGGAACACCTTTAAGTCTGCTAATTTCGGTTTTCAGCTCACGCTGGTAGGGATCGGGGTACCTGTTAAGGTTTCCGAAAGGATTCTCGTTGGCATCGAGAAAAGTATCGGCCTTCCCCTGAAATTCATCCCTGGCGCAGGAGTAGGGGGTAAGCTGTTTTACATTGGGTCTTAT
>CAYPHL010000043.1:9933-20628 GCA_964410385.1 uncultured Rikenellaceae bacterium | reverse complement strand
TTTTAATCTCACACTTACCGCATTCTTATGTCCTGCCAGCCCTTCAGCCTCGGCCATTAATTCTATGACCGGACCAAGTCTGGTGATGCCTTCATGTGATATTTCCTGGAAGCTTATCTTTTTCAGGAAGCTGTCTGTCGATACGCCGCTGTAGCTTCTTGCAAAGCCGTTGGTCGGGAGGGTATGATTTGTTCCCGAGGCGTAGTCCCCGGCGCTTTCACATGAATACTTCCCAATGAATACCGAACCTGCATTTATCACATTTTCAGCCAGTTTTTCTGCGTTCCCGGTATTAATTATCAGATGTTCGGGAGCATATTTATTACTGAATTCCATGCACTCATCCATGCCCGGAAGCACAATTGCTACACTTTCCTCAAGGGATTGTGATGCGATATCACGTCTGGGCAGGGTTTTAAGCTGTATTTTAAGTTCCTCCATGACTGATGTCAACAGGTCACTGCTGTCGGTCAGCAATACAACCTGGCTGTCTGTGCCATGTTCGGCCTGTGACAAAAGGTCAGCTGCAACAAACACAGGATCAGCCTTTGAATCTGCGATTACAAGGACCTCGCTGGGGCCTGCCGGCATGTCTATCGCGACTCCGTCGGAGCTTACGATCTCTTTTGCCTTGGTTACATACTGGTTACCGGGACCGAATATTTTGTCGACCTTTGGAATACTTTCGGTACCGTATGCCATAGCGGCTATAGCCTGTGCCCCGCCGGTCTTATAAATGTCGGTAATACCTGTAAGCTTTGCAGTGAACAATATCAGGGGATTAATCTTTCCGTCTCTTCCCGGAGGGGTACATAGTATTACCTGCCGGCAGCCGGCAATAGCAGCCGGAACTCCAAGCATAAGAACTGTCGAGAACAGCGGTGCTGTACCACCGGGAATATAAAGGCCGGCCCTTTCAACAGGGATCCTTTTTCTCCAGCATTTAACACCGGGTGTAGTCTCCAGGTCATCCTCATCACTCAGTTGGGATTCATGGAATTTCTTAATATTTTCCATCGCTGTTATGATGGCATTTCTCAGATCCGGAGTTATGGCTTTTTCTGATTCAGCCAGTTCCTGATCAGTTACTTTCAGATCTGTGATCTTTACGTGATCAAACTTTTCGGAATATTCGAGCAGAGCCTGATCTCCTTTCGATCTTACCTTCAGCAAAATGTTCTTCACGGTGGTATCAAATCCCGATGTATCAGTTACCGGTCGTTTGCAAAGGTTTTCCCAGGTTTCTTTCAAAGGATAAAAAAATGTTCTCATCATATTATCATTTTTTCAATAGGTATAACCAGTATCCCTTCCGCTCCGGCAGCTTTAAGCTGATCGATCCTTTCCCAGAAATCATCCTCTCTTACAACAGAATGTAACGAGCACCATCCCTTTTCAACAAGAGGCAATATTGTCGGGCTTTTCATTCCGGGTAGTATTTTGCATATTTCACCGATGGCTGTTTCAGGAGCATTAAGCAGTATATATTTGTTTTCCTTGGATTTTTTTACTGATCTTATCCTGAAGAGAAGTTTCTCGAGGATGGATCTTTTTTCATCGTCAAGGTTTTTATTACCGATAATCACTGCCTGACTTTTCAGTATTGTTATGACTTCGCGGAGGCCGTTTGTCAGCAGGGTACTGCCTGAGCTGACAATATCACAGACTGCATCGGCAAGGCCAATACCCGGGGCTATTTCCACGCTTCCGCTTATTTCCTCGATCTGTGCCGTAATATTGTTTTCTGAAAGGTATTCCGAAAGAAGTCTGGGGTAGCTTGTGGCTATCTTCCTGTTATTGAAATATCCCGGTCCTGTGAAAGTGTCCTCCTTTGGAATTGCCAGGCTCAGCCTGCAGGCTGCAAAACCAAGCTGTTCGAGGACATCCACATCCTTGTTCTTCTCAAAGACCATATTTTCGCCAAGTATACCTATATCGGCAACCTGCTGTTCTACATACTGTGGTATATCATCATCCCTGAGGAAGAGAATATCAACCGGGAAATTTCTTGCCGATGTTTTAAGGACACTGGTACCATTGGAGAATTTTATACCACATTCTTCAAGTAATCTGTGTGAGTTTTCACTCAGCCTTCCGCTTTTCTGAATTGCGATTTTCAGTCTGTTCATTTATTTCTTCGTTTTGTCCGGGCAACAGGCATTTAAATTAAAAACCCGCCTGGTATGCTCAGACGGGTTAAATATATTATAAGTTTACATATATCATTATCTCCTCGCCTGAGAGCAGGTTTGAAAATGATGATGATGATGTAAGAAATTTGTAAACATTGTTAATAATTGAAAGGCAAATATAAATGTTTTTTAATAAAATACAAATAATAGTTAAAATCCCCGATCCCGGGCGGGGTTGGCCCCCTATATTTGTGCTGCCACCAGATCGCCCACTTCGGTTGTTGAGTAGCCCATCTTTCCTGCGCCCATATCTTTAAGCTTGTTTGCAGTGACATACATTATAGCATTTTCTATTGCTTTTGCGGCTTTATCTTCGCCCAGATGCTCAAGCATCATTCCCCCGCAGGCAATAGCTGCAAGCGGATTGATTATATTCTGCCCCGTGTATTTGGGAGCTGAGCCACCTATGGGTTCGAACATCGAAACACCTCCGGGATTAATGTTTCCTCCGGCAGCGATCCCCATACCACCCTGGGTAATGGCTCCCAGGTCGGTTATGATATCTCCGAACATATTACTTGTTACTATAACATCGAACCATTCCGGATTTTTTATCATCCACATACAGGTAGCATCCACATGATAATACTCACGCTTGATTTCAGGATAGCTTTCTTTCCCGATCTCATGAAATGCTCTTTCCCACAGGTCAAAAACATAAGTGAGAACATTGGTCTTCCCGCAGAGGGCAATAGTATTCTTTTTATTCCTCTTCCTGGTATACTCAAAAGCATAACGCAGACATCTTTCAACCTGCATCCGGGAATAGACCATATTCTGAACAGCCACCTCGTAAGGAGTTCCTTTCATCGTTACACCGCCCATACCTGTATAAACATCGCCTGTATTCTCTCTTACCACAACATAGTCGATATGTTCCGGTCCCTTGTCCTTAAGGGGAGTCGGAACACCGGGGTAGAGCTTCACAGGCCGGAGATTGATATACTGATCGAGCTCAAAGCGTAGGGCAAGAAGTATCCCTTTTTCGAGGATACCGGGTTTTACATCGGGATGGCCGATTGCACCAAGAAAAATTGAGTCGAACTTCTTAAGCTGTCCGGGAGCTGATGCGGGAAGTACCTCTCCTGTACGGAGATATCGTTCACCTCCAAAATCAAACTCTTCAAAATTGATTTTGAATCCGAATTTCGAGGCTGCTGCGACGAGTACTTTTCTTCCTTCCCTGACCACTTCCGGTCCGGTCCCGTCACCGGGAATGACTGCGATGTTGTATGATTTTCCCATTGAAATAGATATAAGTAATTATTGAATATTTTCTTTAACCACAAAGGGCACAAAGGTTTACACAAAGAACACAAAGGTTAATACAAAGAGCACAAAGGTTTACACAAAGAGCACAAAGGTTATATAAATAACACAAAGGTTATTATGTTTCCGGGGTTAATGTTTTATGTTCTGCACCGTTCAGCCCTTCGATGAGGTTAAGCATTTTTTCAGTTGCTTTAATTGCCGATTCTGTCTGGTCGGCATCAAGGCCCTTTGTGTTGAATTCCTTGTTATGATATTTCCATGAAATAATAGTTTCAACAAGGGCATCTGTCTTTCCTCCCGGAGGGATAGATACCTGATAGTCGGTGAGAGAAGGCAGCTCTTTTCCGATACTTTCATAAATAATCCTCACAGCTTTCATGAATGCGTCATACTGACCATCTCCGGAACTGGTTCCTTCATAAATCTGACCATTAATCTCTATTTTGACACTTGCAAAAGGTCTCAGTCCGTAGCTCAGTGACAGCGCATAATTCTTAATGAATATCTTGTAAGTGATCTGCTCATTTCCAAGGACATCGGCAATAATGAATGGAAGGTCCTCAGTAGTTACAGTCTCTTTTTTATCTCCCAGTTCAATAACCCTCATGGTTACTTTTTCAACAGACTCAGGACTCAGTGATAATCCGTATTCTTCGAGGTTCTTCTTTATTGTGGCTTTTCCCGATTGTTTACCAAGTGCGTATTTACGTTTTCTCCCGAAACGTTCGGGTAAGAGGTTGTTGTAGTAAAGATTATCCTTGCTGTCGCCATCGGCATGAACACCCGAGGTCTGGGTAAAAACGTTTTCACCTACAACCGGTTTATTGACCGGGATCCTTATACCGCTGAAAGTCTCTACAAGACGGCTTGCTTTGGTGATCTCAAATTCGTTTATTGCAGTTTCTGCTTTAAGCTGATCATGCAATACACCAATCACACTTGATAGAGGTGCATTTCCTGCCCTCTCACCCAGTCCGTTAACTGTTGTATGGACACCCCTTATACCGGCTTTTACTGCCGAAAAAATGTTCGCAACAGCAAGATCATAATCGTTATGCGGATGGAAATCGAAGTGGATCGACGGATACCTGTCAACAGCTTTTTTACAGAACAAAAAGGTCTGCTCAGGATTCAGTATTCCCAGGGTATCGGGAAGCATGATCCTTTTAACGTGTTCATCCTTAAGTGAATCGATCATGAAGAAAACATAGTCTTCACTGTGGATCATCCCGTTGGACCAATCTTCCAGATATATATTCACATCCATACCGGCATCCCCTGCTTTGCTTATTATCTCCTTTATATCCCTGGCATGGGTTTCCGGGTTTTTTCTTAATTGTTTTTCGAGATGACGTAGCGATCCCTTGCAAAGCAGGTTGATTACTTTTCCACCTGCATCTTTGATCCAGTTCAGGGAAATATCTCCGTCAATAAATCCGAGGACCTCAACTTTCCCTTGGAAATCATTTTCACTTGCCCAGCCGGTTATTTTTTTAAGCGCCTCAAATTCGCCTTTTGAGACCCGTGCTGAGGCAACCTCTATACGATCGACTTTCAGCTCCTTAAGCAGGAGACGTGCTATATGAAGTTTTTCGACCGGCGAATATGATACACCCTGGGTCTGTTCGCCATCCCTCAGGGTTGTATCCATTATTTCAATTCTCATTTCCCTAGTGTTTTTCTGAATTCATAAGCTTTGATCATATCCGTTATGTTCAGCAAGTAGTCAATATCGTCAAGTCCCTTCATCAGGCACTCTTTCTTATAAGGATTTATCTCAAAGCCGGTTGATTCACCCGACGATACTGTTAACAGCTGTTGTTTGAGATCAATTATCACTTTTGTTCCCGGATCCTCTTGTATCTGATCAAGAAGGTTTTTCAGGAATTCATCACTGACAACCACCGGAAGCAGACCGTTATTCAGGCTGTTGTTTTTAAAGATATCGGCAAAGAAGCTTGAAACAACAGCTCTGAAGCCGTAGTCGGTAATAGCCCATACAGCGTGTTCCCGGCTTGATCCGCAACCGAAATTCTTACCGGCCACAAGGATCCGGCCTTTATATTTTTCATTGTTCAGTACAAAACCATCAGACTTTTTACCCGATTTGTCATATCTCCAGTCGCGGAAAAGATATTCCCCGAATCCTTCCCTTGTCGTAAGGCTGAGAAAACGTGCAGGGATTATCTGGTCTGTATCAACATTCTCGAACGGCAGTGGTATGCAGGTCGATTCGAGTATATCAAATTTTTCTTTTGCCATTTCAGTCCTTTTTCAGAATTATAAATCTTGTAACATATCACGGGGATCGGTGATCCTGCCTGTTATTGCTGCAGCAGCTGCTGTAAGCGGACTTGCGAGCAGGGTTCTTGATCCCGGGCCCTGTCTTCCCTCAAAATTCCTGTTAGATGTTGACACGGCGTATTTGCCTGCAGGTATTTTATCTTCATTCATGGCAAGACAGGAGGAGCATCCCGGCTGTCTCAGTTCAAATCCTGCCTCTTTAAGGATTTTGTCAAGTCCTTCATTGATAGCCTGTTGTTCAACTTTTTTCGAACCCGGAACTATCAATGCAGTGATTTCCGGTGCCTTTTTTCTTCCTTTTACAAAATGCGTGAAAGCTCTTATATCTTCAATCCTTCCATTTGTACAGCTTCCCAGGAACACATAATCGACAGGGTGGCCGGCAAGTTTCATTCCGGGCGCAAATCCCATATAATCAAGTGATTTCAGGAACGATGCTGATGCTTCGCTGGTGATGCTGTCAATTGAAGGGATTGTATCATCGATCGCCATCCCCATTCCCGGGTTAGTGCCATAGGTGATCATGGGCTTTATCCTGGCTGCATCAAAGTCAAGCTCACGGTCAAAATGAGCCCCCGGGTCTGTCCTGAAACCGTGCCATTTCTTTAACAGCGAATAGAAATCCGGACGGTTACTTATTGATGGTATTTTCGTCAGGTATTCATAAGTGGTATCGTCGGGAGCTATAAGTCCTCCTCTTGCACCCATTTCTATACTCATGTTGCATATGGTCATCCTTCCCTCCATGCTGAGGCTTTCAATAACTGATCCGGCATATTCCACAAAGTAACCTGTGGCTCCTCCGCCTGATATCTGCGAGATAATATAGAGAATAATGTCTTTGGCAGTAACCCCTTTCTTGAGGGTTCCGTTAACACTGATCCTCATTTTCTTTGGTTTGGGTTGAAGGATGCACTGGGTTGCAAGCACCATTTCGACCTCGCTTGTACCAATTCCGAATGCCACAGCCCCGAAGGCTCCATGGGTTGAGGTATGACTGTCACCGCAAACTATTGTCATTCCGGGTTGGGTATATCCCAGTTCGGGACCTATTACATGAACTATCCCGTTTTTGGGATGGTTCAGCCCGAAAACATCTATCCCGAATTCCCTGCAGTTTTCGGCCAGCTTTTCCACCTGAGTACGTGATAATTCTTCCTTTATCGGAAGATTCTGGTCCTTCGTCGGAATATTATGATCGGCGGTCGCCAGTGTCAGCGCCGGGCGGAACACTGGTATGCGCCTGGCTCTCAGTCCGTCAAATGCCTGGGGGCTCGTCACTTCATGTATGAAATGCTGATCGATATAAAGGACATCCGGTCCCTCTTCGATCGACTTAACTACATGGCTGTCCCAGATCTTGTCAAAAAGTGTTTGCGGAATCATTAATTAATGATTTTTATTATTTAACTAATTTGGAATTATCATTTTTACCCCTCCCTAAAGGTTTTTATCCTTTTATCCCCCAACCTCCCTAAAGGTTTTTATCCTTTTATCCCCCCAACCCCTAAAGGTTTTTATCCTTTTTACCCCCCACCCCCTAAAGGTTTTTTTATCCTTTTTACCCCCCACCCCCCCTAAAGGGGGGCAGAGACCGGGATGGGATTTTAACCCCCCTTCAGGGGGGCAGGGGGGTTATTTTATCTTTGAAATTGCATCGATAAATGCTTCCACAGATGCGGTTACGATGTCAGTGCTGGTCCCGAATCCGTAGTATATTTTCCCTTCATGTTCCAGCTGAACATGTACCTTTCCCATGTCGTCGCTTCCTCTGGTAATTGCCTGGATAAGGAATTCTTCAAGGTGAACTGTTTTGCTGATCAGCTGTTTCACAGCCGAAAAGGCAGCGTCAACAGGACCGTTGCCGGTAGAAGTTGCTACATGGACCTCCCCGTTTATATTAAGGCCTATTGTTGCAACCGGGATTGCCGACTTGCCGCAGGTGACCTGTAGTTTTTCAAGTCTGATCGATTTTTCTCCCTGGAAGACCTCACCTGTAAGTATTCTGATATCTTCATCATTTATCTCCTTCTTCTTATCAGCAAGGATCAGGAAACGATGGTAGATATCATCAAGTTCTTCTTTCCCGTAGTTGAAACCGAGCATTTCAAGCCGGTGATTAAGAGCTGCTCTGCCACTTCTTGCTGTAAGTATGATTGAAGATTCCCGAACACCTACAGAGACCGGATCGATGATCTCGTAATTCTCCCGCTTCTTAAGTACACCGTCCTGGTGGATGCCTGATGAATGTGCGAAGGCATTTCTTCCCACAATAGCTTTGTTTGCCTGGACAGGCATGCTCATCAGATTCGATACAAGGCGGCTTGTGCTGAAGATCAGAGGAGTATTGATGCTGGTCGTAAGGTCGAGATCGTGATGGCTCTTAATGATCATTGCCACTTCCTCAAGGGAGGTATTTCCGGCTCTTTCGCCTATTCCGTTCATTGTAACCTCTACCTGTCTGGCCCCGTTTATCACACCCATCATTGTGTTGGCGGTTGCCATTCCCAGATCATTATGGCAATGCGTTGAGATAATTGCTTTATCAATATTCCTGACATTTTCCTTAAGATACCTGATCTTGCTTCCATATTCGGGTGGCAGGCAATACCCTGTTGTATCGGGGATATTCACAACTGTGGCTCCGGCTTCGATTACGGCTTCAATTACCTTTGCCAGGAATTCATTCTCGCTCCGTCCGGCATCTTCAGCATAGAATTCGACATCCTCAACGAATTTCTTTGCATATTTCACCGCATCAACGGCTCTTCTGAGGATCTCATCAGGTGTTGTTTTTATTTTATACTGAATATGGTAATCGGATACTCCTATACCTGTATGGATCCTTTTCTTTTTTGCAAACTGAAGGGCATCGGCAGCTACCTCGATATCTTTTTTCACGGCGCGTGTAAGGGCGCAGATGACCGGATTTGTTATTGCCTTTGATATCTCAACCACTGAGTTGAAGTCACCCGGGCTGGAGATAGGGAAGCCGGCTTCGATGACATCAACGCCGAGTTCTTCGAGTGCTTTGGCCACCTGGATCTTTTCAATTGTATTCAGCTGGCATCCCGGCACCTGTTCACCATCCCTGAGGGTGGTATCGAAAATAATCACTTTTTCGCTCATATTTCAAGTGGATTTATTATTTATTTTTTCCTGGTCTGAGCTTCCTTACAGCTGCACCGGCTCTCCATAATTCCGAATTTCCAAGTTCATTGAGTTCAGCATTAAGGACTTCCTTATAATTTGGGGCACCTGTTGACTTAAGAACTCTTGCACATTCTTCACCTGATCTTACCTTCTCATAAAGTTCGGTAAAGACAGGAAGTGTGGCATCTCTGAACTTTGGTCTCCAGTCAAGCGCGCCTCTTTGTGCTGTTGCACTGCAGTTAGAATACATCCAGTCCATGCCATTCTCATCAACAAGGCGGATAAGGCTCTGGGTAAGTTCCTCAACAGTTTCGTTGAAAGCTTCGGAAGGAGTATGTCCGTTCTCGCGGAGTACCTGGTACTGGGCGTCCATTATTCCGGCCAGGGCACCCATAAGCACACCACGTTCACCGGTAAGATCGCTGAAAACCTCTTTTTCAAAAGTTGTCGGGAAGAGATACCCTGATCCTATGGCAATACCCAGAGCGAGGGTCCTCTCTTCGGCCTTTCCGGTGAAATTCTGGAATACAGAATAGCTTGAATTTATGCCGGTACCGGCAAGGAAATTCCGGCGGACACTTGTTCCGGATCCTTTCGGGGCAACCAGGATCACATCAACATCAGCGGGAGGTATCACACCAGTCTGTTCCTTGTATGTAATCGAAAATCCATGAGAGAAATAGAGTGCGTCACCCTTTTTCAGACATGGCTTGACCTTTGGCCATAAGATTCGCTGTGCTGCATCCGATACCAGGTACTGGATAATTGTCCCTTTTGATGCTGCTTCTTCAACTGAAAACAAAGTTTTACCGGGTATAAATCCATCCCTGACTGCTTTGTCCCAGTCAGCTTTGAACTCGGGAGCCTGACCAATGATAACATTGATCCCGTTGTCTTTCATATTAAGCGCCTGTGCAGGTCCCTGAACACCATAACCTATAACTGCAATGGTTTCATTTTTCAGAACTTCACGAGCCTTTGCAAGTGTAAACTCTTCTCTTGTTACAACATTTTCAAGTACTCCTCCAAAATCGATTTTTGCCATGGTTTTAATATTAGTTAATTATTTTATTCAGTTAAATTCTTTTTTATTCTCTTTTACCCCTCAACCCCCTGATCAATCCTTTTACCCCCCCACCCCCCTGAAGGGGAGGCCTGGATCCGGCGGGATTTTTACCCCCCTTCAGGGGGGAAGAGGGGTATATTATCCCGGGAGGAAGTTATATCTCAGATATAACCCTGTTCGCTTCATCCAGCTCTTTCAGGTAGGCGTTGAGTTCTTTGACCTGTTTTGTAATAGCTACTCTTCCCGACCTGGCAAACTGAAGCACTCCATATGGTTCAAGATGAACAAGGAGCTCGTTGATCTCCGGCTTATGTCCGGTCTTCTCTAAGACCATATATTCCGGTGATACAACCAGGATCCTTGCATTGTAGTTCTTTACGATTGTTTCAAGGATATTACCCGACAATATACTTTTTGTCGATACTTTAAACAGTGCGATCTCCTGGTAAATTATCTGGTCGGATGAATGTACGAACACTTTAAGAACATCAACCAGCTTTTCGATCTGACGGGCTATCTTCCTGACCATGTCGGGAGTGGCTTTTACCACAAGGGTAAGGAGGTGAACGCCTTTTACTGCAGATTCGGAGGCAGTTATGCTTTCAATATTTATCTGCCTCCTGGTAAGAATTATGGTTATCTGATTGAGAATGCCGATGTGGTTCTCGCTGAAAATTGATATTGTAAATTCCTGTTTCATAATAATTA
>CAYPHL010000043.1:0-9833 GCA_964410385.1 uncultured Rikenellaceae bacterium | reverse complement strand
CCTGAAGGGTTCATCTTCTTTCTTCCCCCACACCTGGAGGGTTTATCTTCTTTTTACCCCCCCATCCCCCCTAAAGGGGGGCATAGATCGGAGGGGGATTTTTACCCCCCTTCAGGGGGGGCAGGGGGGTAATTTACCTCAGTGGAGTGATATTTTACCCTTTGTAATTAAGTGTGACTTCCGAAACTGAGGCTCCCGGTTCTATCATCGGCAGCACATTTCCTTCCTTTTCAATGTCTATATCAAGAAGATATGGTCCTTCTGCAGCCAGCATTTCAGACAAAGCATCTTTAAGATCATTTCTTTCCGAAACTTTCTTTCCGGGGATGCCGTATCCTCCGGCGATTGTGATAAAATCGGGATTTACCAGTTCAGTCGAAGCATATCTCTTTTTAAAGAACATCTCCTGCCACTGTCTTACCATTCCCAGGTAGCCGTTGTTAAGTAATATGATCTTAACGGGTACCTTATAATGAAGTATTGTACCAAGTTCCTGGATGGTCATCTGGAAACCCCCATCACCAATGAAAGCGATTACCTGTTTCCCGGGTTGTCCAATTTTTGCACCCACACCTGCCGGAAGACCGAATCCCATTGTACCCATGCCACCTGATGTGACAAGAGTGTTGGGTTGTGTGAATTTGTAGTATCTGGCTACAGTCATCTGGTTCTGACCAACATCAGTAACTATTATTGCATCTTCACCGGTCATATCGGAAACAAGCCTGACAACTTCTCCCATTCTTATTTTTCCTGATTCAGGTTTTGTTTCCTCTTTTATAACACGATCATATTCAATCTTATCACATATCCTGAATTCTCTTATCCAGCTTTCGTAGCTGTTCTGTTTTACAAGAGGAATAAGATTCTGAAGTGCCTCTTTTGCATCGCAATGGATCTCGAGGTCGACCTGGACATTCTTGTTTATTTCGGCCTGATCTAACTCTATGTGGATTATCCTGGCTTTTCTGGCATATTTTTTAAGGTTACCTGTAACGCGGTCGTCGAAGCGCATTCCGATTGCAATCAGAAGGTCAGCTTCGTTTGTCAGAAGGTTTGGGGCATAGTTGCCATGCATTCCGAGGTAGCCTGCATACAGGCGGTGGCCGCAGGGGAATGCTGATAGTCCGAGCAGTGTCAGTGCCACCGGTATGCCGGTTTTTTCAGCAAACTGAAGAAGTTCATTTTCTGCTTTGGCAAGAAGTACTCCGTGGCCGGCAAGGATCATCGGTTTTTCAGCATGGTTTATCATTATTGCAGCCGACTCGATCGCTTTTATGTTCAGGGGTACATGTGGATTGTAACTCCTCAGGTAATTGCATTTTTTGTATTTGAACTGAAGCTTTTCCTGTTGTGCATCCTTGGTAATGTCAATCAGGACAGGTCCTTGCCGGCCGGTTGTAGCGATATAGAATGCTTTTGCAATTACTTCAGGTATATCCTGAGGTCTCTTGATCTGCCAGTTCCATTTTGTAACCGGCATTGAAACCCCCAGAATATCGGTTTCCTGGAAAGCATCGGTTCCGATAAGCCCTGATACCACCTGTGCAGTGATGAATATCATGGGAATTGAATCGAGGTATGCATTTGCTATTCCCGTGATGAGATTTGTAGCTCCCGGTCCCGAAGTTGCAAAGCAGATCCCCGGTTTGCCTGTCACCATGGCGTAAGCCTGTGCAGCATGTGCTGCTCCCTGTTCATGCCTTGTAAGGATATGTCTTAGCTTGTCATTAAAATCGAGGAGCCTGTCATATACAGGCATAATAGCTCCCCCCGGATAGCCGAAGATCGTATCAACTCCTTCCTCCATAAGGCATCTGAGAATAGCTTCCGCTCCTGTTATCTGTTCAAAACCGTTAACCTTTGAAGTGGTTTCCTGTGCTTCCTTGTCAGTCATCATCGTTTTAACCTTTTATCTAATGCTTCTAATTTTAATCTCTCACAACTCACTACTCACAACTCACAACTCACTACTCATACAATCCTTACTGCCCCTTTATCCGCCGAGCTTACTGTTGCAGCGTAAGCGCGAAGGGAAGCAGGTATCTTACGATCCCTTCCCCGGGGAGTGAACGCTTGTTCCCCCTTTGCTTCAGCTTCCGCAAACCTTTTTTCAAGTTCTTTTTCTGTAAGTTTAACGTTAATGCTTCTTTCCGGGATATTTATTATAATGGTATCTCCTGTTTTAATTACAGCAATTGCGCCGCCTGCTGCGGCCTCGGGCGAAACATGTCCGACCGACAGGCCTGAGGTTCCTCCAGAGAACCTTCCGTCGGTGAGCAACGCACATTTCTTTCCGAGTCCTTTCGATTTAAGGAATGAGGTAGGGTAGAGCATTTCCTGCATACCCGGACCACCTTTCGGACCTTCATATCTGATCACTACGATGTTACCTTCCTTCACCTTTCCTCCTAATATCCCGTCAACTGCTTCTTCCTGGGATTCAAAAACTATGGCCGGTCCTGAAAAAGTGAGAAGATCATTATCAACCCCGGCAGTTTTTACAATACATCCGTCTGCTGCAATATTCCCGTAAAGAACGGCAAGTCCGCCATCACTGCTGTATGCATGCTTAACATCCCTGATGCAGCCTTTCTCACGATCAGTGTCGGGCGAATCGTACATTGTGCTGTGTGATCCCATTTCCAGGCTCCTGGTCATTGAAGGTGCGCTTCTGAAAAATGAGAAGGCCTCAGGTAAGGCCTTGCCTCCCATGATATCCCAGTCAGCCAGGGCATCACTGAGTGATGGATAATCGATCCGGTTTACGGTCGTGTCAATTAAATTATTCCTGTCAAGTTCCCCCAGGATGGCCATAATCCCTCCTGCACGGTTAACATCCTGAACGTGAAAATGGGAGCTTGGGGCTACTTTACATATATTCGGGATCTTTCGTGAAAGGGAATCAATATCTTTCATTGTGAAATCGACTCCGGCTTCCCGTGCAAGTGCCAGCAGATGCAAAACAGTATTTGTAGATCCGCCCATTGCTATATCGAGTGCCATTGAATTCATGAAAGCTGGTTTTGATGCAATTGAGCGGGGGAGGACAGTATTATCTCCATCCATATAATATCTGTTCGCCAGTTTAACGATAAGATCCGCAGCTTTCTTTATCAGGCTAAACCGGTTTGTATGAGTCGCAAGAATGGTCCCATTACCGGGAAGTGCCAATCCAAGAGCTTCATTGAGACAATTCATTGAATTTGCAGTGAACATTCCCGAACATGATCCGCAGGTCGGACAGGCGGATCTTTCAATCTCCATCAGTTCATCATCACTGATCTTATCATCGGCGCTGTCGATCATTACATCTATCAGGTCGATATATCTACTACCATGCAGACCGGCTTCCATCGGTCCGCCTGATACAAATACCGCCGGAATATTCAGTCTGAGTGCAGCCATCATCATTCCCGGTGTTATCTTGTCGCAATTGCTTATACAGATCATTGCATCGACACAGTGTGCATTGCATACATATTCGACACTATCGGCAATAAGTTCGCGGGAGGGAAGGGAGTAAAGCATGCCGGTGTGACCCATTGCAATACCATCATCGATTGCAATGGTGTTGAATTCGGCAGCAAAACATCCGTTTTTTTCTATTTCTTTCTTTATTATCTGTCCTGTTTCATGAAGATGAACATGTCCCGGAACGAATTGTGAAAAAGAATTTACTACAGCAATTACAGGTTTGCCGAAATGTTCTTCTTTCATACCGTTGGCGCGCCACAGGCTTCTGGCTCCGGCCATTGTTCTGCCGCTGAATGTTACCGAACTTCTGAGTTTGTTTTTCATTATAAAAAGTTATAAAAAAAGCTTTCCGGTCTGATCCGGAAAGCTTCTGTATATTTATATCAATACATATTATTCCCGGATCATGTGCTGGGCACGAGAATAAGGACGAGGATAATATGGATTAAAGAAATTAACATGGTTTTGTTTAAAAGAGCCTGACAAAAGTACTATTTATTTTAAAAAATCAAAATAAAAAGTGAAAATTCTTAATTTTTCGACAAGACATTAATGTCAAGGGGCAAACGATACCATATCCGGACCAAATCATCTCTCCGTTAACCTCATCATAAATCCCCCTCCGGCAACAAGTTCCAGATCAATATTATCATTTTGGTGTGCCGTTCCTGTTGTGATGACTGCGTCTGCTGAATTAAAGGGATTATCCTTCATAACCAGGGTGCTATATGTTCCGGTGCCCAGAAATGTCATTGGGATTTTGACGGTTCCTGGCTCTAATCCGTTAATGACCGATAAAAACCAAATGGTCCCCTTCCTCCGGGCATAAACTGCAATCTCACCTATTTCCGATGGAGGAAGAACAATTGTTTCATCCCATACAGGCGGAATGCTTTTTATCATTTCAACACAGGGATTTGAAAGCAGGTTTGAGGGATTAGCCGCATAAGTTATTACCGGACCACAATAAATGGCAGCGGTTGCAACCTGATGCACCCAGGTTGTATTCCGGCGACGCTCTCCGAAATGACATACTGAATAGTCAGCCGGACCGGCAAGCATCCTGGTAAACGGAATTGTGGATTCATGAGAAGCCCTGTCCATCAGTTTACTTGATTCCATTCCACGAACACCCTCATAGATCAGAACATTTGGCCAGGTCCTTTCAAGTCCTGTAGGTTTGTTTGCTCCGTGAAGGATTAATGAAAGTTGCAATGCGGCGGTTTCATTGAAGATCGATTTATAAAGATCTATGACCTCTTTCGCTTCATGGTCGAAGAAATCAATCTTTATCCCCTTAATACCCAAGGAATAAAGCCGCTGGAAGAAGGTTTTTCTTGCCTCAGGATCACGGAGATCCTTTGAATGTTTCCATACAATTATTCCGACGCCAAGTTCCTTTGAATAATCAACAAGGCTTTTTATTGAATCGTCGGGCCATTTACTCCAGAAATTTTCAAGGATATTATATTCAAATCCCAGCTCTGAAGCCATCCTGGAAAACTCTTTCATATTCCTCAGTGACTGGTCGCCTCCTCCATCAAGATATCTCCAGACGGCTCTCCCGGGTCTTATCCATTGGGTTGCCGCACCCTCCGCAAAAAGTGCTCTATCGGGTTCCGGACACAGATTATGAACAGCATCACAGTTGACAAGGGTATTAAGATCTTTACCTGCCATCACCACTCTCCAGGGCGTTGTAATTGTCCCTTTTATCTTTGCAGGTTCCGATAATCTTGCTATATCTTCCTTTGTATATCTCAGAACATAAGGATAGGAGGCAGGGTGACTGTGGCCCAGCCTGATGACAAATCCGTTATTGCCATCAGTCTGAAGTGCCATACCGGCGTAATCAACAAGATTTGCTTCTGTGATTGATGCATAACCGGCTTCATCAGGCAATTTAACAGTGAGAGGAGTAGCTGCCCATTGTCCTGATGGTATTGTATCGATTATTTTCTTTTCATGAATCCCTTCATAATGCATATAGAGATCGTGATACCAGACAAGGCTTTTATCAGGAAGGCGGAAGATTGTTGATTCATCGGGAGTCCTCAGGGAATCTTCATTACCTGGAATTATGAACCTGAATCCGGCAGCATCATTGAAAACCCTGATTTCCAGAGTATAATTTATTTTTTGCTCCTTGTTCTTAAATGAGATACTATATCCGTTGTAGTGATTTTTTGCAGTTGAATGATAGCCGAACCAGGGATATTTTTCATTAACGGTGCTTCTGCTGACCTTTCCTGTTTTAACTCCGGATGTTATCGAGGAACCGTCAACTGACATATTCAAAGGTGATTTTTCCAAAACAGTATTACCATTCAGGGTAAGGGACATGAACAGTTGCCGATTTTCAACTGATAGAAAACAGACCAGTTTGCCATCAGGACCAGGAAATTGTGGATTATTGCCTGACGCCAGTTGAATTCCGGCATGAAGAAGAAGTTGCGAGAAAATGAGGAGTCTGATAATTAAAAAGCGGGATTTTAACATTGAATGAAGGGTTTGAAATAAGAACAATAGAACAAACGAATTTTTTGATTCGCCGCTTTTCGCTTCTCCATAATTTAAAGACGGCGATGTACCTGATCTCAGTAGCTGGCCTCCTAGATGGGTTGCCGATTTTGTATTTGACAGACTTTCAACAAGCTTAATTATCGAAACTGCAAAATCAATCAGCCTATCTTCCAGATCATGTTTCTTTTCTTCCACTTCGCTATTCTTAATTCGATTGTTCTTCGTTCTTACTTCTTCTTCCTTCTTATTTATTGTTTAATCTTCTCTGCCACATTTCCTCTTACATCCACTCTTATCACCGAAGCCATCTGATCGGGAGCAGAAGCCGGAAGTGAAATGGTCAGTCCTCCTTCCTTTGATCTGGCGGTTTTTACTCTGGCTCCGTTTGCCAGAAGCTTTGCTGATACCACGCTGTTTTTCATTCCGGAAATAGTCAGCTTTCCGTTGGCAGGCCATTCGAAAACAGAAAAATATAGGCTCGTACCATTCTTCGTATCTTTCCGTGTGCACCGACCCCAGGGAAAGAGTCCCCACGGACTGGCTTTTGTACCATAGATAGCTTCGCCGTTCACTTTCATCCATTTTCCCATTTCGGAAAGGATATCGATACTTTGCTGAGGAAATTCCCCTTCAGCTGTCGGACCCACGTTAAGCAGGAAATTACCTCCTTTTGAGGCTATATCTATCAGATTACGGATCAGAGTCTGAGGCGATTTGTAATTCAGATCATAGCTCTTGTATCCCCATGTCCCGTTCATTGTCATACATGTCTCCCAGTCATTACCGTCGAGGTCGGCCAGATTCGGTATCCTCTGTTCCGGCGTTTTATGATCACCAGGGAAGTTGGGACGTTTAAGCCTGTCATTGGTTATTATCTGAGGCTGGAGAGCCAGCAGTGAATTAAGTTTTGTTGCAGCCCCGTCAGTCATTCCATTCGGTGTATCCCACCAGAGAACGGCAAGTTCTCCGTAGCCGGTCAGCAGTTCCCTGACCTGAGGAACAGAAACTTCATCGATATACTGTTCAAATGTCCTTGTTTCCTGCCTCCAGTCCCAGTGCCCGTTATGCTCTTTTGTATAGGCATCAATGATAACCGAGTCGGGATTCGGCCACCCCTCTTTTGTCAGCCTGCGTATAGCCGTTCCACCGGGATTGACCCAGTCCTGCGCCTGAGAATAATAAAATCCCAGCTTAATGCCATGTTTTTTACAGGCTTCGGCAAGCGGTTTAAGAAGATCTTTACCATAAACTGTATGATCAACGACATTCCATTTACTTGCTTCTGACTTGAAAAGAGCAAATCCATCATGGTGTTTTGATGTTATGACGATGTATTTCATTCCTGCATCTTTTGCCATCCTGACCCATGAATCAGGATCATATTTAACAGGGTTGAAATCCTTTGCCATAGCTTTATAATCCTCCACAGGTATCTTTCCGCGGTTCATGATCCATTCCCCGATGTTACCTATCTGTCTGCCATTCCAGGTCCCTGCAGGTATAGCGTAAACACCCCAGTGAATGAACATACCGAAGCGTGCCTCTCTCCACCACTGCATGCGCTGATCTTTGGAAAGCTGCTGGGCAGTTAAATTCTGACCTATGATCATTAAAACAGCTAATGCAATAATTGTTTTTTTCATTTACTTCTATATTATTTTGTTTGTCATCTCTGTACTATATGAACTCATCCGCTTTTTTCCCTACTCTCTGAATTCTCATGACCCACCCCCTTCCTTTACTTCGTTCCGGCTTTCCCTCTCTCTTCTCCGCAAAGAGGGGGAACAACCGGGGAAGATACTTACTCTAATGATGCAGCTGAGAAGGAGAGCAACCGGGGACGTGTCAGTCACCCCCTTCTTTGCGAAGCAGAGAAGGGGGAAGGGGGAAGGGGGATGAGTTCATATCACCCCTATTTAAACTGCTTCACATATTCAATAAACGCTTTTGCAGCCTTATCCAGATTCTCTACCGATCCGCCGCCTTCAAGCACCTCGCACATTTCATATGCAATATATCCCTGGTAGCCGATCTCTTTGAGGGTGTTTATAAATGTCTTATAATCGAGGAATCCTTCTCCGATGGGTACAGCCCGCATCTGTGATATCATCGGTACATAATTGCTGTGTGTAAGTTCATATCTGAACCTGGGAAGTTCTTTATAGTCGGCTGTGGTTGTGTGGACTATATAGGGCTTCATTGTATATATGGCCTGTTTAATTTCCTCAGATGTAAGCCCTTCAAGT
Organism: uncultured Rikenellaceae bacterium; assembly: GCA_964410385.1. Classification (GTDB taxonomy): domain Bacteria; phylum Bacteroidota; class Bacteroidia; order Bacteroidales; family VadinHA17; genus LD21. Next base: position 1,587 of record CAYPHL010000043.1, on the reverse strand, counting down.
GTAGGTGACCAGCAGTCGAAGGCTGCTCTTACATTCGGAAGATTCACCTCTTCTATCAGCCACTTCATGGCATCATGGTGAAGAGCAATATCGTGATGGTTCTGGATGGCCAGTGTCACACCGTATTTTGCCGCGATCTTTCCTGCCATCTGTAATCCTTCCACCACAAGCGCATACTGTTTGTCGTATGGCTGGTCAGACCTTTCATATCCGGTATAGATCCTTACCATATTTGTTCCGAGGTCCCGGGCAAGTCTTGCCAGTTCACCAATATACGTAGCCTGTATTTCAACATTTGGAATCCCTGCCTTATCGATACCAGCAACAAAATCGTTATATCCGGCAAGGCATACCAGTTCAAGCCCCAGTTCTTTGATCCTTGCTCTTAGTTTTTGCCGTGCAGCATCATCGTAATCGATCAGGGATACATGAGGACGCTTAGCTGCAAGCATCACCCCGTCATATCCAAACTCTTTGGCTTTCAGAAGGAATTCATCTATTGTAAGTGTGGCCTGACCACGCCATACACCCATATAACTGACAGAATGCAGACATGTCTTAAGTCTGAAATCTTTCGGATTTCCTGTCGGCGCTTTCTGGCCATTTGAGACTGAGCTCAGCATGAAAATCATAAGGATGAAAAGAAAAGGTTTTTTCATAATTTTAGGATTGATTAAAGCATATAAATATAACGGTTACAATGATAAAGTCAAAATTAGTAAACTAAATGCGACATGTATGTCAATTGAGCATTAATAAACTGAAATATAGCTGTTAATTCCCGGATTGAAGAAATACGTTTTTAAATACGTATTTTAATACGTAGATATAAAGTAAAGATAGTTAACAAATTAACCGGAAATTGTTTATAACTGTACTGATTTTTAAATGTTAAAAACATATTCAGGTATTGCTATTTTGTTTTTTATTGTTTAAAATTGTTAAAATTTATTTGCTGACCTGACTTAAATTTTTCATAACCTGGTATTTTCTAGGTATATATTGAGTAGCTGATAACCTGAAAATCTTTTTTCTTTAAAAGATCAGTTTCGGGACGGAATCTTTTTGCATTAATTAATCATGGTGTTATGCCTGTTTATTTAAGCTTTCCTTCATTCCCACTAATTAATATCTCACCGGATGTGAGGATGTATCCTTATGTCTGTTTGCCACCCTTCCTGTTCAAAAAGAACAGGTCATTAGCGCCGGGAACCGTACATCCGTGAGGTAAAACTGAAAAGGCAATAATGAAAAATACCCACTAACCCTTATCAACCTATGAAAACATTAAGAAAAAAAAGAAAGCCCGGTTAAACGGAGACCTTCTTAATCCGTCCTTTTCAAATGATTATTAATATTTTAAATTTTATAGTTAATGGAAAATAATTACACAAAGCGGTTGTGTTTTGTCAGGTTCAGGTGGATTAAACCACTGATCATGACAAAATTGTGCATAATTTTCATGTTATGCTCAATTGCTTCCGTTTCAGCATTTTCTGTACCTCCTGATGATGAGGCTGCTTTTCAGCAGGTTATAACCGGTACGGTCACTGATGCTGCGACAGGTGAAGCGCTGATCGGGGTTTC
>CAYPHL010000042.1:26079-33510 GCA_964410385.1 uncultured Rikenellaceae bacterium | reverse complement strand
CTACTGAATACCGATTACCGAATGCCGAATACCGAACCAAATATGGAACTGCATAGTAAAATATTTCAAAATGAAACACTGCCGGACTAAAACACTCGTGATCTTACTATTCGTAATATTTATCATCTCATCATGCAAAAGAGCCGGGATACGGACTATAAGTATTATTGGTACAACTGATATTCACGGAGTGATCCTCCCGTATGACTTCATTGATCAGAAACCTCTTGATGTATCCCTGGCTCATGTTTCGGGTTATGTTAAAAAACTCCGGAAGACGAGGGATGTTGTATTTCTTCTCGACAATGGTGATAATATTCAGGGTCAGCCTTCTGTTTATTACTATAACTATATTGATACAGTATCGCCACATTTCATGTCGGAAGTATTTAACCGGATGGGATATGATGCGACTACAGCGGGAAATCACGATATTGAGGCCGGTCATTCTGTTTATGACAGGCTTGTGAAGGAATATGATTTTCCTGTTCTGGCTGCAAATGCAGTTGATAAAAAGACCGGTAAGCCTTATTTCAAACCTTTTGTTATAGTGGAAAAGGCCGGTATAAAAATAGCTGTATTGGGATTGATCACACCGGCGGTTCCCACATGGCTTCCCGAAGAACTTTATTCCGGGATAGAATTCAGGGATATGCAGGAAACGGCAGAACTATGGATGCCTGCGATATTAAAGGAAGATCCTGATCTTGTAGTTGGTCTTTTCCACTCCGGATGGAACAGGGAAAACACAAGCTCACCGCCTTCAGATGAAAACGGATCCGCTGCGGTTGCCTATAACGTAAAGGGATTTGACCTTGTTTTTACGGGACATGATCACAGGGAAATAAATGAAACTTTTATTAACAGGTATGGTGATTCGATACTTATATTGAATGGCGGAAGCAGAGCCGAAACTATCGCGTGTGCGGATGTTACATTCAAAATAAAGGGCAACAGTGAAAAACAAATTGAGAGGATTTCAGGAGTACTTGCTGATACGCGTGAAATGGAGCCGGATCGTGAGTTTATTAAGACATTCGGTAAGCAGGAAAAAATAATAAAGGAATATGTAAGCAGGGTTATTGGAATATCTGAAGCTGAAATATCATCGGCGGATTCATTTTTCGGTTCTTCAGCATTTGTCGATATGATACATTCAATACAGCTTGATTTGACCGGAGCTGACATTTCATTTGCCGCACCCCTGTCATTTAATGAAAAAATTGCCAGGGGACCTGTAACAGTAGGGGATATGTTCAAGTTGTACAGGTTTGAAAATATGCTTTATACAATCAGAATGACCGGAGATGAGGTTCTCAGATACCTGGAATATTCATATTCTGAATGGCTTAATCCAATGAAAGGGCCGGGAGATTACCTTTTAAAATACAGGATGGGAAAAGACGGCAGACCTGCGCTGACTAACGGCAGGGCCTGGCTAAGGAATCAGTCATATAATTTTGATTCTGCAGCCGGCATCGACTACCTGGTCGATATCAGCCGGCCTGAGGGGAAAATGGTACTGATAAAATCATTCAGTGACGGACGCCCTTTCATCAGGGATCAATACTATGATGTGGCAGTCAACTCTTACAGGGGTAACGGAGGAGGAGGACATCTGACACGCGGAGCAGGTATAAAAGGGAACGATCTTAGAAAAAGACTGATAAGATCAACTGACCGCGACCTGAGATATTTTATCCTGAAATCTGTCGAGGAACAGAAAAAAATTGATCCGGAACCATTGAATAACTGGAAAATAGTCCCGGAAATGTGGGTTGAGAATGCCAGAGAGCGTGAGAAATTATTGTTGTTCGGATCAACAAATTAGTATAAGGATTGTTATGATATATTGTTAATAACCATTTAAAATGTATTCATGAAAACATCAAGAAGACTTATTATTTTCCTTGCGCTTATTGCATTTATGATCAGCAGTTCCCAGATTATACCTGAAAAGAAACAAACCTTTGCAAAAAAACCAAAGAATATTATTCTCTTTATTGGTGATGGGATGGGCACTGCACATGTGACTGCCGGTATGACAGTGAACGGTCAGCCCCTGAATCTTATGAAATTCAAATATTCAGGATTCAGTATCACGCAATCAGCAGATAATTATATCACCGATTCTGCAGCAGGAGGAACCGCTATAGCCTGTGGAATAAAGACGAACAACGGAATGATCGGTGTGGCTCCCGATAATACAGTGGTTGCTTCCATAACAGAAATTGCACACAGGGAAGGACTGGCAACCGGAGTAGTGAGTACCAGTGCAATCACTCATGCAACCCCGGCTTCCTTTGTTGCCCATAATTCCAGCAGGGGAAGCTATGAGGATATAGCATTGCATTTCCTCAATGGTTCTGCAGACCTTTTTCTGGGTGGTGGAGCGGATCATTTCCGCAAAAGAGAAGATGGAAAAGACCTGACAGTTGAACTTGAAAAGAAGGGTTTCGACCTTGTATATACAATTGATGAATTAAAAGCTTCTAAATCAGATAAAATTGCAGGATTATTTTCTCCGCTTCACATGCCTCAGGTAAGTGAAGGACGTACCGGTAATCTTGAAGAAATGACACGAAAGGCCCTGGAAATCCTTAGTCGCGATAAAGATGGATTTTTTCTTATTATTGAAGGATCAATGATCGACTGGGGCGCTCATGCAAATGATATTAATTATGTAACCTCCGAAACAGTTGATCTGGACCGGTCAATAGGTGTAGCAGTGGAGTTTGCAAATAAAAACAGACAAACACTCATAGTCGTGACAGCAGATCACGAAACAGGCGGACTGGTGCTTACCGGCGGAAGCACTGCTGAAAGAAAAGTAACTGCCAGTTTCGCAACAACTGACCACTCAGGGACAATGGTGCCAATTTTTTCCTATGGCCCTGGTGCTGAACGTTTTTCGGGCATTCACGATAATACATTCTTTCTAGACGAGTTTCTGAATCTGTTGAAAATCAGAAAATAGAACACATTAAAGTAATTTTCCTTATCTTTGTTCAGGCTCTGCAATTAAATGATCCAGGCCGGAACAATGATAAGGAATTCAAAAAGTAAACCACAGGGGAAGATGCTTCCCCTTGTAGAAGAGTTTTTTTCTATCCAGGGAGAAGGCTTCCAGTCTGGCAGGGCTGCATGGTTTATCCGGCTTGGCGGATGCGATGTCGGATGTAACTGGTGTGATACAAAGTTTGCCTGGGATCCCGACCTTCATCCAATGGTTAATACAGATCTTATACTGAAGAATGCCTTGAATTCAGGCGCCGATTCAGTTGTAATCACAGGTGGTGAACCACTCATGTGGAATCTTGATTATTTATGTTCAGGTTTCAGGAAAAATAACTTAAGTACATTCCTGGAGACATCCGGGACGTTTGCCCTGAGTGGTAGCTGGGACTGGATCTGTCTTTCACCCAAAAAAAATATGCCACCGGTTGAAAACATTTGCAGTATTGCCGATGAATTGAAGGTCATTATTGAAAAGCCCGAAGATTTCAAATGGGCAGAAGAATGCCGCCTTCGGGTAAGCAATAATTGCAGGTTATTCCTGCAACCTGAGTGGAGCAGCTTCAATTCTGTGATTCCCTCTATTGTAGGTTATGTCCTTAAAAACCCTCAATGGAGGATATCACTCCAGATTCACAAATTTATGCATATACCATAATCCGATAATGAGACAGGTGTTATTGATATTGCTCATAATTACATCATGCTCCACCGGACGGAATACTTTTTCACAGACACTCCACAGCAATTCCGCCAAAGCTATCAAGACATATAATGACGGAGTTACATATTATGAATACCTCGATTTCAAGAAGGCTGAGACACTTTTTAAGATATCAGTAGCCCATGATCCTGAATTTTATGAAGCGTATATGATGCTGGGTGAATTATACTCGAGACAGAATAATCACACAAAAGCAGTGGAGAATTACAGGAAAGCTGTTGAGATAGATTCACTTGCATATCTGCCTGTATATTTCAGCCTTGCTAATTCCGAAATGATGATTGAAGACTATTCCGGTGCACTTAAAAACTATAAGGCTTATCTAAGGCATGGAGGTGGTATTGAAAAGAATAAGCAGACTGCAATCAGGAATATCAGGAACTGTGAATTCGCAATTGAGGCAAAGAAGCACCCTGTACCTTTTAATCCCGTCAGTGTAGGCAGTGCAATAAATACAAAGGATGACGAATACTGGCCTTCGATTACAGTTGACGGACAAACGCTTATGTTTACCCGTCAGTCATATACGTCCATTAATTCATACAGCAGGGGCATCTATCAGGAGGATTTTTATTTAAGCTATCAGACTGATTCAGGATGGGTAACCTCATTCAATGCAGGCGAACCACTAAACACAAGACAGAATGAGGGGGCTCAGACCCTTTCATCAAGCGGAAATTATATGTATTTCACTGCATGTGACAGACCCGGTGGTCTGGGAAGCTGCGATATTTATTTCTCTGCATTTAATGAAGGCAGATGGTCAATTCCTTATAACCTTGGTTCTCCGGTTAATACCAGTTCGTGGGAATCAACACCTTCAATCAGCGCCGACGGAAATATGCTATTCTTTTCATCAAGCAGACCGGGAGGACTTGGTGGAAAAGATATCTGGTATTCAGTACTTAATGATAAAGGCAGCTGGTCTGAACCCGTCAATCCGGGTACTGCAATAAATACAGAAGGTGATGAAATGTCGCCTTTTATACATTTCGACGGACGATCACTCTATTATGCCTCGAACGGAAGACCTGGTATGGGAGGTCTGGATATTTATCTGACCCGGATGAGAGATGACAGTACCTGGACTGAACCCCAGAACCTGGGATATCCGGTAAACACCTCATCAGATGATATGGGCCTTGTGATCGAGGCAAGTGGGCAGAAAGCCTATTTCTCATCAAAACGCGACAATGCAAACGGGAAAGATATCTTCTGTTTTAATCCTGATAAATCATTCCGGCCTAATCCGGTATCCTATCTTAAGGGAAGGGTTACCGATCGCGAATCAGGAAGAAAGCTCAAGGCTGATTATGAGTTAATAAATCTGACAACTGATAAGATTGCCCTGAAAAGCAAAACAGATGACAACGGAATATTCCTTGTCTGTCTGCCTCCGGGAAATAACTATGGGATAAATGTATCACGCCCGGGTTATCTCTTTTATTCGGAAAATTTTATGTTTGAAGGAGTTCATTCTGTAATGGAACCCCTTATCAAAAATATTTCCCTGAATCCTGTCAGAATAGGGGAAAAGATGCTTCTGACAAATGTATTCTATGAGGTTGACAGATGGGAACTGAAAAAGGAATCGATGTCAGAGCTTGACAATCTTACAGACCTTCTCAAATTCAATAAGGATTTCATTGTTGAGATAGGGGGTTATACTGATTCAACCGGAACTGACGATTATAATCTGGGACTATCGGAAAAACGTGCACTTTCAGTTGTGAAATATCTTATTGAAAGCGGGATATCCTCAGACCGTCTTCAATATAAGGGATACGGAAATACCTCCCCGGTCGCGGATAATATTACCTATGAAGGAAGGAGACTGAACCGGAGAACAGAGGTGAAGATAGTTGCCCGTAAAAATGAAAAATAACCGATCCTTACCGAACGGTTATTCTCCATAATTAACTTTCAGGTCTTATATTCTCCCCGGACAGGTAAATCGTTAATCTATCTTTCTCAGTATTTTACGTGCGTTCCTGCTATAAATGCTTTCCGATTCCCTGATTACAGAAAACGCCTTCATGGCTTTATCCTTTTCACCGGTCTTGAGATAGCATAATGCAAGGTACCACTGGGCATCTTCAAAGAAAAGGTTATCCTTATCGTCAACTACTTTTGTAAAGGATGCTGATGCTTCAGGATAGTTTTCTTCTTCGAACCTGGATATTCCGGTCATCATGACTGATTCAATATAACGGGGATCATTAATGATCACTTTGCTGAAATAATATGCAGCATTACGGTAATCCCTTATATTGAAATACTCAAGAGCGATCGAATAATCGGAGTTGACGGCATCATTTACCGATCGTAAAGGTGTCGTAACGTCATATGTTTTATAATATCGCTCAAAGACTTCTTCTGTGGTCAGATTCCTTGTATTGAGTAATGCAAGACTTCCACAGAGAATAAGCCCTGTAAAAATGGCGGCCCGGGTTATGGACCGGTTCTTTTTGGGCTTTTTGGCGGCTTCTTCCTCAGCTTTCTTTTTTGATATCGCTGATAATTTGCTTCGGAGCTGAAGAACTTCATGATTCCGGAGAGCAGAATTTATATTCTGCCTGAGAGTAATCTCTTCACGCAGTTTTTCATTTTTTCCAAGCTCCTTGCGAAACCATTCTTTTTCAGCTTCATTCATTTCCCCGGCAAGATACCGCTCGGAGAAATATGAATAATCACCTGTTTTCATGGATATTGGTTTGTATTTTAAATTCTTTCTGATATTCATCGCATTTATCTGTCAGGTCCTATTTGCCATATCATCAAATAATAATCCGGATACCTTTTTTCCCCGGTCTGAAACATCTTCCGGTTCACGGAAGATCTATATGAATGATAGTCAAAAAACTGCATACCTGAACATGAAAGCATTTTTGCTCAGATTTTGATTGGTGGAGTGGGAGGCAATAAAATGGGTTCACTGTGAATGTTATCACCACCTCTTACTTTTAACATTTCATCAGCTGAAAGTTCGTGACCTGCAAAAATGTCTCTCATCATGTCGGAATTCAGGTTTTTCATTTTCTTTGTTTTAATTGTTTATTAATTCTGGGTTCTCTGTTATGGTTGGTTTCATACACTTACATGTCTGTCATGAGGATTTTGTGACAAAAAAAAATTAAAAAAAATGAAAGTATTTTCCATCTTATTGTAAATGAATCATATACTTGAAAGATTTTTTTCGAGAAATTGAACCACTTCTCGAAAATCAGCTTATTTTTGAACCTTCTGTTCGACTCTGTTCTGTTAAATCATGGGAATTAGTATAAATAAAAATAAAATCGGTTCAGGGACTTTTATCTTCATAGTCATTCTTTTCCTTTCCTGTTTATATACCGGGTTTTCTGCGACAGGGTTCATGCATGACATGACCATCATTCCCGTGATCGAAAAATCTCTTCCGGTCATTGAAGGACCATCTGACAAGATAAGTAACCGCATTGTTTATCTTAGTTCTTCAGGTGATAAAAGAGGTCTTCTTGCATTTGCAGACAGTCTCCGGAGATCATTATCAGAAAAGAGCTATGACAGTGCCCATATTTCTGAGATCTATTACTATGCAGGTGTTTGTAATTTGTTTGCCCTGAAATACGAGGACGCAATTAGCTACCTTGCACAATCCATTGATATAAGCGACAGGCTGGATAAAAGAAATGAGGAGCAATACATTAAAGCTT
>CAYPHL010000042.1:16503-25979 GCA_964410385.1 uncultured Rikenellaceae bacterium | reverse complement strand
ATGGGCGATTATGCAAAAGCCAGATTATATTTTGAGCAGGCCGAATCTGTAATTGAAATCAACAGGATACCCCAGGATCAGAATTACATAACACTGATCAACAGCATGGCCATAAATTATGGTTATCTCGGAATGGACTCGAAAGAAGAAGAATATTTTACAAAAGGTCTCGACCTTGCCGTAAAAGATAATTCGTTCCTGGCATTCAATATGGTCCACACCTATGCAATTGCCCTTGGAAATTCTGGAAATGTGAGAAAAGGCGAAATGCTTCTCAGCGATCTTCTCAGGCGTTCTGAGAAATATTACGGGACCGAGTCAAGGTATTATATAGAAGTCCTTAAGAATTATGCAACCTACCTTTTAAATTATAAAAATGATTCAAAATCTGCAATAAAATATTTTTCAGCCTGTGATGATTATCTTATGAGGCACAGGGAAGACGCCAGCCTTCGTGACCAGGTGTATGAAGGTTATGCAAGAGCCCTGCATCACAATGGGCAGAGTAAAGAAGCCCTTGACAAGATACAGCAGCTTCTTTTTAACGGAAATCTGCAATTTGTTCCGGAAGGCAGTATCGAAAATCCTGAAATTGATTCAATCAGAGCTGACAGAAGATATATAAGGATACTCCGGTCCAAATATGAAATTCTGAAGGATATATATTCACAGACAGGAGATGGTAATATTTTAAGAGCCGCGGCTGCTACATCCGATCTTATAATCAATGTAATAGAGAAGATCAGGATAAACATTAGCGAGGAGGAGAGCAGGATAGTGCTGGGCGATCACTACCGCGATTCCTACCTTATGGCTATCAGGGATTTTGAACAATGTTACAAAATCTGCGGCGACAGGTCGTTTCTCGAAAAAGCTTTTGAGATTGCGGAAAAAAGTAAGGTAGCAGGACTTCTTGCTGCTACCAGGGAACTAAACGCCATTCAGTTCCATATTCCACAGGATATTGCCGACCTCGAAAAATCCCTTCAGCGCGACATAGGTGTTTTGAACTCAAGGATCTCTTTGGAAAACGACAGGGAGAAACCCGATACGAAACTCTTAAAACAACTTAATGATGAGATACTTGCGGCTATAAGGGTGCGGGATTCACTTGTTCTTACCTTTGAGAATGAATATCCGGGATATTATACATTAAAGTATAATACCAAAGCTCCGGAGATGAAAGATATTCCGCAAATTGTGGGCAGAAATAGCAACTATATTAATTATATTGTATCGGATTCGATGCTGTATATTTTCATTGTAAACAGGAAGCACAGGGAATTGATAACTGTAAGGACCGATTCATTACTGATCAGGAATCTTATGAAATTCAGGGTATTACTATCAAATCCATCGCTTGTGAAGAATCCCGCCAACGCCTTCAGGGAGTATCAGGACGTTGGAAATGATCTGTACAGAATACTTATCGAACCCATAAGCAAATACCTTATTTCCCGCAATTTATTGATCTCGCCGGATAATTACCTCTCCTATCTTCCTTTCGAAACTATACTTACCGGTAAATATGAAGGAGAGGGGATATTATACAGAAAACTCGATTATCTGATGAATAACTTCAATATTTCATATGCATATTCCGCAACTCTTATGAATGAGATCGTATCACGGGACATCAGGGGAAGGAACAAACTGGCGGCATTTTCGCCATTTTACGGGAGTGATATAAATGTTGATTCTTTATTTGCCAGGAAACAGCAGGGGAGCGGTTTGCTTTATGATTTGCCTTATGCCAGGCAGGAAGCAGAATTTGTAGCGGGAATTTCAAGGGGTAGTCTTTACCTCAATGACAAGGCAACAGAATCAGTTTTTAAAAGTGTGGCTGGAGACTTTAATATAATTCATCTGGCCATGCATACTTACCTTAATGATCAGCACCCTATGAATTCGGCAATGATCTTTTCTCAGGGCAACGACAACCCGGAAGATGGCCTGCTTTATACTTATGAAGTTTACGGTATCCCGCTTAATGCCCGGATGGTAGTGCTTAGTTCCTGCAACACCGGTACAGGCAGGTTGTCAACAGGGGAAGGAATACTCAGTCTTGCAAGAGGATTTCTTTATTCCGGATCTCAGTCCATGGTAATGTCAATGTGGGAAATCGAAGATAAGTCCGGAACAGAAATTATAAACAGATTTTACAGAAATCTCAGGAACGGTAATACAAAAAGCAACGCATTACGGAAATCACGCTCCGCATACCTTAAAAATGCAACCCAGCTCAAATCTCATCCTTATTTCTGGGCAACTCTTGTCGTATATGGTGATAATTCACCTGTCTATTTTCCGGGAAGAATCCTGCTTGTATTTTTTATACCGGTTTTGGCAGCAGGTATTGCCATCCTGATTTACCTTCGAAAACGTAAATATTCCTGATATTCCGGATCTGCTTTTACAACCTCAAGAAGCGATTCTTTGCAAAGATATTTTTTCCTCCGGGCATAATCTTCATTTTTCAGATGCATCCGGGCTGAAATTTCCTGAAAAGAAAGCCCATCCGCATAAAGTGTAAGTATCATCTGGCAATCGGGTTTTAGCTTCTGGAATGACCTGCTGATGATCCTTTCAAACACTGGATCTTCGTGGTCTTCAAAAGCAGCTTCATCAGCAACATCAAAATCAGGCTCTATAGCAGAGGTCTTTTTATTGCGTCTCAGCTGCGTATTCCATAAATTTCGTGCTATCCCGAAAAAATAACCCTTGAGATCTGTTGTAAGATTTAACGTATCCCCGGTGATCTGTTTGTAAAGAATGATTATTGTATCCTGGAAAACGTCGGGAACATCTTCAGAAGTACCGCTGTTCTTTATAATATGATTCTTAACTGTCTGAAAATAATTGTCATATAGCCAGTTAAGGATATCTTCGTTCTGAGTTTTTATACCCTCAATTATTTTAGTATCTGTAATCCGCCTGAACAATTTCTTAATTCTAAAACCTAAAACAAATATAATATTTACTTGCATGCAAATTCTATGCAAATTATTTTAAATAATTACCAGGATAATTTATTTTGCTGGTTATTCATGCTATAAATTAAATATATTTACCTGCAATTATATCATCCGGAAAATGTCATTTCCTTTTGTAAGACAACCAGACGCAATGGACTGCGGCCCGGCATGCCTTAAGATGGTTGCAGGATATTATAAGAAGAATTTTACTCTGGAAACTATCCGGAAGAAGTGTTATATTACCAGGGAAGGGGTATCATTCCTTGGCCTGTCGGAAGCAGCTGATAGTCTCGGATTTCGTACTATCGGGGTAAAAATCCCCTTTGAAATGCTTGTTGAAAAGGTGCCTCTTCCATGTATTGTTCACTGGAAACAGAAGCATTTTATTGTAATATACAGGATATCGAAAGACAGGATTTACGCTGCCGATCCTGCTGTAGGGCATATGACTTTTTCGCGGGAGGATTTTATAAGGAGTTGGGCATCAACAGTTGAGGATGGTAAACCTGCAGGACTTGTACTGATTCTTGAACCAACCCCTGCTTTGTCAGAAATTGAAAGTGAAACTGAACCGGTACATGGATTCAGATTCCTTCTTAAATATTTCAGCCTGTACAGGAAATATATCGGTCAGCTTATCCTTGGATTGCTTATCGGAAGCATTATTCAGCTTATAATTCCTTTCCTGACGCAATCTATTATCGATACCGGCCTGAATAATAATGATATAGGATTTATTTACCTGATACTTTTCGCCCAGCTGGCACTCGTAATCGGCAGAATGTCTGTCGAATTTATACGGGGATGGCTCCTTCTGCATATCGGTACCCGTGTAAATGTCTCAATCATCTCGGGTTTCCTCCAGAAATTAATGTCCCTGCCGGTTGCCTACTTTGATACAAAACTTACAGGTGATATACTCCAGCGCATTGATGACAATAACAGGATTGAAAACTTCCTTACATCAACAAGCCTCAGTATCCTGTTTTCCTTCTTCAACATTATCGTTTTTGGCATTGTTCTGGCAATTTACAGTTTGAAGATACTGGCCATTTTCCTGACAGGATCTGTCCTGTACGTTCTCTGGGTTTCATTGTTCATGAAATCGAGGGCGCGGCTGGATCATCAGCGTTTCAGGGAAATGTCTGAAGCAAATACCAAACTGATAAACATTGTGAACGGCATGCAGGAAATTAAGCTCACCCAGAGCGAATCACTAAAGCGATGGGATTGGGAAAACATCCAGGCATCACTCTTCCATTTAAAAGCAAGGGCTTTAGGCCTGATCCAATATCAGTCTGCAGGTGCTACATTCATTAATGAAGTAACCAACCTGCTGATAACTGTTGTAGCGGCCACTGCGGTTCTTAAAGGGAACATGACCCTTGGTATGATGCTTGCAGTTCAGTTCATAACAGGTCAGCTGAACGTACCTGTCAGTCAGATCATTGAATTCTTCAGAACATCTCAGGATGCGAAGATGAGTCTTGACAGGCTCGCCGAGGTCCACGGAATGGAGGATGAACAAGCAGACCAGGACTCAAAGATCAAAAGGCTCCCGGAGAAGAAAAACATACTCATAAGGAATGTTTCATTTCAGTATGAGGGACCTCATTCTCCTTTTGTTCTTAAGGATATAGACCTTGAAATTGAGGAGAAAAAAGTTACCGCAATTGTTGGTACCAGCGGAAGCGGAAAAACTACACTTTTAAAGCTTATTCTTGGTTTTTACCAGCCTGTCAGGGGTGAAATCCTTGTGGGTGATACAAAACTTCCGAACATAAGTCTGACGCTGTGGAGGGAAAAAACCGGTGCAGTAATGCAGGATGGATTCATTTTCCCGGAATCCATGGCATCAAATATCTCTCCCGGAAATCCGGAAATTGATGAAATAAAGCTGGTAAACGCTGTCGGCAAAGCAAATATCAGAGAGTTTATTGAATCTCTTCCCCTTGGATATAATACCAGGGTAGGTGCCAACGGACATGGACTCAGTGAGGGACAGAAACAAAGGTTGCTTATTGCACGGGTGATCTATAAAGATCCAGAAATCCTGATCTTCGATGAAGCGACAAATTCGCTGGATGCAAATAACGAAAAAGCAATAGTTGAGAACCTTGCCGGCTATTTCAGTGAAAAAACGGTGGTTATTGTTGCACACAGGCTCAGTACCGTCAGAAATGCCGATAAGATAGTTGTGATGGACAATGGCAGAATAACAGAAACGGGTACACATGAGTCTCTGATTGAAAAAAAAGGCGCATATTATAATCTGGTAAGGAATCAGCTTGAACTTGGACATTGATTTAATGTAATGAAAGACAGAGATCCTCAGATATTGCATTCAGATCCCGTGAAGGAGATCATCTCCAAACCTCCGGCCAGGCTGGTAAGATACGGAACTACTGTTATTTCAGGAGTTATTCTTTTAATTCTCCTGTTATCATGGATAATACGATATCCGAATGTAGTTCCCTCCCCGGTACAGATAACTACCCAGAATCCACCGGTAACACTCGTTTCAAAGATCACAGGACGTATCATGATCTGGGATGTAACAGACAGGCAGAATGTAAAGGAAGGACAGTTACTTGCAGTAATGGAGACTGCTGCATCTATAGACGAAATCAAAAAGCTTAGCCAGACAGTTGATTCAATTCAAAATCCGGAGATACTTAAGTCACCAGCTCTGCCCTCATTCTCTGAACTGGGTGAATTACAGGAATACTGGGGGACTTTCCTTAAATGTCTTTCTGATTACAACAATTATATCTCCAATGATTTCTACGGATATAAAATCAAATCTGTCACCGGTGAAATTGCCGGACTGGAAGAATATATAAGCAGGGTAAGGGTAAAAGAACGTTTATATGAAGAAAACCGGCTGATCGAAGCGGGTAAATTCAGCAGGGATTCATCACTTTATGCCGGAGCAGTATTCTCAGCCAGCGAACTTGAAGTATCGAGGCAGGCATTCAACAAGATCAATATTGAGCTGCAGAATGTCAGGCTCGACCATTCTGCAAAAATTATCGAGCTGGCTCAGAAGAATCAGGAGTTGCAGGACTATAAGATTAAAAGGATTGAAGAAAAAAACCGCTTATTCTCTCTGCTTAACGAATCCCTTAATAATCTGAAGGCCAGGATAAGGATATGGGAGATTACTTATCTCCTTGTATCACCTGTTGACGGTATTGTAACCTTCACAAGGTACTGGAAACAGAACCAGATGGTTCTTAAAGATGAACCGGTTCTGAGCATCATACCATTTGAGCCTGGAGATTATATTGGACGGATAGATCTTAAAATGCAAAGATCCGGTAAAGTGAGGACAGGGCAGAAGGTTAATATTAAGCTCACCGGATACCCATATCTTGAATATGGAATGGTCAGAGGAGTAATTACATCAAAATCACTGGTGCCTGCCGGTGATTCCTATATTATTGAAATAGCTTTACCCGATGGTCTGAAAACATTATACGGGAATGATCTGGAGTTTACGCAGAATATGCAGGGAACCGCAGAGATACTGACCGATAGTCTCAGATTATTACAAAAAGTCGTAAATCCTTTCCGGTACCTTGTTACAAGGAACAGGATCTGAAAAACTTACTTTTTTGAATATGGTTCGTAATCGTCGCTTACCGTATGTGACGGGAAGGAGGATTTTTTTTCTGCCTTAAATATGTTTCCTGTTTCTGCTGGCTTGCCGGCATCCTTTTTCACATATTTCTGGTATAGTCTGAACCCTGCAAATGCAAAAACTGCAATTAATAATATAATTTCTGTACTGCTCATAATACAATTTTATTCATGCAAATTTATTTATATTACCTGTACTATCTGATCATTTCTTTCATAAAATGTTCATCAGAGTCTGATTAATTCTGCTTTTTTACCCCTTACAGTGAGGAGAGAAGGCAAAAAACCAACCTGTACCCTTCCTTTCCTGCAATTTGCTGTCGCTCTTATTAATTTCTTCAAACCTTTGAGTTTTAATAAATATTTCAATATTTTCGTACTCTGAAAAATCCATGATAACTGACATGGTGAAGTATGCCATAAGAGATCTGAAATTAGAAAGGATTCGCTATGATAGAGAAAGATCCGGATAACTCTGTTCTTAATGAACAATCCGGGGCATTGGATAATGCCTCAGGAAGTGAGAGTGAAACACATGCTGAAAAAGCGGAAGAGAAAAGTACTGCGGACAATAAGGATGAAGAAAATAAAATTACAGATGAAGCAACTGTAAAACGAAAGAGAAAAACCGTAAAAGAAGCCGCTGCAGTTTCCGAAGTTGAAGATTACGATGTTTCAGGAGATGAGAACCTCAATGATGTTGAGCTTCCGCCTGTTGATTATTCAGGCTTCTCAAAGAATGAACTGGTTGAAACGCTTGCTCTTATTATTGAGAACCGGCCACCTGTGGAAATCAGGAACGATGTAGACCGGATTAAGGTATTCTTTTACAAGAAATTAAAACTTGAAGCCGAAGAAAGGAAGAATAAATTCCTCGAAGGTGGCGGAACACTTGAAGAATACAGGGCATGGGTCGATCCGCTTGAAGCAAGGGTAAAACATCTTCTTGATAAATACAGGGAAAAGAAAACTGATTATAACAGGGTCCAGGAAGCTGAGAAATATGAGAACCTGAAAAAAAAATATGATATAATCGACAAGATTAAAGAGCTTGTCAATCGCGAAGAATCGATCAATAAAACCTTCCATGAATTCCGGTCCCTTCAGAATGAATGGCACTCTGTCGGAGTTGTTCCTCAGAATGCACTTAAAGACCTGTGGGAGAATTACCACCATCACGTTGAGATCTTTTATGATTATATCAAGATAAACAAGGAACTGCGTGATCTTGACTTAAGAAAGAACCTTGAATCAAAGGTTCAGTTGTGCGAAAAGGCCGAAGAGCTTCTGCTTGAACCCAATGCCGTGACTGCTTTCCGCCTCCTTCAGGATTATCATAATCAATGGAGAGAAATTGGACCTGTTCCACCTGAATCGAAAAATGAGATATGGGAACGCTTCAGGGAGGCAACTTCACAGATAAATAAGCGTCACCACGAATATTTCGAAAAACAAAAGGATGACCAGCGGAAAAACCTTGATGCAAAAATTGCACTTTGCGAAGAGGTGGAGGCAATTAACCTCACGGAAATTAAAAATTTCAGGGACTTCGACGAGAAAGCCGAAAAGGTAGTTGCTCTCCAGAAGATGTGGAGAACAATCGGATTTGCCCCCAAGAAACAGAATAACAAGGTATATCAGAGATTCCGTGATGCATGTGACAGCTTTTTTGAAAAGAAAAGAAGCTTCTATGCCGATAACAAGGAAATACAACAGAACAACCTCCAGCTGAAAATCGAATTGTGCATCCAGGCTGAATCCCTTCAGGACAGTACTGACTGGAAAGGAACTTCCGATTCCCTGATCAAATTGCAGAAAGACTGGAAAAACATAGGTCCGGTACCAAGAAAACAATCCGAAAAACTCTGGAAAAGGTTCCGCAAAGCATGCGATCACTTTTTCAACAGGAAAACAGAATACTTCAGCGAGCTCGATACTTCATATGAGGACAATCTGAAAGCCAAGCTTGCAGTAATTGAAGAGCTTGAGAAGTTTGAGCCCGGACCTGATGTTCAGGCCGCCTTTGATCGCCTCAAGGAACTTCAGAGAAAATGGACTGAAATCGGATTCGTTCCGTTCAATAAAAAGGACGAAATAACAAACAGATACAGGATCGCACTAAATAAGGAATTTGACAAGCTGAAGATCGGTGATGAAGATAAAAGCATCCTCAAATACAGATCAAAGCTTGATAATCTTAAAGCAAATCCTAAAGCATCAAGGAAGATCCGTAATGAACGCGAAAAGTTCTTTACAAAGATCAAACAGATGGAAAGCGATATAGTCCTCTGGGAAAACAATATTGGCTTCTTCGCAAAATCTCCCAATGCCGAGACAATGATCAATGAGGTAAAGGAAAAGATAGCCAATGCCAAGAAGATGATAAAAACCCTGGAGGAAAAGGTCAGAATGATCGATCAGTCCGGCCTTGATGAATATAATCGTTAACAACAGGATTATCCGAAATTAATATCTTATTGCATTGGCAGAGGTTAAATATGTATTTGTGACAGGCGGAGTTACTTCATCACTGGGAAAAGGAACTCTTTCGGCATCCCTGGCAAAATTACTCCAGTCCAGAGGTTATTCAGTGACTATTCAAAAACTTGATCCGTATATTAATGTGGATCCCGGGACACTTAATCCTTACGAGCACGGAGAATGTTATGTAACTATTGACGGCGCGGAAACTGACCTCGATCTCGGACATTATGAGCGATTCCTTAATGTCCCGACCAGCCAGGCAAATAATGTGACCACAGGAAGTATCTATAAATCAGTAATTGAAAAAGAAAGAAAAGGTGAATATCTCGGCAAAACAGTACAGGTCATTCCTCATATTACCGACGAAATAAAGCG
>CAYPHL010000042.1:0-16403 GCA_964410385.1 uncultured Rikenellaceae bacterium | reverse complement strand
GAACTGAGAAAAAACTCAACGCCGGACTAAAGAGAAAAGTTGCTCTTTTTTGTAATGTGGAAGAATCTGCGGTTATTGAATCGCTTGATGTATCGACGATCTATGAAGTTCCTCTTTACATGCTTGAAGAAAAACTCGACCAGATCGTTCTCAAAAAGCTTGGACTCCCGGTACTTGAAGAACCGGATCTTGCACAGTGGAGGGAATTCCTCAGGAAACTGAAAAACCCGAAACATGCAGTCAAAATCGGACTGGTCGGAAAATATGTAGAGCTGGCCGATTCATACAAATCGATTACTGAAGCTCTGATCCATGGAGGATCATACAACGAATGTAAAGTAAATATTGAGTTCATACACTCGGAAAAAATTACAGAAACAAATGTAAATCAGCAGCTTGATGCCTTAGATGGAATCCTGGTCGCCCCCGGATTCGGTTCCCGCGGCATCGACGGAAAAATTCTTGCTGTAAAATATGCCAGGGAAAACTTAATACCTTTCCTTGGAATCTGTCTTGGCATGCAATGTGCAGTCATTGAATTCGCCAGAAATGTTCTGGATCTTGATGGAGCTCATTCCACCGAAATAGACCATAAAACTCTTTATCCCGTTATCGATCTTATGGAAGAGCAGAAGAGCATTATTGAAAAAGGCGGTACAATGAGACTGGGAGGATTTAAATGTCTGATCGCCAATGACTCAAAAACTTTTGAAGCATATGGAAAGAAAGAGGTCACTGAACGGCATCGGCACCGGTATGAATTCAATGATAAATACATTGATCTGTTCAGGGACAACGGAATGATCCCCGTCGGAATCAATCCGGAATCAAATCTCGTGGAAATAATGGAAATCAGGAACCATCCCTGGTTCGTGGGTGTTCAGTTCCATCCCGAGTACTCAAGCACGGTAATTTCTCCTCATCCTCTTTTTGTACATTTCATTAAAGCTTGTATTGATAAGAAGGGTTGAAATATAATTAATTAAGGGAAGTAAATTTTCAAACAGGAAGGATGGACAAAAATACAATTACAGGACTTATACTGATCTTTCTGATCTTTATTGGTTTCAGCATATTCAATAGCAGCAGGTTAAACAAAGAATTTGAGAAAGCTGTAAGCAACGCCGAAACAGAATTGAACAGGGGTAATCTTGAAAAAGCCCGAACAGAGTATATTAATGCACTCAGATTCAAGCCTAACCAGCCGGATGTCATTGAAAAGCTTAACGATCTTAATGTTAAGCTGGGAACTGTCCCCGGGGCAGCACAAGAGACAGTCGATACTGTAAAAAAAGAAGCAGAATTACGCGGGACTATTCCTGTAACCTCGGAGCCTGTTGCTGAAGATGAAAGCCGCTATGGAGTTTTCAGCGGTGCAGCAAAGGGTAGTGATGATTTTATTACACTTGAAAATGATAAGATTAATCTGAAAATTGCTCTCAAAGGCGGACGGGTATATTCAGCTACTGTGAAAGATTATACAACACATGATTCGCTTCCGCTTATACTTTTTTCGGGCGATTCAACAGTGTTCGGATTTAATTTCTTTACAGCTGACAACAAAGCTGTGCAGACAAACAACCTGTATTTTACTCCGGTATCCGATGCAAAGGTATATCTTGCGACAGTTGATCCTCAGAGTGTTGTTTTGCGGCTTCAGGCTGGTGATGACAGGTTTATAGAATATAAGTACACCCTGGAACCCGGAAAGTACAGTGTCGGCTTTGATGTTACGTTCAGAAACATGACCGGCATTCTGCCTGCAAACCAGAACAGTATCGAACTTGACTGGCGTATGTATGTACCCCAGCAGGAAAAGGGCAGGCAGAACGAAGAAATGTACACGACCATTAAGTACAAGTATTATCAGGATGAAGTGGATGGATTCAGATTACGGTCTAACAAGGAAGTCGAAAAAGTTGATATAACCACAAAACTCAGCTGGATTGCTTACGTAGACCAGTTCTTCTCATCTGTCCTTATAACCGACAATTTCTTCCTGAACGGATCATTGACATCCACAAAAACAATTACTTCTGAAAAATATATAAGGTACTATACCTCCGCAGTAGGCATACCCATCGAAAACAGCGCCGAAACCAGCCTCGGATTGCGATTTTATTACGGACCAAACCATATTTCTACCCTCAGGAAAGAGGGTCATGATCTGGATCAGATAATATTCCTTGGGAAAAATATAGTCGGGTGGATAAACAGGTTCCTGATCATCCCCGTTTTTAACTGGATGGAAAAGTTCATTGGAAACTATGGTATAATCATTCTTATACTTACAATCCTTCTGAAAATTATTCTCTTCCCGCTTACATTCAAATCCTATCAGTCAACTGCAAAAATGCAGATCCTGAAACCCCAGGTCGAAGAGCTTGCAAAGAAATTTCCCAAGCAGGAAGATGCGATGAAAAAGCAACAGGCAACAATGGACCTGTATAAGAGGGCAGGGGTGAACCCCATGGGAGGCTGTCTTCCAATGCTGCTTCAGTTCCCCATCCTTTTTGCAATGTTCAGGTTCTTCCCGGTTTCTATTGAACTGAGACAGGAACCTTTTCTATGGACAACAGACCTTTCTACATATGATTCCATACTTACCCTGCCTTTCAAGATCCCGTGGTATGGCAGTCATGTGAGTCTGTGGACGCTTCTTATGACGATCTCCTCGATTCTCACAACAAAAATGTCGGGAACAACTGCCGGTTCTGATCAGCCGGGGATGAAGGTGATGATGTACATGATGCCGGTAATGTTCATGTTCATGTTCAATAACTTCTCCTCCGGACTTACATATTATTACTTTCTGGCAAATATGTTAAGCTGGCTTCAGAATATCATTTCAAAAAGGTTTATAAATACTGAAAAGGTACTGACTACCCTTGAAGAGAATAAAAAGAAGCCTCTTCCAAAATCAAAATGGCAGCAAAGGCTTGAACAGGCAGCAAAACAGAGAGGGATAAATGCTCCAAAAAGATAAGTCTGACACGAAATAACACTCCACCGGCTTTTGCTCCACACCCTTTCTGCCGGCTGTGGCGCCTTTCATGCTTATCAGCAACCAGTGTACGTATATCATCTGATTCCAGTATAGCGGAAATATTTCACTGAGTGAGTTTAAATATTTTCAACTTCAATTGTTAAAAATATTTAATTATATCGCTGTGTAAAAAAAATAGTCTAAATTTATTTCCTACCCCATTCATGGAAAGGATGAAAAAGTTTAAGAATAAGGACCTTGCCGCCAGATTAGGTGTCTCGGGAACGCTTGTCTCGCTTGTTCTCAATAATAAAGCAGACCAGCATGGTATCAGGAAGGATACACAGGAGAAAGTACTGGCTCTTGCAAGACAGATGGGATACTTCAATTCCCGCGAAGAAAAGGGTGTTGTTCCCCCGACTGAAGAAAAGCCAGGTATAATCGGAATGATTGTCCCGTCTCTGAGCGATACTTTTGTGATGGGAATAACTCCCTACCTGCAAAAAGCATTTATGAGCATAGGACTCGGATTTTCGATAATTACAAAAGATCCCGACGATCAAAGATATGACAGGATGATAATTTCCTTTAAAAAATTCTTCAGTGGTCTCATCCTGGCTGGAGAAGCAGCTGATGATCAGACTATTAGAGCATTAAGATCGACAGATTATCCATTCATCCTCCTCGAAAAGCCCTTGAAAAGTGGCAAACTTAATGTAGTAAATACCGATATTTCTGCGGGAATTCAGCTTGTTTCAGATCATTTAAGCAATCTCGGATATAAGAATATTCTGATTGCAACTGACAGGATATCTGCCAGATCTGACTCTTCTACAATTGATAAGATAATCAATGCTTTCAGTAAAATTGAACAACTCAACAAACCGGTAGTGATCGAGATTGAAAGATCTCTTACTGACAGTGAGATCGATTTCGGCCAGATTGAACATTTTCTGCGACCTCCATTCAGGGCCGACCTTATACTGGTTTTGCATTCAGACCTTGTGTATCCGGTAATGTCAATGCTTAGAAAAAAGAAACTCCGTGTACCACAGGATATTGCATTGATATCCATGGAGGATGGAGTCGGATTTGACCTTATGCTTACTCCGGTGACTTCCCTGAAAATGCCCTTCCCGGGCCTTGCCATAAAAGCGGCCAATATGATCTGGTCGGAAGTTAAAAATGCAGGTAAAGGTAAATTTAAAAGACAGGTTAATATTGCTCCTGACCTTGTTGTAAGAAATTCATGCGGAAAGCTTTAACAGACTCAAAAACCTGTTCATATTTTATCATGATACCCGCTTAGGTTAAATTGAATTATATTATATCTTTGTTTCGTTTTGGTGTTGCATTGAAATTGATTCAATGCAATGAAAAGGGAATGCGGTAAGAATCCGCAACAGTACCCGCTGCTGTGATGCCCGATCCCGCCTCAGACGGGATGATGGCTTTATGATAACCTGCCACTGTCCGGCTTTTTCTTAACAAAAAGAGGGATGGGAAGGCTTCATAAGGCCGGGACAAGTCAGAAGACCTGCCGGACTAACCTGTATTAAAGGCTTTCGGGAAGAAAAGCTCAGAGATTTCCACTGAACCTCTCTTATCCTCCTGCTGACACTGAATATAGGAACCGGTCACGGGTAGTTATTTTTTCGATCCGGTTTTTTAATTTATTGACCTGCTGACTTGAAAATTAAACTCTTATACGCTTTTATTCTTGTTGCACTGCCTCTTCATAGTCAGCAGGATACTGTTAAAATCAGCGAAATAATTATCAGAAGTAAACAAATCCCTTCCGATATACCTGGTTTTAAAAGAATAGAAATTGACTCTGCCATTCAGGATAAATACGGCCATCTGTCTTTTTCCGAGTTACTTTCCGAATGTACTCCGGTTTTTATAAAAAGCTATGGATACGGTGGTGCGGCTACATCTTCATTCAGGGGAGCAGGCGCTTCACATACCCGTATGACGTGGAACGGAATAAATATTAACAGCCCCATGCTGGGACAATCTGATTTCTCACTTATTACACCCGGCATGAGTGATAATATTACTCTCAGCTATGGAGGCGCATCGATAATTGATGGACCGGGCGGGTTCGGAGGAACTATAAACCTTGGAAATAAGCCGGTGTGGTCCGAAACCTCCGGCTTATACTTGAATACCGGGGCAGGTAGCTTCGGCCGTTATTCAGGTTCACTTAAATTCAGAACCGGAAATGAATCCTTCCAGACTGTTACAAGGTTATATATGAACTCATCAGAAAATAATTTTCCGTATATGAACGAAGTGGCAGGAAATGATCGCGTTCGTGAAACAAGAAAAAACAGCCAGTTGACTCAAAGATCTTTTCTCCAGGAACTTTACTACAGAAAGGCATCGGGAGTATTATCTGCCCTGATCTGGTACAATTCAACATCCCGTAATCTGCCGGGATCAATGCTGGTTGTTCAGTCGGGTCCTGATGAAAAACAATACGATGAATCACTCAGGAGTTTTCTGGGATATGACCTGAAAAAAGGTAATATGAACTTCTTTGTCCATGGCGCCTGGATGGCAGCAAGGCTTGACTATACAAGCTTAAAAGCATCAATAAATTCAAGGAACCTGGCAAATACTTTTACTCTTGATGGTGGTTTCGAAACAATGATAAAAAACCATTCAAAAATTAAGCTGGCCATTTCCGATGAGCTCAGTTTCATTCAATCAAATAATTACAACAATAATATATCGTATAACAGCACTTCCCTTACACTATCAGCCCGGAGTAAAATAAATAACCGCATTGGAACAACTTTTCTTATAAGGGAAATTATTGACGGACAAATTTTATTGATTCCCGACTTTTCTTCCGGATTTGAATACAGGTTATTTGCCGGAGAAGAACATTTCTTCAAAACAGGCCTTACAAGGAACTCAAGGATCCCTTCACTGAATGACCGTTACTGGAGTCCGGGAGGTAATTCAAATCTTAAGAATGAATATGCATGGCAATATGAAGCAGGATTTAAAACAAGCCGGGGCTTTACAAACTCATTATCTGCAGATGCCGAGATAACATTTTATACAAATTTTATCCGTGATATGATCCAGTGGAAACCCGGGGAATTTGCATACTGGACTGCAGAAAATATAGGAAAGGTGAACTCTTCAGGTATGGAATCCATATTTTCTGTTAAATATGAAACTGATCCGCTCAATATAAGACTGAATGCCGGCTATTCTTATACAAAATCGGTCTCACGCAATCAGACAGACGCACCTGGACAATTAATGTACATCCCGGAAAATCAGGCTAACAGCACAATCCATGTAAGCTACGGCGATCTTTATATGTTCTGGATAACAGATTTTACAGGCAAAAGATACATTACTGCCGATAATTCAGGCTATCTGCCTGCATATTTTCTCAATAACGTAATTATTGGTCTTAAACCTGACCTTTGGAAAAAAATATCTGCCGATATTAATTTCAGGACTGAGAATCTTTTCAACAAAAGTTACCAGACAATTGCCTATCATCCCCAACCCGGCAGAGCTTTTTTTATATCATTATCAGTCCGGATTATAAAATAAAATATCATGAACAAATCAATCATTTTCCTTGCATTGTTTATTCTGACTGTTTCCTGTGACAGAATTGATGGTCCCGGTCCCGTTGATCCTGTTGTATCTCTGGTATCAGCAAACGGAATATTTATACTCAATGAAGGTAATTTTGGCTGGGGGAACGGATCCCTTACATATTATTCATATGATTCTTCCAGGATCTATAACAATCTCTTTGAAACAGTTAACAGAAGGCCTCTCGGAGATGTGCCATACTCAATGTTTTTCCATGGTAATTATATTTATATAGTCGTCAACAACTCTGAAAAGATTGAAGTAATAAACAATAAAAGTCTTGAATCGGTTACCACAATAACAGGTCTGATCTCACCCAGGAACCTGGTTCTGGCTGGCCAGGATAAAGCTTATGTAACAAGCATGTATTCCGACTCTGTCAGGATAATTGATCTGAAGAAAAATAAGGTATCAGGGTACATAAATATACATCAGACATCTGAATCCGCTGTAGTAATAAATCAGAAGGCTTTCATTGCCAACTGGCTTGAAGGGAATGAAGTATTTATAATTGATACAACAACGGATTTACTTATCGACTCCGTAGAAGTTGGAAAAGAACCTGAAAGTATGGTTGTTGATAATAAAGGTTTAGTGTGGGTACTTTGCAACGGAGGCTGGAAAAGGGATACTTTTGCTGAACTTGTCGGGATAAATCCTCAGAGCCATGTCATCACCAGACGCCACGTTTTCCCGGCCCTTGAAACCTCTCCCTTGTGCCTTCAGGCTGACGGTGACGGTGATACCTTATTTTATATAGAGAACGGAATAAGGTGTATGAGAACAGATGCTGCTGAATTACCTGCCGATCCTCTGATCGGGGATGACGATCATCTTTTTTACAAGATTGGTATAAATCCTGTAAACGGTGATATAGTGGCAACCGATGCAGCAGATTACAAACAAAACGGGTTTTTGCTCATTTACAACAGAAGGGGAAACCTTAAGAATTCATATTCTGCCGGAATTATTCCGGGAAACTTAAGCTTTATGGTTGAATCGGGACATATTACAGAATGAATCCCGTAATGAAGAATTCCTTGTCTATAAAGAACGGGCTTTTTATATTAACGTTGGTTTTACCGGCGGTTTCATGTACCATCAATGAGAGCCATAAACAAGAGGGCGTTAAATTTCATTCTGAAAGAGTTACTTATGCTGAACATTTTACTCTTCTTGGAACAGACAGCTGCACAATACTCAATATTATTGATCCGTGGCAGGGTACAGGAAACGTAATTCATCAGTATTATCTTGTAAAAGACGAAGCCGCTCCTAAGCTTAAGGTTGATCCGTCCCGCATTATAAATGTGCCGGTTAAAAGAATTATCTGCATGTCAACTACTCATCTGGCTATGATCAGGGCTCTGGAAGAAGTGTCGGGGATTACCGGTGTTTCAGGATCAGGGTTTGTATATGATGAATTGATCACAAAAAGGATACAGGATGGCTTTATAAATGATATCGGTTATGACTCGGGAATAAACAGCGAACTCATAATAAAATCGTCGCCCGACCTTGTGATGGTGTATGGAATTGGTAGTGAATCTGCAGGGTACATTTCCAAGATTTATGAACTCGGGACCAGGGTGATGTATAATGCCGATTACCTTGAAACAGACCCTCTCGGAAAGGCGGAATGGATTAAGGTTTTTGGTGCACTCTTTTGCAAGGAGAAGATGGCAGATTCTTTGTTTTCAGGAATTGAATCAGAATATATTGGTATTAGGGATTATATCAGTGAAAATGTTGTAACTGAGCCTGAAGTATTGCTTGGTCTGCCATTCCGTGATACATGGTATATATCTCCCGGAAATTCATATATAAGCAGGCTGATAGAAGATGCAGGAGGAAAATATATATGGGAAAATACAGAATCAACCGTATCAATGCCCTATGGTTTGGAGAATGTTTATGTAAAATCACTTGATGCTGATTTTTGGTTAAATATCGGAAGTGTTCTTACAAAAGAAGAGATAGTATCTGTAGAACCGAGGCTTGGTTCAGTCCCTCCCTATGTCGCAGGGAACCTGTTTAATAATAATAAACGTCTTAATTCATCGGGAGGAAATGATTACTGGGAAAGCGGTACGTTGAAGCCACACATAATCCTTAAGGATATTGCATCAATCCTGCATCCGGACCTTTTTCCGGATCATGAACTTGTCTATTACAGAAAAATTGAATGATAATGCAGCAGGGAACAGTTGACCTGAAACAATATCCTGAAGATTCATCAGCGATGACCAGGAGGTGGTTAATCCCGATACTGATCCTGCTGTTATGTATCTTCTTTGTCCTTGATATTTTTCTTGGATCTGTGACTATAAGTCCCGGAGATGTTATAAATGCTTTTACAGGTGAAGCGGATCTTAATACCGAGACTCTTATTTTTAAATTCCGTCTGCCTAAAGCATTTACAGCTATTCTTGCTGGGATAGCATTATCGCTTAGCGGACTGCAGATGCAGACAATATTCAGGAATCCGATGGCAGGACCATATGTCCTTGGAGTCAGTTCCGGAGCAGGACTGGGTGTAGCCCTTGTCGTTCTGGGCTTTTCATCGGGGTTTGAGTCCGGAAATATTCATTCTTCGGGCAGCTGGATGATAGTATCAGCTGCCTGGGCAGGAGCAGGATCCGTTATGCTCCTGATAATGTTCATCTCGTCGAGGGTGAGGGATATTATGACTATCCTTATAACGGGTATGATGCTCGCAAGCGGTATCTCAGCTGTAGTAAGCATTCTGCAATACTTCAGCAATGAGACAATGCTGAAAGCTTATGTTGTATGGACGATGGGAAGCCTGGGAAACCTTTCCCGGGGCCAGCTGAATGTTCTTGCATTGTCGGTCGGAGCCGGTGTACTATTATGTCTATTTTCAGTCAAAATGCTGAATGCTCTGCTTATTGGTGAAAATTATGCATCAAGCATCGGACTGAATGTCCGCTTTGCCAGAGTTGTCATTTTCTCATCAACAAGCATACTTGCAGGCAGTGTTACCGCATTTTGCGGTCCTGTTGCATTTATCGGAATAGCTGTACCTCATATTGTCCGGAATCTGATCAGAACATCCGACCACAGACTGCTGGTTCCGGGAACCGTCTTCACAGGTGCAATCATTATGTTGATAAGCGACATTCTGTCACAATTACCCGGCTCGGAAAATGTCCTGCCGGTTAATTCGGTAACAGCACTTATCGGAATACCAGTGGTAATGTGGGTTATCCTTAGAAGGAACAAAAACTCTGAACTGTTCTGATGAGCAAGATGCTTCCCGAAATATTAATTATAAAATCCCTTCTTATCGGTTATACTTCGGGAAAGAGGCCAATGTCATTGCTCCCTCCGCTTGATGCATCGGCAAATAAAGGCGAGCTGGTCGCAATCATGGGTAGAAATGGAATAGGAAAAAGTACACTTCTCAGATCTGTTGCCGGATTACAGAAACCACTAGGCGGAGTGGTTTTGATAAATAATGAGATAACTGAAGGTCTCTCCAGATTGAAATACGCTAAAACTGTCGGGTATATTTCAACTGATATTGTCAGGGTCAGTCATATGAGAGTATATGATCTTGTAGCCCTTGGCAGGTTCCCTCATACAAACTGGATCGGACATATTGATTCAGCTGCTGATCTGATTATCAGGTCAGCGATAGCTAAAGCCGGACTCCCGGGATTTGATAACAGGCTCATTACAGAACTTTCTGATGGTGAACGCCAGAGAACAATGATTGCAAGGGTTCTGGCCCAGGATACGGATATTATGATAATGGATGAACCGATGGCATTCCTTGATATTTCAGGAAAGTATGGTATCATTAAACTTATGAAGGAACTTACTTCAGGAGGAAAAACAGTAATTTTTTCCACCCACGACTTTAATATTGCTGTAAATCAGGCTGATAAGATCTGGCTTGTAACCGGCAGTGGTATTATCCAGGGAGCTCCTGAGGATCTGAACCTGGCAAGTGCTTTTGAATGCCTGTTTGATACCGGACTCAAAGGCTTTAATCCGGAAGAAGGGATATCTGACAACAATTCTGCATTATTTCCTGAAATTCAGGTTGAAGGTGAAGACAGCCGTATCCGTTATCAGACAATAAAAGCCCTGAAAAGAGCAGGCTTCAGAGTCACTGACAGACTGTTGACTCTGAAAGTAAAATTACCTTCAGGGAATTCAGGTTGGGTTCTCCACACTGACAGAACAATAACTGAATGTAAAACTCTATATGACCTTGTAAGACTTCTGAAACCATAAGCGATCCGTTGATAACTAAATGTTTATCCCGTAAACAGCTTACCTGAAGTATTTTCGGTAATTTTCAATGAAAGATGGAATATCGTCCACTGATAGTTTTTTCGCTATGATCTTTTTATTCCTGTCAAGGATATAAATCATAGGAGTGGACTGAACATTATAGTAATAATCAAAGTGAGTGCTGCGGTTGGGATCCCAGCCATTGATCCATGTGAGATTATTATCCTCAATATATTTTGTCCATTCCTGCTTATTGCTTGTAGTGCATACCGAAAAAATCTCAATACCATCATTCCTGGCTTTGTCATAATATGCCTTAAGCTTGGGAGTTGCTTCCTTGCAATGTCCGCAATTAGGCTCCCAGAAGTATAAAATGGTAAACTCCTTATCAATATCATCAAGAGCTACAAAAATCCCCTTGTACGAATCCATAACCAGATTCTGGGCTTTCATCCCGATCAGGTTGTGCCTCAGTAGTTCGACCTGCTTGCGAAGATCATCCTTAAATTCCTGAGTTACCCAGTCTGCTTTACCTGACAGATAAATATCATCAGCAAGCTTAACGAGCACCGCATCATGACCCATTATTTCACTTTCCCTGAAGTGATTGAACAAATAAACAGAAACAAACTGGAATATTTTTGGATTTGTTTCACACTTCCGTATCAGTTTATCTATTTCCCTGTTTATCGAATCAGGTGACTGGATGACCACATTTCTGAAAAAAGCATCCAGTCTTGCATGAAATATCGGAGTCCTCAGGATCCTTTCATCTGCCAGATCAATATTATCGAAGAAATGATCCTTGTTATAATTATATTTTCTTACCCATTTTACCGAGTCGGGATTGTGGGTTCCTGCAGGTACATCGAAGTCCGGAACTTCCAGCGGTAACATTGACCTGACAAGAACTGCCAGAAGGTTTGATTCATTCTTTCTGACAACATTTCTGAGATATGATTTCATCTGCTCCTCATATTCTTTTTGTTTAGCGACTAGTATTTTCAACGAATCGCTGTTGGTCTTGTTTTCCCTGACCCTGTTCGCAATCGATGTGGCTTCTTTCTGCATCGATACCCAGTGTTTCTGGTAGTCGATGAAAGCTGAGTTGATATCAGATCCGGTAAATTTGAGGGTATTAAAGAAATCTGCGTGATTACAGGAGGCTGAAAAATGCTGATTTTCAGCCATAAGAACCTCAAAGTACTTACGTCCTGGTAAAACTACCATATAAATACCCTGTGGTAAGGATTCCTTTCCTGAAAATACCCCCTGCCCCCTGGTGTCCAGTCTGGTTGTATCTGTTATATATTGTTTGTCTCCGAAATGGTAAGCAAGATAAATAGACGAATCCCTCAATCCGTTAATTGTAACCCGTATTTCATAGCCGGGTTTCACCTGGCTGCATGCAATCAATGGAAAAAGAATAAGAATTATCAGCGGATGTAACTTTTTCATAGAGTCCTTTATCAGAATGGTTACAAAAATAGTCATTGCTTTTTCTTTGGCAAAATAGCTTAACAAACTATATTCAGAAATTAATCGTAAATTTGACCTGGTAAATCAAGGGTAGATGACTATTTCCATGCTAATTCCGGTATGTGACTATGATATAATAGCTCTCGTATACAGTATGAAAAGCTGTATCGGAAGGATCCCGGAGCTTGCAGAAATAATAATAGGAAATGACGGTTCATCTCCTGAATACACGGCAAAATACAAAACCCTTGAAGGGGATGGAGTAAGGGTGCTTGACTCTCCTGTAAATATTGGCAGGGCTGCGATACGCAACAAACTTGCTCTGGAAGCAAAAGGCGATTTTATTCTTTTCATTGATGCCGACACCATGGTACCCGCTACAGCTGAAGCATATTTAAATAAATGGATACCTGTAATGTCTTATGCCAGAGTTGCATGCGGTGGTGTAATCTATCATAAAAGCCCTCCCGGAGACCCTGATAAGATACTACGGTGGAAATACGGACGCAAAAAAGATGAACTAAAGGCATCTGACAGAAATAAGCACCCTTATCAGAAATTTTCGACATTCAACGTACTGTTTGACCGGACAATTTTCTCCAAGTTAAGATTTAACGAGGATCTCAGACAATATGGTCATGAGGATACCCTGATGAGCTACCAGCTTAAAAAAGCCGGTATTAAAATTCATCATATAGATAACGGACTTCTTCACGAAGGCATTGAATCAAACAGGGAATTTCTCAATAAGACCAAGCTTGGAATAGAGAATCTCAGCAAACTATACGACCTCGTCACTGATAAGATCGGATTCTCAGTAACTGTGAGGATGCTACAGATTTATAATATTCTGAGAATATTCAGACTACCACTGATCCTGGCCGGTATATATATAAGGTACAGGGAGAGAATGGAAATAAAAATTGATTCAGCCAATCCGCCACTATGGCTGTTCCGCTTCTATAAAGTTTGTTTGTTCTGTACCTACCGCGAGATCCATGGAAGAAGGAAAATCCTTCCTTCAATAAATATATAGCTCTACAATTTAACAGCTTACAATGTTTTTGTATCTTTGAAGCCGTGAATTCAGTTAGAGTAATGTTCTGCAATCAAAAATTCTGAAATGGCAAATCCTGAATTATCATGGCCATTAAAGCAAATCAGGAAGTGGAACCATGCCATCTGGCACACACCGCTTTCGGAATTATCAAGAAGAAAGAGCTTTCTTATCCGGCAGATCAGGATAATTGTTCTGGCCGCCCGCAACTCATTGAATGATAAGGTAAGCCTGCGGGCTTCAGCACTTACTTTTTATACTCTTATCTCAATAATCCCGGTTGTGGCTATTGCCCTGGCTATTGCCAAAGGCTTCGGTCTTGACCAGAACCTGGAATCTATCATCCGGAACAGTAAAGAATTCGGAATGTATGGTGATATCCTGAATCCCCTTCTTGAAAGTGCCAAAAACACTGTTCAGCGTACACGGGGAGGATATCTGGCCGGTGTCGGAGTAATAATACTTCTCTGGTCTGTAATATCCCTTCTGGATCAGATCGAAGCATCTTTTAATCATATCTGGCAAACTTCAATCAGCCGGCCCTGGTACAGAAAGTTTACTGACTACCTGACTATCCTGCTCATCGGCCCGATTCTCATAATCCTCTCAAGCAGCATCTCTATATTCGTAATTACAAGCCTTACTGAGTTCATGGACAAGGCTCCTATACTGGCATCGTTTAAATGGATTATCAGTTTCCTTATAAAATCGGCCCCATATATACTTACATGGCTGATGCTTACACTGCTGTTCATTGTAATGCCCAATGTCAAAGTCAGATTCAGACCGGCCCTGATTTCCGGTATTATTGCCGGAACATTCCTGAAAATTCTTCAGTGGCTCTATCTCGACCTGCAGTATGGCATAACAAAGCTAAGCGCAATCTATGGAGGGCTGGCAGCCATCCCCTTATTCCTTATTTTCCTGGAAACATGCTGGATAGTGATCCTACTTGGAGCTGAACTATCATTTGCCAACCAGAATGTCTCAAGGTATGAGTTTGAATCTGAGGCACTCAATATAAGTCATCGCCAGAAACGCTCGATGATCCTCATGGTCTTATACATGATTGTAAGAAACTTCGATCTGGGTGAGAAACCATTAAGCGCCGAGGATATCAGCAAAAATCTAAAGATCCCTGTTCGTCTGGCAAGAGATATCCTTGAGGACCTTACAAATGCCGAACTTGTATCTGTTATCTTCGAACATGAAGACAAGATGCGCCTGTACCAGCCTGCAATGGATATTAATAAAATGACTGTGAGCTTTGTATTATCACGCCTAGATAAGAAAGGAACTCATGAACGGTATGATGTAAAGAGCAGAGAATCTGAAAGAGTCTCTGAAATACTCGACAAGTATGACAGGCTGACATCGCAATCGGATGCGAATATCCTTCTCAAAGATCTTTAATACTGCAGGTTTAAAACTGTTTTATCGACTCAGGCCTGCCGGCTTGTTTTTCTACGTAGCTTATAAAAGCAGAATAGGATTTCCACTTGTAGAACATATAATGAGGATATGGAACAATTATCTGGCGGGTGTTCTTCTGCCTTTTCCAGTAACTGATCACATTCTCAGAAGGGAATACCCTGTCTGATTCGCTTGTCACTGCATAATCCCATTTGAATCCGGGGTCCTTCTGTTCCATTATTCTGTTATAAAGCCATCTCATTTCAACATGCACAGAATCAAGCGTTCTGTTCGGAATCTTATCTGAATTCAGATTATATATCCTCCTGTTACCGAACATCCGGTAATAGAACTTTTCTATTCTTTCCTCCGTTATGTTGTTAAGAGCTTCCTCAAATGAGCGCGCAGGAATGCCATAATGATCATCCAATGGTACCGGGGTACCGTTCACTGCAATTGTAACATCCGGAACAATACCGGTAGAAGGGGTGAGATATTCTGCAGCCCATACACCAAGGGACCAGCCGATGACAACTATCTTCCTGTATGTCTTCATTTCAGGCAGCACAAGCGCCTGATCGGCAGAATAATTATAAAAAAGTATGAAGTCAAATTCATCGGTGCAGTAAGGGACAAATACATTTTCATCAGTACCCCAGGCACCAAATAAAACAACAAGGTAATCGTTCTTTTCCCTTCTTCTTATATATGTTTTCATTTACCCTTTTGTACAGGAATACGGCATCAGATAAAATTTTAAAGATAGCGCAATTTTTCTAAGTACCAGGTTCAGGTCAATGGTACCGGAAGATTTATCCGGTTCGAAAGGTGCCAAAAAAAATAAGAGGAGGAAGGGTGGTCGTGAACATCAGGGAGCGGGTTTTATTTATGAGATAATTCCCGTGTCTACTGTCTGATAAAAGGATGGAACCATGGTAAGCTGGCGCTATTCCTCAGGTTCCAGATGTGAAAGTCAATGTCTGCAATACAATCCTGTTGATTTTCACTCCCAACCCTTGCTCATCTCCTCTTATACCAATAGCATGAGCTTGAGAACAAATTAAGAAAGAATATTTGACCTGACAAAGTACCGGAAATAACATTATGACGAAGGGGTTGATTAAATTGACAAATCATGCTTATATTTTGATGGAAATATCCATTATGAAGATTGCGAAAACCGATTATTTATGAAATATTTGAATAAATCGCTGTTTTTCAGATATTTCCTCTATATGACGACCATAGTCGGCCGTCTAGTCTAGCCGGTTACCTTAAAAACGGGACTTATAAGGTAAGATTTCCTTTATCATTGCATCAATTCAAAAAAAATGTATTTTTGCACGCGGAATGCGGTTCCGTAGCTCATCCCGATAGCTATCGGGAGGATAGAGCAATCCCGGGAACTCAGGTTGGGTCGGGCGTTCGTTAAAATAGTTTTGGTTCCGTAGCTCATCCCGATAGCTATCGGGAGGATAGAGCAATCCCGGGAACTCAGGATGGGTCGGGCGTTCGTTAAAATAGTTTTGGTTCCGTAGCTCAGCTGGATAGAGCAACAGCCTTCTAAGCTGTGGG
>CAYPHL010000041.1:21568-33954 GCA_964410385.1 uncultured Rikenellaceae bacterium | reverse complement strand
TGTAAAGGAATAAGAGGTTCTGTCCGACCAGTGAAACAGCAGCTGCCTTGATCGGGATATTGAGTGACTTCAAATTAATGTCGTATGTAAGTGCAAGTTGTGTTAACCTGACATTGGTCCTGTCATATACATATGCTTCAAGGATACCATTCCTGTCACCTATTGCCCTGTACCATTTCTCAGGATCAATCTGGGTAACTGCGCCACCTTCAGGATTTACGGCATTGATTTCAGTATAACCCTGATCCCTGTCATCACCGGATCTCTTGCTTACACCTGCTCCGTCGAGCATAGATTCTGTCTGACTTACGCAGTTGCCTCCGAATATTCCATTGATAAGGAAGCCGAGAGAGAACTGTTTGAATGTTAAGTTATTATTCCATCCAAGGGTGAAATCAGGATCAAGACTTCCGATCAGTTCAGGTTCTGCTGTTTTTCTTGGATTGCCTTTGCTGTCAAGAATAATTTGTCCGGCATCATTTCTCAGATATTTATAACCATAAAGATCACCAAATGATCCACCGGCGACTATATAATTATAATAGCCTTCTGAACTTCCCAGATCGACCCTTTTTCCGGGGTCTTCAGGCCACAGTTCTGACACTTCATTCTTGTTTCTTGCGAAATTGAATGCAGTTTTCCAGGTAAAATCACCAGTGCTTACAGGCTCAGCATCAACCGTGAGTTCAATCCCTTTATTAACGATTTGGCCGGCATTTACATAGTATGATGTAAATCCTGATCCTGCGAGTGCCGGTAATGAAATGAACTGATCCTGACTGTTTATATTATAATAAGTAAAATCAAATCCGAATCTTCCTTCAAAGAATCTCCATTCCGTTCCTAATTCAAGGCTTTTCAACATTTCAGGCTTTGCATCTGTGAATGGTGCAACTGTATTTCTGCTGACACCCCCACTTCCGGTGACCGAGTGGTACGGAGTTATCCTGTTGAAAGGCACTTCATTTGCAACAGTTGTATAAGAAGCTCTAATCTTTGAGAATGTAATGAATTCCGGCAGAGGCAGTATCTGATTCAACAGTGCACTCAGACCAATCGACGGATAGAAATATGATTCGTTACCTGTTCCGGCAAGAGTGGAAGACCAGTCGTTCCTGCCTGAAAGATCAAGGAAAATCATGTCTTTGAAACCTAACTGTATATTGGCAAATACTCCCTGTTTGATTGCTCTAGATGCCAGAGTAGATGATACCTGAACATTTGTGGGCAAATTCTGGAAATTAAATTCATTGGGATAGAACAGGGCATTTGTGCCATTGTCTACAGAAACACCAAGACCATATACCGATTTCTGCCAGCTTGCGCCTAACAGACCATCCAGACTGAAAACACCGAAGCGGTTGTTATATGTGAAAATTCCATCTACATACATCAGCTGATCGTCAAATTTATGATAATACCATCTTCCGTTCGTTGAAACGTTAGTGGCATTGGAACCTGCAGCATGTTGCTGTTCATGTGTCTTTACAGCATAGTCCATACTTGCCCTTGTCTGGAACTTCAGACCTTTTACAATGTCATATTCCAGTGTTGCACTTGCAATAGCTCTTTTGGTAAGGTCTGTTCTTGGTTCTTTGTTTAGAATCCAGAAAGGATTTGACTGGTGATGGTCAGCTACAAACCAGTTCTGGAGATACATGTTCCTTGCTTCATTCCATACCATATAATTTTCCTTGTATGATTGAAAATCTCTTTCACGCGGGAAGAAATACAGTCCTGTCAGTGAATTCAGGTAGTAACCGTTGGCCGGCCTGTTTTCAGTATTTTCATTGGTAAGCATTACATTTGAGCTGACCCTTACCTTGTCCTGGAACAGTTTTGTTGATTGTTTGAAAGTAATGTTATTCTTCTGGTATTTGTTGGTTGGTATAACACCTCTTGCAGATGTATTTCCATAGGAGAAGTATGCGGTGGTCCTGTCATTGCCGCCACTTACTGAGATTGAATTCACCAGGTTATAACCTGTCTGGAAAAAGTCTTTTACAAACTGATCATCGTAATTTGAAAGTGGTGTCTTTGACCAGCTTTCTTTTGCATTATTTATTGCACCATATTTGTACTGTAATTCAGGATAAAGCATTACATTCTCGAAAATGGTACCTGAGTTTATACTGATGTCAGTTGTACCAGCTTTACCTTTTTTGGTATTGATCATTACAACACCGTTTGCACCCTGGCTTCCATACAGTACAGCAGCATTTGAGCCTTTGAGTACACTGATACTTTCAATATCCTCCTGGTTGATCTGGGAAATTCCGTCACCTTCATCCCAGCCACCCCACATACCGGCCTGGCCTCCTTTTCTGTTAACCATTGGTACACCATCTATTACATAAAGCGGTTCACTAAGCCCCGAGAGGGATTTGCTTCCTCTGAGGACGGTTCTTGTTGAACCGCCTGCACCTGATGCAGCTTTCTTGATCTCAAGTCCTGAGGTCTTGCCGCTAAGGCTGCTCATGAAGTTGATGTCCCTTGCTTTTGATATTTCAGCGCTTGAAACCTGCTGTGAAGCATAGGTAAGAGCTTTCCTTTCACGTGCGATACCAAGGGCTGTTACGACAACTTCTTCAAGTCCGATACTTTCTGATTCCATTGTCACATTAACAGTAGTTCTGCCGTTCAGCGGCTGTTCCACTGTTTTCATACCCACAAAAGTGAAGCGCAGCACAGCGCTGGCTGAGGTTGCATTCAGGGTTTAATTTCCATTCACATCGGTGGTCGTTCCGACCGTTGTCCCAACCTGAACGATTGAAACACCGGGAAGAGCCAACCCGTCAGCATCCGTAACGGTACCGCTTACCCTGACCTGCGCAAAAATTGCTGCGGTTGAGGTAATCAGTACCAGCACAAATAGATACAATTTTTTCTTCATAAAAATTTAATTTAGTTAAAATTAAGGGTAATAGTGAATTGCTGATTTGTACAGTATCAGCCGACTGTTTTCTATAAGTCAGACATTTTTAATGCATCATACACTCGGAGGCTTTCTTCTTAATAACTTTTTAATATCCATAATCATCCGGTCGGTTAAGTGTAAGGTTGAGGGTACAATAATAGCAAATTCCTGTTAAAAAAAGTTAATTACCCTTAAATTAAATAATGAACAAATTTAAATATCTGTAGATAAATTGATTGTGACGGTTGGTAAGAATAAGTATTTCGGGAAATAGCGCTTAATTGGGATATATTTGATAAAAAAAAGCACCTGACCGGGTGCTTTTTTTTATTTAATTTAATTTTTGTTATGGTTTTTTATCCCACCAGAGTTTGGTTACACCGTTATCAGGTCCGCCAAGACCTGTAACAGCTTTCTGCACTTCAGCTGCATTGTCGGTATATTCGCTTGTGATGAAAGTAAGCCTTGTTGGCAGTGAAGTTGCAGCGATAAGCGGTTCTTCGCTCTCCAGACGGGGAAGAAGTTTCGGATATTTTGTGATCCTCCTTACCGTCCATGCTTCTATACTGTTTTCAGGATAAAGGCCGATCCATTTTTGCGTGATGATCTGCTCCAGTTGCTGTTCTTTACTTCCACCGGTGAGGAAAGCAATCGGTGCTGTTGAAACCGGCTGAATTACAGAACCGGGGGCAGAAAGGTCCGTTCCCGGACTTGCCGGAATCCTGGTACTGGTTATATAATCTTCACCTGCAAGATTCAGATGATCGGTATAACCCCATTCATCGAACGATGCCTTGATGCCTTTTTCATACAGTTCCTGGGCTGTCCCACCCATCGTCCATCCTTCAAGGGCGCCTTCTGCTCTGAGGAAATATGATTCATCGGCACCCATGACTCTCCATGCCGGACCTGCGGCTCCGAGAGAAACCCATGATTTGTGCATATCTGACGAAGAGGTATTGAAGCTTAATCCCTGCCTGTTAGATTTGGTCTGGCCATTTCTCATGCCTTCGAAATCGAAAACTACACCTGCAGGATCATCTGTCTTGTCAGGGTTCGCTGCAACCTGGAAATATGACTGGACACGGGGATCGAGATAACCTTTCATAATACTTTCCATGTCGGAGCTCATCCTGAATTCCATCCATGAGGTAATTGTGCAATATGCATTGTACCAGTCGACAGAGGTTGCGACCTTTGCATTATCAGCCGGAGATTCGATTACACCATCAGCAACTGCTGCCTCAGCCTGTGTTTTTGCCAGTGTGGCGTCAACATATTTGCAGTGAAGAGCAAGTCTTAAGCGCAGAGAGCTTCCAAGTTTTGCCCATTTTGCAATACTGCCTTTATAGACATCATCAAAAGCTGCCATGGGAGCTGAAGTTCCGAGTGAGAGATTTGCTTTCAACACATCAACAGCCTCATCAAGGTCCTTGAAGAAGCTTGTATATAAGGCCGGCAGCTGATCATATGGTACGGCTTTTTCCATATTCCCGAAACTCGAATATGGAATAGCCCCGTATGAATCAGCATATTTTGCGAATGCATTTACTCTCCAGATCTTCATAATAGCTTCTTCAACAGGCATATCATTATCAGCGGCAAAATCGACGCAATATTTGATTGGTGGTGCTGCATTCTGGTAAAATCCCCTCAGGGATCCATTCAGCCAGCTTCCTACGAGAACAAATCTGTCTGACAGAAAGTTCGGGTGTGTCGTTGCAAAATAGTTGGCATAAACATCACCGAAAAGAGAATGATAGGTCTGCATCCCGGTACTATTTCTGAGATATGCGGTATAGACGATGGCTCTCTTTGCCACAAGTCCGTATGATGACTTATCGAGACTGGCCAGTGTGATAGCTTTCGGATTCGTATTTATTTCATCAAAATTCTTTGTACAACTGCCCAGAAAAATGGCAATTAAAAGAACAGATATAAATTTTAACAGGTTTTTCATGTTATAATATTTTAACGTGTTTTATATTAAAAATCGAAATTAAGTGACACCCCGAATGTCCGTGTTGTAGGTAGTGCAAAAGCTTCACGACCTTCGTCGGTATTGGAAGTACTGTTCACAATTTCAGGATCGGAATGTTCTGCCCTGTTAAGGAAGAAGAATAGATTTCTTCCGACCAGAGAAACCCTGGCTGAGGAGAAGAAAGTTTTTGACACAAGTTCTTTGGGAAGATTATATCCCAGTATTACCTCTCTCAGACGAATATTTGTGGCATCTCTTACGAAAGCTTCACCGGCAGGATTGTTTCTTCCGCCGACGTTGTTCCAGAATAATTCGGCATTAGTAGCTTTTTTGTTTTCAGCTCCTTCCGGAGTAACACCTGTTTCATCAGTGAAAACATCTCTGCCGAACAGCAATGACTCAGCTTCCCTGCCTTTTGCAGTGTAATCAAGTATACCATTACCTGCAGTTATTGCTTCAGTGAACGAAATATATGATCCGCCCCATCTGGCATCAATAAGAGCACTTAATGATAAATTCTTGTAAGTTAATGTATTGCTAAGGCCTCCAAGCCAGTCGGGATTGTAATTTGCTACTTTTACTGTCATACCTGATGTGATAAGTGGAAGTCCGTTTGCCTGATTGATTATAACATTTCCGTTTGCATCCCTTTGCCAGCCTTTGGCGTATACATCGCCGTAAGGTTGTCCAACAACCA
Source organism: uncultured Rikenellaceae bacterium (assembly GCA_964410385.1). GTDB lineage: Bacteria > Bacteroidota > Bacteroidia > Bacteroidales > VadinHA17 > LD21. The sequence continues at coordinate 28,359 of CAYPHL010000041.1, read as the reverse complement.
GTTTATATTCCCTTATAAAGTCTGTACCGAATGAAAGCACATTGAATCCTTCTGCAATTTCAAGGATCTTGCTTGTGTTCTTTGACCAGTTAAGCATTATATCCCATGAAAAATCACGTTTGCTGATCACGACCATACCAAGGGTTAATTCGAGACCCCTGTTCTGAACATCAGCTCCGTTCTGGTATACACTTGAGACTCCCGAGGTAACCGGAACAGGTGTGGCGAAAAGCTGATCATAAGTATTTGTCTGGTACCATGTTGTGCTAAGCCTGCCCCTGTCATTGAACATTCTCAGGTCGAAACCGACTTCAATGGATCTTGTTCTTTCGGGCTTAAGGTTTGCATTTGGCAGGGTTGTGCTTAATCCGATTGTGCCAAGGGAAACCGATGCTGTCCTGAACAGGTTATATGCTGCAGCGTCATTACCCACTTCGGCATAGGAAGTTCTCAGCTTAAGATGCGTGATTACCTGCGGCAATGTGATGAGGTCATTAATTACTGCGGTCAGACCGACTGAAGGATAAAAATATGAACGGCTTGCAGCCGGTAATGTCGAGCTCCAGTCATTACGGCCCGTAACATTAAGGAAAATTGCATTTTTCCATGAAAGTTCCCCAAATCCGTATACGGACTGAACTACTTTCTTGGAATAACTTTCGCCCGGTCTCGGGTCTTTTGTGTTTGCCAGAGCAAACATATTTTCAATATTGAAAATTGAACCGGAACCGCTTACATATTCATATTCATATAATCTGTGATTACCTCCTGCATTAAGATCCAGTCCGAATTCACCAAATTTCTTATTGTAGGTAAGAAGGACATCATTGTTCCATTCATATGAGCTGGAATTGGTTTTTTCATATGCTCCATAATAAGCATTTGTATATGTATCGTTGTTGCGCAACCATTCTGTTCCTGAATATGTGCCGTCAAATCCCGATCTTCCCTGGATCGATAAACCCGGGAGGATTTCGTATTTAAGGCTGAACATAGCAATGGCTCTCTGGCTCTTGGATGGTCTTATTGCATTATAGACAGACCAGTAAGGATTTCCGGAACCGTTGTCGTTTACTTTCCAGTAATGCTGTCTCAGCTGACCGGCAGGATTTATAAACTCATAATGCTGGATGTCTTCCGAGCGGATATTTCTGGGAAGCATGTACAGATACCTCATGGGATTCTCAAAGGTCTCACCTGTTATAAATATATTCGAATAGTTCCTTCTTATTAGATTCAATTTTGTATCCAGAGATAGTTTCTTTGTAAGGTCTGACTGTACTCGTATATTCAGGTTATGCCCTTTCAGATCGTTACCGTCGACTATGCCACCATCATTACTGTTTGTGTAGGAGAATACAATATTCGATAATTCCGAATTGATATTTACTCCAAGGTTTGTTGCAAAACTGTGGCCTATACGGAAGAAATCTTTAATATTATCGGGCTGTGGTTCAAAAGCATATTGTTTCCCATACATTTCATAATTGGGATCATTTGACCAGTGGTCGACCATCTGACCTTCCATTTTCGGTCCCCATGAAACCGTCGCAGCTTTGGCATAAGTACCGTTTGCACCCTGGCCGTATAAATTCTGAACTTTTTCAAGTATCATGGCCTGGTTTGCCTGATAGGTGAAGCCGAGACTTGTTGTGACACCCTGACGGGCACCTTTGCCCGATTTGGTAGTAACTACAATTGCACCATTATTTGCACGGCTTCCGTAAAGAGCTGCTGCATTGGCGCCCTTCAGTACAGATATTGATTCGATATCATCGGGACTAAGGTTTTCAATACTACCATTAAGTGTTATGCCGTCAACTACATAAATAGGCTGACTGCTTCCGCTTATTGAACGGTTACCTCTAAGCAGTACCTTGGTGCTTCCTCCTACTCCCGTACCGGCCTGGGTAATCAGCATACCCGATACTTTTCCGCTCAGCCCGGTCATCACATTCGGATTTCTTGCTTCCGTAAGAGCATCGGTAGTAACACTCTGTGCAGCATATGTAAGTGATTTGGTTTGCCTCGAAATACCAAATGCTGTCACAATAACATCCTGAAGGGCAAGAACATCAGGATCAAGAACAACATTGAAAACAGTCTGAGAACCAACCTGAAGTTCAGCAGATTTCATACCTACATACGAAAAATGAAGTGTCTTCGCATCAGCAGGTATGTTTAATGTAAAAGCACCATTTACATCAGTGGTTGTACCTATCGTTGTGCCAGGTACCACAACCGTGGCGCCGATAATACCAAGACCATCCTCAGAACTTTTTACAGTACCGGTGACGGTCTTTTGCGCAAATGCACCATGCAATCCTGCAAAAAGCAGGAATGCAATCAGGAAAGTGAATTTTCTCATAGTTAATAATTAAGTTAATTTTTAGGTAAAAATGAATAGTGGAATAAAACCGAAAGTAATTCAGTAAGATTTATGAAATCAGATTTTTGTTTAACCTTATGAAACACAGCTTATTAGCTTTTTCAGCATCAAATGCTTGTTGTGGGTTATAATATTGAGCTGTTAAATTATGTTAAAAATTTATATTATCATAAAAGATTAATCATTTTTTTCAGTTTTTTTTTAACAGGGTTATCAACTTCATCGCCCGTTATACTGTTACTGTGTAACTTTTCAGGTTTAAATTTCAAAATAAAAGGACTATATTTCGGATTCCAGTTTCATTTATTTGAAGAACTAACATTCAGATGAAATATCCTGGCTGTCAGTTGCGTAAGTTGAAGAATATTTTAGAAGCGATCTGTTGGTTGTTACCGGGATTGGTTTTCTTCTCCTCCTGTATCCAGGGGAACAGAGAAGTTGCTCCGGATAATATTACAAAGCAGGCTGTAATTTATCCTGATTATTCGGGAGTTATTATACCTTATAATATAGCACCGATGAACTTTATAATAAAGGAAGATGGCAGATCGTTCCGCGTGACAGCCATTTCCCCGGGAGGATATTCACTGTCTGTAAAATCTTCAGACGGTGTAGTCAGGTTCCCGGAAAGGAAATGGAAAGAATTGTTACAACAAAGTATCGGCTCTGATATAAATATAGAGATCACTATCGAAAGGGGCAAAGCCGGTTCCGTGAAATTCAGCCCCTTCACTTTACACGTTGCAGAAAGTCCGGTGGATCCGTTCATAGTTTACAGGGACCTTTATCCGGGTTATGAAGCCTGGCTCGAAATGAAAATTGTTCAGCGGTCTACGGAGAGCTTTTTAGAAAACTCAGTTGTTGAAAATCAGCTTCTGGATAATAACTGCGTAAACTGCCATACCTTTCTTCAGAACGATCCGCAGAAATTCCTTATTCATGTACGTGGTTCAAAATCAGGAACATATTTCACCAATAACGGAAAGATCACAAAAATGTCACTCAAAACGTCTAATATGCCTGCTAATGCAGTCTATCCTTCCTGGCACCCTTCAGGGAAATATGTGGCTTTCTCATCAAACAAAACAGTACAGGCATTTCATTCACGGCCCGAAAAGAACATTGAAGTATTCGATCTCTTTTCGTCTCTGGTACTTTATGATGTTGCTAAAAATGAAATTACAGCCTGTAATGTCAATGACACTGTCCAGTATATGGAAACATTTCCCTGCTGGTCACCTGACGGTCACTGGCTTTACTACTGCAGAACCCCTCAGGTAAAGGAAGGTTTTGATTTCAGGGAAGTTAAATACGACCTTGTCAGAGTCAGGTTCAATACTGATGACAGGTCTTTCGGCATACCCGAGGTTATCTATAATGCAGCAGTAATTGATAAAAGTGTTTCTTTCCCGGCAGTTTCACCCGACGGCAAATCGCTGGTTTTTACCCTGCATGATTATGGCACTTTTTCCATCTGGCACCGCGAAGCCGACCTTTATATGCTGAATACTGATAGCGGGGAAACAGTAAAGTTGCCGGTGAACAGTGACGAGTCAGACAGTTATCATTCATGGTCATCCAACGGCAGATGGCTTGTATTCAGCAGTAAGAGAGACGATGGCCTTTCGGCACGGCCATACTTTTCTTATATATATTCTGCTGACAGCACGGGGAAACCGTTTGTTTTACCACAGAAGGATCCTGACTTATACACTAAGATGAAAAGAACCTTTAACAGGCCTGAATTTGTTAAAGGCAGGATAACGACCGGCCCGCGTGATTTTGAGAGTGCAGCGGCTTCGGAAGCAGTGCAGGCTGTGTGGTCAGGGCCCGTTGAGTTAAAGAGCATGCAGGACCGCAGATACAAAAATGAAAAATATTAAGGTCTGTAATGGCACGGGAGAATATTTTAAATATTAAAACAAACAATGGCAGAAAAACAGCCGTTCTTGTTCCCATGATCCTTTTTACAGTGTCATTTCTTTATTTATTTATTTTCATGGGTTCCCTGTTTCGTTATCAGGAAAACAGTTCACTATTTATTTATACCACTGAATATTTAAAGAAATTCATAGATAAGCCGGGCGGATTAATTGAATATGCCGGTAATTTTCTGATACAAGGCTACTACAGTCCTCTATATGGTTCAATTTCAGTTGCTCTTATCATCCTTATTTTCTATCTCGTTTTTCTGAAAGTCGGAAGAATGCTGACTGATAAAATTCATCTTGTCAGGGTTTTCGCTCTGCTTCCGGCGTTAATGCTACTGGTCGCTCAGACAGATTATGAGCATTTTATGCATTTTAACCTCGGATTTCTGTCAGTTGCCTGTTATTTTCTAATTTATGTATCTTGTGAAAACTTATATATCAGACTTTTATGCATTATGCTATTCCCGGTTTTCTATTACTTCACCGGGTCATTTGCTTTTATCTTTGCCGGTCTTTTCATATTTTATTTACTTTTTTTCGAAAAAGGAATATCACGTATTTTGATCCCGGCATTATTGATCCTAATTTTTGCAGTAACTTTCTTTATTTTCAGAAATTTTGTTTTTTATCAGCCTGTCAAGACACTTACATCTTATCCAATCACATTGTTTAAAGTGGCCGGTATTAAGCCTATAATACTGACTTTAATTTTTTGCATTATTCTTTACCCGGCATTATTAAAAGCAAGTAAAAGCTTTTCTGGCATCAGTTCTTTGGTGCTACGTTATGAGAAAGCAAGCCAAATGGTTATAATAGTTTTATTCTTAATTATTCTATATACATCATATAAGCCTGATCTCGCAAGGATAATCCGGATCGAAACAATGGCTGGTGACTCTGACTGGGATGGTATTATCAATCAACAGGAGAAATTCCCGGTGTCAAATCTGATTGCGGAGTATTATTATAATCTTGCATTATCGGAAAAAGGTATCTTATGTGACAGGATGTTCCATGGGCCACAGGATTTCGGACCGGCTTCCCTCTGTCTGCCCCGTAAATCCGAATTTTATAACCGGTCGGTTAATTTCTATTATACTATAGGGATGATCAATGAAGCGCGGCATCTGGCTTTTGAGTCTATGGTTGCTTACGGTTACCGTCCCGGTAATCTGAAAATGCTCATAAAAACAGAACTTATTAACGGCAATTACCGGGTCGCTGAAAAATATATAAACGACCTCAGTAAAACATTTCATTACAGAAAGCAGGCAGTAAAATATAAAAAGTTACTTAATAATCCGGATTTGATCAGGTCCGATCCGGATTTGGGCAGAAAGCTGTTACTGCTGCCCGGTACTGATTTTTTTGTCAGGCCGGAAGACCGTGATAACATTAATCTTCTTTTTCGTTCAAATCCATCCAATCTTATAGTATTTGAATACAGGATCGCCTGGATACTGCTTGAGAAGGATTTTAAGGTTGCAGTAAATGAGATCAGGAATCTGAAGCTTCTTGGCTATAATAAAATACCCCGACATCTGGAAGAAGCGGCAGTAGGTTATTCAAATATTACGAAAATTTCACCCGATCTTGGGGGGCTCGCTGTAAGGACTGAAGTTGAAAAAGATTTCTATGAGTACGGATCAGCCCACAATCTTTACAGTAATAATAAAGAGAACCTTGCGAAACAGATGAAGAAAGCGTGGGGGAAAACTTACTGGTATTATCTGCAATTCAAATAACAGAAATGATAAATGTATTAATAATTATAAACCAATCATTGCAATTATGAAGAAACTGTTTTTTACATTCCTGCTTTCAGCGCTGATTACTCGGGCATTTTGCCAGGAAGCTTCAATCAGGGAAGAAATGATCCCTTTTACAACTTATTCATTCAGTGATCCGGATCCTGTTGCCCGGCCGGGAAAGATATATCCGTATTTCAGATATGATTATTTTTCTGCGGAACCGGTTGAGAAATCCCATAAAATGGTGGTCCTCGAAAATAAATGGATCAAAGTCTGGGTGGCTCCGGAGATAGGAGGAAAGGTATGGGGCGCTCTCGATAAGAAGAATAATCAGTATTTCATCTATTATAATAACGTGGTTAAATTCAGGGATATTTCCATGAGGGGCCCCTGGACCTCAGGAGGTATTGAACATAATTTCGGGTCAATCGGTCATGCTCCCACAGTTGCCACACCTGTTGACTATACCTTAAGGAAGAATTCTGACGGCAGTGTATCCTGCTTTGTCGGTTCACTCGAGCTGACATCACGAACAGAATGGAGGGCAGAAATCAGGCTTCCCGCCGATAAGGCCTGGTTTGAAATAAAATCTTACTGGAACAACCCCACTGATATGAAAACATCCCTTTATCACTGGCAGACTGCAGCGGCAAACGGAACGGATGATCTCCGGTTTTATTTCCCCGGGAAAGCTGAGATCGGACATGGAGGTGAGGCAGG
>CAYPHL010000041.1:13828-21468 GCA_964410385.1 uncultured Rikenellaceae bacterium | reverse complement strand
TTCTCAGAACTGTGGTTCCCCCTGAGCAATCTGAACGGGGTAAAATCAATTTCAAAAGAAGGGATCTTCAACATTCAAAAGGAAGGAAATAATTATAAGATCGAATTTCAGGCTCTGTCATTTGTAGATGATAAACTCCTGATAACAGATCTGAAAGGAAATATCCTTCATGAAATCCCGGTCAGACTGGAACCCGAAGAAAAAATTGAGAAAACAGTCATGCTTCAGTCGGAAAATGTAAAGATCAGTCTTGCCGGGGGTGAACTGAAATATGATCTCTCCGACAAAGAGGCGAATTTTCTGGACAGACCGCTTACTATGCAGGAAGATTTTGACTGGGAGTCTGTTTTCGGCCTTTATACAACCGGTATTGAAAAAGCCAAACAGAGATTATATTCTGAAGCAGAGAGCTATTTTAAAAGATGCCTCGAGAAGGATCGCTGGTACCTTCCGGCTCTGACTGGTCTTGCCGACATTGATATCAGGAATCTCAGGTATGATGATGCCGAGAAAAAATTACTTGAAGTGATCAGGTTCAATACTTATGATCCGGATGCAAATTACCTTTACGGTGTTCTTCTTACAAAGAAAAAAGAATTCAATAAGGCCAGGGACGCATTTGGAGTAACACTTCGTTCACCGCAATATAAAGCAACATCAAGGAACAAGCTGGCACTTATAGCCCTTCAGGAGAACAGACTTGATGAAGCATGGGAATATGCCAGTGATGCCGGCTTATATAATGGCATAGATAAGAATATCAGTTACACCAGGGCCGTTATTGCCAGACTCAGGAATGATGTGTCAATATATAACCGGATACTGGATGACCTCCTGGAGAAGGATCCTCTCAATCATTTTGCAACTTTCGAAAAGTACTATTCTACAAAGGATCCGGCTGCTCTTCAGGCTTTTAAATCCGGTATAACAAATGAGCTCCCGTATGAGACCTACACAGAACTGGCGCTATGGTATTTTAATGCAGGACTTGTAAAGGAAGCATCTGAAGTAATCGGCCAGAGCCCATCAAATCCGATATCAGACTACCTGGGCGCTTATCTTGCCGACAGGCTCAATGATGCTTCAAAATGCGACTTGTATCTTCAGAGAGCTCTGAAAGGAGATGATAAGTTTGTGTTCCCATACCGGGATGAGTTTGTCGACATATTTAAATGGGCTGAGAGCAGGGTTCCGATCTGGAAAACAAAATATTACTCGGCTCTTTTATACTGGAGTAAACAGCAGAATGAGAAGGCAGCCTGGTATTTTGATCAATGCGGAGAGATGCCGGACAGCTATGGTTTTTATCTTACCAGGGGTACCTTCAGGCAGAGAAATGGCGGCAATCCGGAACAGGATCTCCTGAAAGCCCTGTCACTCAGCCCCGATAACTGGAGAACATTTCATATCCTGTATGGATTCTACTCTTCCCTGAACAGATATGACAAGGCTCTTGACATTACCCGGAGGGCGATGAAGATTTCAGGCGATTCGTACATAATTAAATTCGATCACGCTCTGGCATTATTATACAACGGATATTATGACGAGAGTATTAAGATACTGGAGAAGACCGAAATCCTTCCTCACGAAGGAGCCGGTTCAGGAAGAGTTGCGTGGAAAACTGCCAATCTGCTTAACGCATTAAAAAACTATTCTGAAAATAAAGCGAGGAGGGCGCTGATATATGCGAATAATACATATAAATGGCCTGAAAACCTTGGAGTCGGCCGGCCATATAAAGTTGATGAGAGAGCTGAGGATTTTATCAGTTCCATGATACAGGAGAAACTGGGTAATAAGAAGCTTTCAGCAGAGCTGCTCGGGAAAGTTGCTGATTATAACGAAGGCAAACCCTCGGGCGGCAATTCCATCAATTACCTGTCGGTTATGGCGCTGAAAAAGCTTGGGCGTACAGACGAAGCTTCAGGGTATTTCAATCAATGGACAGGAAATGCCAGAAATAAAAAAGTTGTGGAATGGGCCGGATTGATGATTGATGGAAAGAAAGCAGAAGCAGCATCTGTCCTTAAATCAGGTGCTGAAGATGGAGAAGGGACACCATGGAATCCTGCAGGAACTGATCCCGATTTCAGACTGGTTAATGAAATTGTGCAGATGACAAAATAAGATTCGTATAGATCAAGGTAAAATCGTGAGTTTATTTAACCAGGGAGTTAAGGGGCTTTGTAAGTATCTGTAGTTTAATAAGTCCCCCTTGGGGGATTTAGGGGTAAAACGATTACAGGAGCATTTTAACATTGTCTCAGACACCGTGGTTAATTTTCTTCGACCTTATTTATTTTACAACCATTTCTAATCGTTTGAAAACGGTTTTTTGTATCTTTATCAAAACTTTAGTGCTGTGGAAAAGAAATGTCTCGATTGCGGCGAAGTTATTCGCGGCCGTACCGATAAGAAATTCTGTTCCGACCAGTGCAGGAATAATTACAATAACCGTTTAAACCGCGATACGAACAATTTTGTACGTAATGTGCATGGTTTACTGCGGAAGAACAGAAGGATACTTGCTGATCTTTATAACGAGGGGAAGCACGACATTCATAAAGATGCTCTGTTTGCCCTCGGATATAACTTCAGTTTTTTCACCCACATAATCGAAACAACAGGAGGGCAGAGATACCATTATTGTTTCGAATACGGATACCGGGAAACCGGCAATGACTTTATTGAGCTGAAGCAAAACAGCGAGTATCTCAGTTATCAATAAAGGGGAAGTACTTTTTGATATTATCTTTTGTAAGCCTTGTACCGTAACCGGAGTCCTGGAAAGATTCACAGAATTTTGCTGCAGATCCTTTATCCCTGCCATACAACTCAATAAGCTTTTCCCTGTATGGATCAGTATTTGATCCTCCAAACCGTGTTCTGGCCAGCCAAGCTCTCCTTTCAGTTTCCGTAGCAGGCACTTCTGAAAGTCCGCCACGGTTATAAGGAAGCCATTCATACATCTGTGAAGTATGTTGATGGTACATATCTATTTTCTTTTCTATCACATCATCGATAATAACGCAAACATCAGGTTTGAATGGTTCGGGATGAACGAATCCGTCACTCATGTACAGGAATACCGGATTTTTTTCGAGATGCGGGACTTTTGGAAGGATCCTTGGTACAGTTACCATGTATGCTGCATCGAGCACAAGAGTTCCGGTGTACCGGTGGTCGGGATGGTAATCATAAGGTCTGGGAAAGATCACGACATCGGCTTTATGTTCCCTAATAAGCTTAATCACTTCGAGCCTGTTCTTATAAGTTGGCATTAATTTCCCGTCATGGTTGTTAAGTGTAATATAACGTACTCCGATCGCTTCACCTGCTCTTCTTGCTTCTTCCCGCCTTATTTTAGCCAGCTTTGCAGGCTTTAATGTCTGATGACCTGCATCGCCGCTTGTAAGAGATACAAGCAGTACATCATGTCCAAGCAGAGCCCACTTATGAACCGTTCCGCCAACCTTGTCCGGATCATCAGGATGAGCGCCGATGACAATTATGCGAAGTTTCTCATTTTGTGCTGCTTGTGCCTGAACAGCCGGACTGACTGCAGTCATAATCAAGATCTGAAGAAGGATAGTTGTCACTTTCATAATATATGATTTTAGTTTGCCAATTCCCAGATGTTTACAAAACTGATTTTAATAATCTTCTCCATTATATCCCAGTTCACAGTCTGAGCTTCATCGTAAGGGGTATGATACTCTTCACGGTGGACTGGGCTGAACGTCATAACCGGAATGCCTGCTTCAACAAATGACCTGTGATCACTTCCTCCCGGAGGATCATCGGACGGCTGATATTTTACAACAAGATCAATACCGTATTTTTTCAGGTTCGACTCAGTCATATCCTGTAATCCTTTCAATGATGTTGTATAGGTCATTGTAACTCCGTTCTTATTGTCATCGGATCTATACCTGGAGATCATATCAAAATTCACGTTAAGTGTAAGATTTTTAAGAATGAAAGGTGAATTCCTGACAAAATACCGCGATCCGAGAAGCCCAAGCTCTTCTGATGACCAGAATGCAATGATTATTGATTTATCCGGTTTTACGCCAGTGGCATTTATGGCCCTGGCCAGGGTCATTACCCCTACGGTCCCCGATGCATTATCATCTGCTCCGTTCCAGATAAGTCCGTCTTTCATTCCCATATGGTCATAATGAGCCCCGATCACAATGAATTTTTCAGGATCATTTCCTTCAATGATGCCGACAATATTCCTGACATCCAGCTGTTCTGCAGTTGCAGAGGATTTAAAATAAACCGATTTACCGGTAAGTGGAGGTAAATCGTATGGCTGGTTTGAATCTGCTTTTTTCAGATAGTCCCCTACAATTATTCCTGATCCCTCTAAAATCTCATTTGCGGCTCTTGCTGAAACTGTTATTCTTATAAATTCTTCTGGAAAAGTTTTTCCGGGCAGAGTATATCTTGCCCTTATCCTTCCAATATTCTGATTATTTTCTGCAGGAGAGAGATTCATGAACTCCTTAGGTTCTGCTCTTCCCGTAACTGATACCGAAGGGTTGAATTCAATAATGCCTGCAGCACCCATCTCTCTTGCATAATTTTCGAAAGAGGATGAGGAGGCATTAATTTCTGAAGGACTCAGTTTTTTTTCAGCAAACGCCGGGTAACCAGATATTTTCAGAATGAACTTTCCTTTTATATCTGTTTTACCCAGGTCGTTGAATTTAATTTTTTCATTCTTAAATGCATACCCGGCAAAAACTACTGGAGCTGAAATTTCTACAGAGTTGTATAAAGGACGGACTGAAAAATCTACATTAGAGGCAAAACCTGTCTCCCTTGTCAGATCACCTGTAAGTGATCTCAGGCTGAATTCCGGTTCAATGTCGGGCATTGCTTTTATCAGGGTGAAGTTCTGAAAATATGACTTTCCTCCGGGAAGAAGTGAATTAAGATAATCATTACCTCTCAGATAGTCACCTCCGGGTTTCACACCATAAAGTTGCAGCATGCTTGCAATATAATCGCCGGCAAGATATTCTCCCTTTTCACCTGCTTCCCTGCCCTCCATCCAGTCAGAGGCGAGAAATCCAAGCTGGGCCCTCAGGGCATCAGAAGTAATTGTTTTTAGTCCCTTCTCCTGAGGAGACTGCTGGGAATGCAGAACAGGTGCAACCAATATAATAATGACGGTCAGGATAAGTTTAAGGCCCTTCATCAATTCAGTTTTTATCAGGGTAAAAATATCTTTTTTACCTGATTTAAATGAACGTTGATGAATAAAATTTGTTAATACCTTTACGCGTTCATAAATAAAACAAAAATAACATGAAAAGAGGGTTTGCATCAGTTGTGTTCATCATTCTGTATAGTGCGTTAAACTTAACTAATGCGCAGAAAGCTGATGAAAGAGGTTATATTGTCAGGGTGGGAGATATGGCGCCCGATTTTCTTATAAGGGAAGCAGGCGGAAAATCATACAAACTTTCGGATCTGAGAGGGAGGGTTGTTATGCTCCAGTTCACTGCAAGCTGGTGCGGTGTCTGCAGGACTGAAATGCCTTTTATAGAGAAGGAGATTTGGCTGCCGAATAAAGATAAGGATCTCGCTGTAATAGGTATCGACAGGGATGAACCTCTGGAAACAGTTCTTAAATTCAAAAAAAATATAGGAGTAACATATCCGCTTGCTCTGGATCCCGGAGCAGATATTTTCGGATTGTTTGCCCTTAAAGAAGCAGGAGTTACAAGGAATGTGATAATCGACAGGAAGGGAAAGATAGTTTTCCTTACCCGCCTTTATGACCGCGAGGAATTTGATCAGATGAAAAAGGCGATTTCTGAGACTATCGAAGCAAAATAGACCTGCGGTTTAAAAAATATGTGAAACTACTTATCTACCTCCTCCTTTTTCCCAAGGGGTTTGTAAGTGTAAGTAGTTCAATAAGTCCCCTGAGGACATAGTTGTCGACCTAAGGGTTTTTAGGTATTTAAATTTCCCCTCCTTTTTTTTAAGGAGGGGTGGCCAGACCATAAAATCATCTAGTTTGCAGAAATATAGATGTTCTGGCCGGGGTGGTTTATTTAATAGTTATTAAAACATTTCTTAAGTTGACAGTTATGCCCATGGGGGATTTAGAGGTAAAACAATAACCGGAGGATTTTCCCACAGCCTCCTTACCTTTCATCAAAAAAAAGCAGGATTTTCCTATATTTTTTGTAACCTTTTTATGGTTTAAACGTTTTACTGAAAAGTATTGATGAAAGTCCTAATCCTAAATTTGTTAATTATTTTAAAACTCAGATTATGAAAAAAATACTGGTATTTACTTTAGCATGCTTGTTGGTTCTGCCGGTCTTTTCCCAGATAAAATTCGGGTTGAAAGTTGGCGCCAATACAGCGACAGTGCCGGAATATGATATAAGTACAGGCACGAATAATATTGAAGCCGTAAAAAATGCACAATGGGGCATTCAGGCCGGAGCATTTCTGAGGATTGGTATAAAGTCACTTTTTATCCAGCCGGAGGTAATGCTGGCTTCCAATTCGTATGATTACAATGTTACAACTTCAACGGGTAAGGATCTGCTTAACCAGAAATTTACACGTCTTGAAATCCCGTTACTTCTTGGAGTTAAGCTTGGGCCTCTTCATATCAATGCAGGACCTTCGGCAGACATCCACATCGGATCACCTGATGCATTAATTGATGATCCCGATTTTGGTGAATTATACCGAAGCGCTACATTTGGTTACCAGGCAGGTATCGGGGTCGATCTGTTCAAACGGCTTGTACTGGATGCAAGATACGGGGGAAGCCTGAGTGGAAGATTCGGCGAGTCGGTTACAATCGGCAGCCAGACGTTCAATCTGGACAGCCGGCAGCCGTCATTTATAATAAGTCTGGGGATAATGTTCTGAGGAACATGGGAGTTTACTAAAGGGGTCGTGCCATATGCATGACCCTTTTTTTATTTGCTTAAAAGCATTCTTGCAGCTACCAGCAGGAGCAGCATACCGAATATTTTCTTTAGTACTGGTTGTGGCAGATTGAGAGCCAGCTTCGATCCGAAATATGAACCGACTATGAATGCCACTGCAAGAATGAGTGCAAATTTTATGTTCACCTGCCCTGCTTTCCAGTAATTAAATGCAGCGATGATCCCGATAGGAGGCAGCATAACTGCCAGGCTTGTTCCCTGAGCCATCTGCTGACTGAATCCCATAATAAACACAAGAGCAGGCACCATAATGATTGCACCACCGATCCCGAGCATTCCGGCCATCACACCGGTCACTACTCCGATTGCCAGGAGTATAAGTAACATTGAAACAGACATCTTAAATGTATTAATGATTCATAACACCTGTAAAAGTATCAATAATTAATCAATAACTCAAAGAAGGCCTTCAGCCCGGCGACAATAACCCAGAACTTTGATACCAGGCTATACTACCTCAATACCGTCATTCAGTCATACGGTCATGCGGTCACACTGTCACACCGTCACACCGTCACACCGTCACACCATCACACCGTCACACCATCACACCATCATACCATCATACCATCACACCATAATACCATCACACCATCATACCATCATACCATCATACCATCACACCATCATACCATCATACCATCA
>CAYPHL010000041.1:0-13728 GCA_964410385.1 uncultured Rikenellaceae bacterium | reverse complement strand
ACCATCATACCATCATACCATCATACCATCACACCATCATACCATCATACCATCACACCATAATACCATCACACCATCATACCATCATACCATCATACCATCACACCATCATACCATCATACCATCATACCACCCCCCCTTGTACTTTACAACAATATCCGTAAATTTGCGTTTCCGTTGAAAGACAATGATAAACAGAACACTGAAATTCCTTCTGATATTTTCCGGGCTGCTTATTTTGGCGGGCATTATACTGATATTCAGTGTCATGTTTGGTCTGAACATAGTACCGGCTGAAAATGAAATAGTTCTTTATATACCTGAATCGGCTTCTTACAGTCAGGCAATGGACTCAATAAAAGCTCATACTCCGGTAAAACATCCTGCTGTTTTTGACTGGATTGCCAGAAGAAAGAACTACCCGGCAAATGTAAAACCCGGACGCTATGTCATCAGTCACAAGATGAGTTATGTTGAGGCAATAAATATGTTCCGCTCAGGCGATCAGGCTCCTGTGAATGTTACTTTTAATAATTTACGTACACTTTATGACCTTGCAGGCAGGATCGGAGGTCAGATTAGTGCTGATTCGACAGCGATCGCCGATTTTTTTAACGATACTGCAAATTATTCCGGCGATGGTTTAACCCGCGAAAATTTAATTTCGGTATTTATCCCCAATACCTATCAGTTTTTCTGGAATACAGATCCTGGTGAACTGTACCGGAGGATGTTGAAAGAAAACCGGAAATTCTGGAATGATGAACGAAAGTCAAAGGCAGAAGCTATCGGTATGACCCCCATTGAGGTATCAACTCTTGCTTCAATCGTTGATGACGAAGCCGGAAAAGCGGATGAAAAACCAAGAATAGCAGGAGTATATCTTAACAGGCTCAGGCGGGGTATACCACTCCAGGCTGATCCGACAATCAAGTTTGCACTCAATGATTTTTCCCTGACGAGGATATTGAAAAAACATCTTCAGATTAATTCACCTTATAATACATACCTGAAGGGAGGTCTTCCTCCGGGGCCCATCGGTTGTCCGACAATTGAAAGCATTGATGCTGTTCTGAATGCTGAAAAGCATGACTATCTTTACTTCGTGGCAAAAGCCGACTTCTCAGGATATCATCATTTCTCAAGGACTCTTTCAGAACATAACAGATTTGCTGCAATATATCAGCGGGAACTGAATAAAAGGAAGATTTTCAGGTGAGCCCCTGAGCCGTTGTGCCACTATACCATTGCGCCTTTACGTCATTATCCTTATCTTTACCTCATGAAAAACAAACTCCGGAAGCCCACAGCAGCTTTTTCGGTTATTAATTGTATCTGCTATGATCAGCGGGTTCAGAAAATCGCAAAGGTTGTTAGCGACCTTGGCTGTGATGTTACAATAATTGGCAGACGAAAAGGTGATTGCTGCAAGGATGACCGGGTTCCTTTCAGGACTTTCAGGTTCCGGATGTTATTTCACAAAGGTTTTTTTTTCTATAAATTCTTCAATATCCGTCTCTTCTTTTACCTTCTTTTTCATGATTATGATATCCTGATCCCAAACGACCTCGATACATTACTCCCCAATTTTCTTGTTTCCCGTCTGAAAAGAAAGCAGCTGGTATATGATTCGCATGAATATTTTACCGGTATGCCGGAGATCCGGAACAGACCATTTGTAAAATGGGTCTGGAAAACAATAGAAAAAAGTATATTTCCGTACCTGGATCATGTTTGTACGGTAAGTGATTCAATAGCAAAACAATATGATCTTGAATATGGAATCCGGCCGGTAGTTTTAAGGAATTGTTCCATGTCGTCAGAAGGAATCGCAAAATTTTCAAGAGCGGAAACAGGTCTGGATCCTGAAGATCTTCTTCTTATCCTGCAAGGCGGAGGAATAAATGTTGACAGGGGAGGAGAGGAGCTCATAGAAGCTATAAGTCTGGTTGAAAATGTAAGCCTTATAATTGCCGGATCGGGAGATGTTTTACAGGAACTCAGGCAAAAGGTAACAGACCTTAAAATATTCCATAGGGTAAAATTTGTTCCAAAAGTACCATGGCCGGAACTAATGAGGTTTACCAGAACTGCTGATGCAGGTCTCAGTCTCGACAAGGATACTAATCTCAATTACAGGTTCAGCCTCCCAAATAAGCTGTTTGATTACCTTTCAGCAGGAATACCCGTAATTGCAGGAAACCTTCAGGAGGTCTCATCTGTCATAAAAAAATATGATTGCGGACTGATCATTCCGGAAATTACTCCGTTTCATATTGCCGGGGCTATTGACAAATTAAAAAATAACCAGGAATTACTGAACAAATTAAAGAAGAACGCTGTTATTGCATCTCAGGAACTCTCATGGGAGAAGGAATCATTAAAGGTAAGAGAGTTTTATGAAAGGGTGATAAATAAAAAACAGATCTGATGATGAAAGAATTTGTAAAAAAGAACAAACTGTTAATAATATTTGCATTTACCGGTGCCATTGCAGGATTTCTTTACTGGAAATTTATCGGATGCCTCTCCGGGACCTGTCCGATAAAATCCGTCTGGTACTTGAATACGATTTATGGAGCCTTGCTTGGGTTTCTTGCAGGAAGTCTGATCAATGACGTGGTTATCAAATTCCGGAAAAAGAAAAGTGTTCGACAAGATCCTGAGCCCTGAGCCCTGCTTTGCCAGCCGTAGCTTTCTTTGGCCGCCGTAACGAAGTGAAGGTGGCAGCGGAGGCTGGAGCCCTGAGCTAAAGCGGAGGATGGGACCATCATCTGCTGATCATATTCTCATTCCGAACACAAGTACATCATCCGTCTGGATATTCTTTCCTTTCCAGCGATTAAACTCCTTCTCAAGAATTCTCTTTTGCACTGCCAGGGGCTTTTCATGTATTTTCAACAGAAGTGATCTGAATGCCTGCGATTTAAAACGTTTATGATCTTTCCCTCCGAGCTGGTCGGTATATCCGTCAGTTGTCAGATATATAGTATCACCATGACTTATACCGATAGTCTGGCTGGTGAAACCGGTGCCAGGTTCATCGGAATAGCCTACAGACTGCCTGTCTGCAGGATATTCCTTCAATTCTCTGTTCCTTGTCAGATACAGGTTATTATGAGCTCCCGAGAACTGGAGAGTACAAAGGTCCCGGTCTATTACACAAACTGAAATATCCATCCCGTCCCTTGTCTCATTTCTGTAACCTTTTTGTTTCAGGGCTTTTACAACTTTCCTGCTTAATTCATCCAGTATCAGATGGGATTTATCGATCCCTTTTGTGTTTATTATATCCTCAAGAAATGATATACCGAGAATGCTCATGAGGGCTCCCGGTACTCCATGACCGGTACAATCTGCTACAATGAGTACAAGTTTTCCTTTTATCAGTGAAAACCAGTAAAAATCTCCTCCTATAACATCTTTCGGGATGTAAAGGATGAAACAATTCTCCTTCATGCCGGGTATTTCGTTGACATCGGGAAGAACTGCCATCTGGATGCGACCTGCATAGCTGATATTTGCAGTAATATCCATGTTCTTTTCTTCAATGATGTCGTAGGCGTTTTTCAGTTCGACATTTCTCAGCCTGAAAATCTCTTTTTCCTGTTCAGATTTTTCAATAGCATGAGTTACTTCAATATTTCTGAGACGGTTCTGCATTTCCCTGCTTTGAAAGGCTTCTCTCGACTTCAGATATTGTCTGAAACTTCTCAGTGCTTTCTTTGGCTGATCGTTCAGCTCATAGTGATCTGCAAGTGCAATATGTGCTTCCGAAGTCAGTGAAAGTGATTTAAGGTCCCTGGCAAGAGAAAGAGCTTTTCTGATCTTTTCTTCAGCGTCTCCGGAAAATCCGAGCCGGCTTTGAACACGCCCTGCACCCAGTAAGCACTGCAGTATGCATCGCCTGTCACCCTCCTTTGCACCCTGCTCATAATATTCAAGGGCCTCAGGGAATTTTTTCATTTTTTCAAAAGTGCTGGCAATGCCAAGAAGAGTCCACTGAATGGCCTGGGTCTGATCAATTCTTATCCTTATTTCAAGACTCCTGAAATAATTATCCAGCGACTCATCGTACCTTTTCATCTCTCTCAGAACCATACCTATCCTGTTGAAGGAAGATGCAAGTGCCTTCTCGTCATTCAGTTCTGTCCTGATTTCAAGTCCCTTCCTGAAAAAATCCAGTGATCTTTTGTAATTTCCAAGCCTGAGCCATACCAGGCCAAGCTGATTGCATGCTTCTGACTCTGATTCCGGATCATCTGTTTCCCTAGAGATATTTAATGCTTCAAGCCAAAGCTTCAGGGTCTTGTCATAATGTCCGAAACTTTCAAGGATATTTCCTTTCAGGAGCAGGTAGCGAATATATCCTTTTTCCTTCTTTCTCGCCTTGAGCCATTGAAATGATTCCGACAAATGCCGGAGGGCATCATCATTTCCTGATTTCAGGAAGTTCAAAGCTGCCAGATTCAGATGTGCATAAGCAATACCCCTCTGATAGTTAATTCTTCCGGCATCTTTGAGAAGCTTTAAAGCTTTCTTTTCAAGCGGGAAAGTGTCGGAATAACGGTTTTCCCAAAGGTTTTCATTCAGGGTATCGATCTTTATTTCCTGCTTGTTGACCATTTGTAGATTTTTTTTATACTTTTGCGGCCACCAATCGCAATCATGTATTTAATCTGATGAGTGCCATTTTGTTTCTCATACTTGTTTTACTTTCATTTGCCGTCTTCTTCATCCCGCGATCCTTTAAATACTATTTCACACTATTCCTGATTGCATGTGTTGTTGTACTTAGTACATTCTGGAGCCTTAATGTATTTTCGGGCAGGGATGGTCAGATGATGATTGAAGCTCCATCCGGCTTTTTCGGTGGTGGTTTTCTTTTAATCATAGACAGGCTTTCGGCATTTTTTATTATTGTTATAAATATAACAGTTTTTACCGGATTTCTGTATGCCAGGGGATACCTTGCTCCATATCAGGAAGGATGTAATAATCTTCGGTTCTCAATACATTATTTCTCTTACCTGTGGCTTTTCATATCCATGCTGCTTGTGGTCATGGTACGTAACGGGCTATTTTTCCTTATAGCCTGGGAAATAATGGCACTTTCATCATTCTTCCTGGTGATCTTTGAAGCTGAAAAGCGAATGATAATGAAAACAGGTATCAGCTATCTCATCCAGATGCATTTGGGGATGTTCTTTATTTTAATTGCATTTATTCTGGTTGAAAGGGCAACAGGCAGAATGAGTTTCGATTCCCTTGGAATATATTTTTCATCCAACCCTAATATCCTGCTTTTCATGCTTTTTTTTATCGGATTTGCGATCAAAGCCGGATTTATACCCCTTCATACATGGCTACCTGAGGCTCATCCTGCTGCGCCTTCCCATGTTTCGGGAGTCATGTCGGGAGTGATGATTAAAATGGGTATATATGGGATAATAAGGGTTATTGTATATCTGCAACATGATCTGCTTCAAATCGGTGTGATAATAGTTGCAATTTCCCTTATTTCCTCCCTTCTGGGAGTGATGATGGCTATTATTCAGCACGATCTTAAACGGTTGCTTGCTTATCACAGTATTGAGAATATCGGAATAATCGGTCTGGGCATCGGAACAGGTGTCATCGGGATCGCTACAAACAACAAGCTCCTTGCTGTTTTCGGTTTCAGCGGCGGATTATTACATGTTCTCAACCATTCCCTTTTCAAATCACTGCTTTTCTTTAGTGCCGGGTCTGTTTACAGGGCATCACATACCAGGAACATAGAAGAGATGGGCGGACTGATGAAGAAGATGCCGTACACGTCGCTACTGTTTCTTCTTGGCTCGCTTGCCATCTGCGGATTACCACCCTTTAACGGTTTCATATCAGAATACCTTATTTATATGGGGATGTTTGACAGCCTGTCGGCTTCAAATCTTTACCAGTCCATCATGCTTATAATAGTAATTGCAGGGCTTTCTCTGACAGGCGGACTGGCAATATTCTGTTTTACAAAGGCATTCGGTATTGCCTTTCTCGGAGAAGCCCGGTCAGAAAAAGCTTCACACGCTTCTGAAGTAACAAAAGCAATGACATTACCACAGTTAATACCAGCAGCTTTCATTTTACTCATTGGACTGGCATCTGTGTGGTTTGTTAAACCTGTAACAGGAATAGTAACTGAAACATTCACTATACCAGGATTGATGATTGTTCCTGAAAAAGTGCCGGACAGCCTTTTAAAGATCAGTATTATAAGCGGCATTTTCGTGCTTTCGGTCATTACACTTCTTATTTACAGGTACTACCACCTGAAGTTACGAACGGTTTCGGCCGGACCAACCTGGGGTTGCGGTTATTCAGCCCCGTCTCCGAAACAACAATATACATCGACTTCTTTTGCATATAATTATAATCATCTTGCAAAACCACTGCTGCAGACAAAGAAGGTAATGAAGGATATTGAACAGAATGAAGTTTTTCCGGCTGGAAGAACTTTCATATCACACAGCGATGATGTTTTCAGGAAGTACCTGATTGATAAACCCGTCGGCTGGATATCAGAGCTCCTTAAGAAGATTGCCATGATGCAGACAGGTCTTATTCAGCATTATATCCTGTATGCTTTTATTTTTATGCTGGTTGTTTTTCTGCTGACTTATTTAAAGATTATCTGAAAATGACCGGGATTATTTTAATAATGTTTGTTTCCTTCCTTTTTCCAGGAGTTATTCTGAGGACTAAGAGTATTGCCTCAGGAAGGAAAGGGCCCGGTTTGCTTCAACCTGTATACGATATCGGGGTTCTTCTGAGAAAGGGCAGCGTTTTCAGCAATACGACCGGTTTGATCTTTCAGATAGCTCCCGCAGTGGCACTTGCTTCAATATTCTGTTCAGCTCTTCTGATCCCTTTTGCTGATCATAATTCGGTTATTTCCTTTAATGGTGATTTTGTATTCTTCGCTTACCTTATTGCCCTGGGCAGATTCTTCATGATAATCGGCGCTTTGGATACAGGAAGCAGCTTTGAGGGGATGGGAGCCAACCGCGAAGCACTGTTCTCAATGCTTCTTGAACCTGCATTTTTCATTCTGATGGGTACTTTTGCCATGCTCACAGGATATACTTCTTTCACAGAGATATTCAGCCATTTTTATATTTCCGGAAATCATTACATGCTTATCTATGGAATACTTGGATTTTATTTATTGCTTCAGATAGCACTTATTGAGAATAGCAGACTTCCGGTCGACGACCCTAAGACTCACCTTGAACTTACAATGATCCACGAGGTGATGATTCTCGATCACAGCGGTTTTGATAAAGCTCTCATTCATATCGGGACATACATTAAATTTGCAATTTACGGTTCACTCATATTTAACGGAATTGTCCCTGCAAAATGGAATATTTTTCTCCAGATCGGACTCTTCCTGTCAATACAGGCATTGTTCGCAATTATAATTGGTCTGACAGAGTCATACAGGGCGCGGAACAAGATGAATAAGAACCCCAAATTCATTCTGACACTTTCCTTCATTGCTCTGCTTGCCTTTGTCGTAGTTCTCATATTAACCGATAAACTGATCTGAACGGATGATACCTTACCTGATTGTATTATTCGCACTCACACTCATATATTTTGCATCTGCCGAGCGACTTATTGTTTATATAAGACTTATCGGATTACAGGGACTCTTATTATGTGGTATCGCTCTGGTTGAGCTCAGGGAGATAAATACTGCCAACCTGATTTTCATTGTAGCCGAAACTCTGCTTTTCAAAACCATACTTATCCCATACCTGCTGAAATGGATCGTAAGCCGCTCAGGCGTTACCAAGGTTCACAGGCAGGCAATGCCAGGTTTCTATCTTCTGATCTTTTCAATTGCTTCATTGCTGGTAAGTGTTATCCTGTCAAACTCACTGGTCAACCAGTTCGTCAACACAGTCTTTATGACTATAGCTCTCTTTACATTGTTTACCGGACTTTTGCTTATTGTGACACATCGTCTCATTATTTCACATCTTATAGGATTCCTTATAATTGAAAATGCCGTATTTCTTTTCTCCCTGGCGGTGGGTAACAGTATGCCCATGCTGATCAATATAGGTATCCTTCTTGATATTTTCGTAGGTGTTCTGGTACTTGGCTTCTTTGGTCTGAGACTCAGACCCCACACAAATGAACTAACCAGGTTAAAAGATTAACCGATGATACTGTTATTGTTTTTTATATTATCATTTTTATTTTGCGGGCTGATCTTGCTGTTCAGGAATAAAGCATTAACACGTATTCTGGTGATCTCTTATGCTTTTATTCATATTGCACTTACAATATACGGCTACATTAATATTAATAAGACTGAACTGGCATATTTTACATTTACAAGTACAGGTGTATTGTTGCTCGCAGTCCTTTCAATACTGGTAATTCCTGTCATTTATCATGGATTCATTTATACATCCCGGAATGAAATAAAACGGTATAATATCTATCATGCAGCGTTGGTTGCTCTGATAACATTTATGT
Organism: uncultured Rikenellaceae bacterium; assembly: GCA_964410385.1. Lineage (GTDB taxonomy): Bacteria > Bacteroidota > Bacteroidia > Bacteroidales > VadinHA17 > LD21. The sequence goes on along the minus strand of CAYPHL010000041.1, from coordinate 5,199 downwards.
CTGGTGCCTATCTGGCAAACGGGATGACTGTTTTGTGGATCTTTGTTGAAGCCACAACCCTTGCAGTAGCTGCACTGATCTATCACGACAGGACTGACACAGCCCTTGAAGCTACCTGGAAATATGTTTTCATCTGTTCTGTAGGGATATCACTGGCCTACCTGGGGATACTTTTCCTGGGATTCATTTATGGCAGGGGAGATGCTGCAAGTCTGTCCTTCTCGTCCCTGGAAAATATTCTGAAGGAAGCAAATCCGATGTACCTTAAAATAGCATTTGTGTTTGTTGTCATAGGATTCAGTACAAAAATGGGTCTATTCCCGATGCATACTGTGACCATTGATGCGCATTCCGTAGCGCCGCCACCAATAAGTGCACTGATCTCCACGACACTTATGAATGTAGGTTTCCTTGCTATTTTCAGAGTCTATACATTATTCTATTCAACTTCCATATTCTCATTTATGAACAGTGTTCTGATCCTGTCCGGGGTCCTTTCACTGCTTATGGCTGCGGGCTACATGCTTAAGGCAAAACATCTGAAGCGCATGCTTGCCTATTCGAGTCTTGAGAATATGGGCCTCGTAGCTATCGCCCTCGGAGTCGGAGGCGCCGGATGGTATGCATCGTTTTTCCTGATTGTACTCCATTCCTTTGCAAAATCAAGTCTTTTTTTCCAGATGGGTCAGCTGTCGGGAGTTCTTCATACATTCAAACTTGATGAAACAGGAAGGTATATGCAACTTTATCCCGCAGGAGCCATGGTTCTGCTTACCGGCATGGTCTGTGTTCTTGCCATCCCTCCGTCAGGATTGTTCATTTCGGAAGTGATGATCTTTAAGGGGATGGTCATTAATGATCAGTGGCTAGTTCTTACAATTTCAGTAATTCTGCTCTGTTTTGTGGTTTATGCAATGAGCACCAGGGTCATGCATATCATATTTTCTGAACCGCGTAATTATCCTGTTCAATCATCTCAGGATAGTGTGAAGTCCATCGAAACATTAAGTCAGTTTTTACTTCTCGGTACCGTTATAATACTATGTTTTTATCAACCTCATTTTCTTACTGACCTGATAAACCAGAGTATTTCAGTGCTGTTAAAATAAAGTCAGGTAATGAACCAGAAATATGTCGGGATAAAGAATTGTTCGCTACCGGTAGATATCGGGCAGATCCCTCTTCTAAGCTATGAAGAATTCTCAGGTAAGGTAAAAGAATTGCTGAAAGCGGAAGAGAATCATTGCCTGAATTATTTTACGATTGAAGAAGCGGGAGACCTTCACTTATATTGTTTCATTGCCTGTGACTCCGAAAAGAACATTCAGGTCCTTTCCCATAAGATAAGAAAAGAAAAGGGTTCACTTATATCTTTAACACCGGATTGTCCATCGCTTCATATTTTTGAGCGGGAGATTTTTGAGAACACGGGTGTTGAATTCTCAGGCCATCCGTGGCTGAAACCAGTAAGATATCCCCATGATACCGCTTCGAAAAAAGATATGGCTGATTATCCGTTTTATTCAATTGACAGCGAAGAATTGCATGAGGTGGGAGTGGGGCCGGTTCATGCAGGAGTAATAGAACCCGGACATTTCAGATTTATCTGTAATGGTGAAAAGGTCCTTCACCTCGAGATACAGCTTGGTTATCAGCACCGCGGAATTGAAAAGCTCTTCGTTGAAAAGGACAGCACTCTCAGGAGATGTATTCTTTCCGAAAGCATTGCAGGTGACACTTCGGTCGGTCATGCTCTTGCATTTACACAGATTATTGAATCTCTTGCGGGAATACAGGCCGGTGAATCATTGCAGATAGAAAGGTGCATTGCTCTTGAGCTTGAAAGAATGGCAGTACATATCGGAGATACCGCCGCTCTCTGTGGTGATGTAGCCTATCAGCTTGGACAGGTGGTGTGTGAGGCTCTCAGAACTTTGATAATCAATACTACACAATTATGGTGCGGTAACAGGTTTGGAAAAGGTCTGATCAGACCCGGCGGAAGCAATTATCCGATGACTGACAATGTGGAAGATGCGGTCCTGAACGTTCTGGATCAGACAGAAAAAAGGTTTGGTGAGATAAGCGACCTGATCTTTAGCCTGCCCAGTGTCATGGCCCGGTTCGAAGATATCGGCCAGGTCACAGGAGAACAGGCCCGGTCCATAGGAACTGTCGGAATGGCTGCCCGTACCTGTGGTATAAGCAGGGATATCCGGTATTCACATCCGTTCCAGTATTACACACAATTTCCGGTCGCTCCGGTCATCCTGGACTCCGGAGATGTACTGGCACGGGCTAAAATGCGCGATCTTGAATTCCGCGAATCGGTACGGATTGTAAGGGATCTTATTAATATAAGGAAAAAGAAAAATAAAGAATCAGGTAAACCTGTTTATGATACTGTTTTAAAACCGGGATCACTTGCAATTGCTCTTGTGGAAGGCTGGAGAGGTGAAATCTGTCATATTGCCCTTACAGATAACAAAGGGAGGATTATAAATTATAAGATCAAGGATCCATCCCTTCACAACTGGATGGCCCTGGCTATGGCTGTACGTAACCAGGAAATTTCCGACTTCCCTGTATGCAACAAAAGCTTTAATCTGTCATATTGCGGTAACGATTTATAATTCTTAAGAACCTTCTGATGTTTAAAGGAATAAAAGTTATAAAAAGCCACGGCATTCAATATGTGAAAAACCTTCGTACCCAGCCTGTATCCCCCTTATTCAGGGGAAGGCCTGTAGTTAAAAGCGATATCACTGAGGATGAAATCCGGATGGTCTCATCTTTATGTCCGTCAGGTGCGATAGATCCGGAATCAGGATCAATTGATCTCGGAAGATGCGTATTTTGCCGTGAGTGTTCTTTTACATGTCCGGAAAAGATAGTATTTACAGACGATTACAGGATAGCTTCAAACACACGAAACGGATTGATAATCCATCCCGGTAATGAAGAACCTCTGAGACTTAATGAGGAAACTATACGCACTGAGGTAAGGAGGATGTTTAAAAGATCACTGAAACTCAGGCAGGTTTCTGCCGGAGGTGACAATTCCTGTGAGATGGAACTGAATGCCGCCGGGAATGTGAATTTCGACATGGGACGTTATGGTATTGAATTTGTCGCATCTCCACGCCATGCCGACGGAATCGTTATAACAGGTCCTGTATCGGAGAATATGTCCGAAGCCCTTCAGATAACCTGGGATGCTGTTCCGGAACCTAAGATCATAATCCTTGCAGGAACCGATGCCATCAGCGGTGGAATGTTTGCTGACTCACCGGCTGTTAAAAGGAGATTTATCGACGGACATCATATTGATCTCTATGTTCCGGGTAACCCATGCCATCCGCTTACATTCATCAACGGAGTAATGGATTTGCTCGGAATTAAGTAAATACTCTCGCTAATCGCTCACCTCTCATCACTCACGCCTTAGTAACCCGCCGCCTGTCCATCCTTTCTCGATTCCGAGGCTCCGAAGTATACTTTATTCTTTTCGTCCCACATTATAGCCTGATATCCACCGAACCCGCCAAGGTTCCACTGGACCTTATGACCCATAGACATCAGCTTGTGAACAACCTCCGGCCTGAATCCGCTCTCAAGCATAAGGGTTCCCCCGTCGGTCATTTGTTGTCCTGTAGGTTCTGAAGAACCTGTATGATAAATTCGGGGAGCATCTCCGGCTTCCTGGAGGTTCATTTTAAAATCAATGAGGTTCACAACTATCTGTACATGGCCCTGGGGCTGCATATCACCGCCCATCACTCCAAAACTGATCCATGGCTTCCCGTTACGCGTAATAAAGGCGGGAATAATTGTATGGAAAGGTCTTTTCCCCGGTGCATAAACATTTGCATGCCCTTCCTGCAGACTGAACATTTCACCCCTGTCCTGCAAAACAAAACCCAGACCGGTCGGACACATTCCTGAACCCATACCCCTGTAGTTACTTTGTATCAGAGATACCATGTTCCCGAATCTGTCGGCTACTGTTAAATAGATTGTATTCCCCGCTTCGATCACGCCGGCATCGAAAACTTTTGTAGCCTTATCGGGATTTATTAATTTCCGCCTTTCGGCTGCATATCTTTTCGAAATAAGCTGTTCAACCGGTACAGAACTGAACAGAGGATCCGTATAGTATTTTGCCCTGTCCTCGAAAGCAAGTTTCTTGGCTTCAGTAAAATGGTGAATATATTCAGCAGAACCAAAATCCATTTCTGCAATATTAAATCCTTCCAGAATATTAAGTATCTGAAGGGCAGCTATTCCCTGACCGTTCGGAGGTAATTCCCATACTTCATATCCGCGGTAAACCGTGCTTACAGGTTCTATCCATTCAGAATGATGCCTCGACATGTCATCATATGAAAGAAATCCACCCTGTTTTTTCATAAATGCTGCAATATCCCTTGCAATACTTCCCCTGTAAAACTCATTGCGGCCACCTTTAACAATCTTTTCAAGTGTATTTGCAAGCAGCGGATTCTTAAATATCTCACCTTTTGCAGGAGCTTTCCCTCCGGGCATGTAAACATCTTTAATATTCGGATATTCCTGCAAAGCTCTGGTATTCCTGTCCAGATAAAAGGCTATGACCTCAGTCACCGGGAATCCTTCAGTTGCATAGGTAATGGCAGGCTGGAGTATATCTCTCATTGAAAGCCGGCCGAACATATCATGCATCTCGAACCAGCCATCAACACATCCGGGAACAGATACCGGCAAAGGCCCGTATGAGGGAATGAATTCATAGCCGTTCTTCTTGAAATATTCCAGTTTTAACGATCGGGGGGAACGCCCGCTGGCATTGAGCCCGAAGAGCTTTTTTTTGTCTGCACTCCATATTATTGCAAACAGATCACCACCAACTCCGCAACCTGTGGGTTCAACCAGTCCGAGTACAGCATTTGCCGCTATTGCAGCATCAATCGCATTGCCGCCTTTCTTTAGTATATCCAGAGCAACCTGGGTTGCCAGCGGCTGGCTTGTCGCGGCTATCCCGTTCTTTGCAATAACCTCTGACCTGGTCGCAAAATCACGCCCCGTGATCCTGTTCTGAGAATATGAAACTTCTGTCATAACCAATATCAGGAATAAGGTAAAAAATCCTTTCATCTTTCTGAATTTGTTTGCAAAGTTAATAAAACCATCCCACCTTCCATATTACACACCTCCTCACCT
>CAYPHL010000040.1:0-34110 GCA_964410385.1 uncultured Rikenellaceae bacterium | reverse complement strand
AGAAGCGCCAGAGACAAGATCTATGCCTGGGAAGGTAAGTTAGCTGAAACAAATGCTCCGGTCTCCATGCTCACGGCGGGTAAAATCAATACGGTTGAATCCGCGGGCTACTCTCCGGGTAACTTTAAATTTGCAATTGCAATAGGTGGAACTTTCGGACTTCAGGTATCAAAGAATCCCGACCTTGAAGAACTCTGGATTCAATCCACCCTGGGTGCAACTCCTGAACATAGTTATACTGATAAAATGCCATTCCTTTTCTCGGGGGATGTTGAATTAACCATCAGGCCCATAAAGCGATTCGGTGTTGGTGTTTTTGGTAAATATGCAGGCGGGATAGGAACAAGAACAAGTGTTTCAGAGGTCAAATACATGATGGACATGGGAACACTTATGTATGGCGGATTCTTACGTGGTTACCTGCTTGTGAATAATGGTGCTGCAAGACCTGATCTGTACGTTCAGTATGGGTTAGGAAAAAGTCAGCTGACAGGATATTATGGTATTGCAACCATGGACGGAATTATTTTTGACTATTCCTATTTTAAACGGTTTACTGGTTCAGATATTCTTCATAGTGCAGGAGTGGGCATGGGTGGGAAGATCGGGAAGCATGGCTATCTGACTATTTCTGCAGATTATTTGCTTTCTGAGATCAAAAAGATTGATTATGAGGTAACCATTGATAAGAATAATCCCGGAAACGTAGGAAGTGAAGGTACAGTAATCAATACCCTTTCTGATTCGAATACAACGGCAAAATATAACGGGTTGGTATTAAAGATGTTATTTGGTGTCTGCTTCTGATGACTTTAAGCTGAATTCATTTGTGTTAGATTTCAGGTCATCTTATTGCGTTTTCTGTCCGTTTCACTAAGGAGTATTTTCCGAAGACGCATCGATCGGGGAGTTATCTCGATGAATTCATCCGATGCGATATACTCCATAGCTTCTTCTAGTGAGAAGCGAACCGGAGGGGGCAGCAGAATCTTGTCATCTGAGCCTGATGCTCTCATGTTTGTAAGCTTCTTGGTCTTTGTTACATTGACTGTTATATCGCTCTGTCTTGTTGATTCACCGACAATCTGTCCCATATAAACTTCTTCGCCTGGGAAAACGAAAAATCTTCCGCGGTCATCCAGCTTGTCGATTGCATATGCTGCAGCCTGGCCGGTTTCCATTGCAATTAGTGAACCATTGCGTTTAAATGCTATTTCTCCCTTCCATGGTTCATAACAGTCAAAACGGTGAGCCATTACCGCTTCCCCTTCGGTAGCGGTAAGGAGCTGGTTCCTTAATCCTATTATCCCTCTTGCAGGTATTTTGAAATCCATCCTCGCGCGGTCATCCTTTATTTCTACTTTAGCTATCTCTCCCCTTCGCTGCGTTACATGATCAATGACTTTCCCGGCAAATATTTCAGGAACCATAACGGTCAGTAATTCGACCGGCTCATGTTTCGTTCCGTCGATATCTTTTGTAAGAATCTTTGGCTGACCCACCTGCAGTTCAAATCCTTCACGGCGCATAGTCTCAATCAGGATTGAAAGATGAAGGATGCCTCTGCCGAAAACCAGGAATGAATCTGATGAATTTGTCTCTTCAACTCTAAGTGCAAGATTTTTCTCGGTTTCGCGGAAAAGCCGCTCCCGGAGCTGACGTGATGTGACAAGAGTCCCTTCACGGCCGAAGAACGGAGAATTGTTTGTCATGAAGATCATGCTCATTGTCGGCTCATCTACCCCCATATAGGGAAGCCCTTCGGGTTCAACTGCATCTGAAATGGTGTCGCCGATATCAAAATCTTCCATCCCGAATATCGCGCAGATCTCACCGGATCTTACCGGTTTCTTTGTTTTCTCCTTTCCAAGCCCTTCAAAGAGATATACTTCCTTTACAGTGTTCCTTACAATACTACCATTACGTTTGATCAGAGATACCTGACTGCCCGGGACCAGAACTCCCCGGCTTATCCTTCCTACTGCAATCCGACCCTGATATGATGAGTAATCGAGTGATGAGATCCTCATCTGAAGAGTCCCTTCGACCATCCTAGCAGGCGGGATGTATTTTATTATCGTGTCAAGAAGATAGCTTACATCACCTGCCGGCTCTGACCAGTCAGGCCCCATCCATCCCTGCTTTGAAGAACCATAAACGGTCGGAAAGTCAAGCTGGTCTTCCGTTGCATCAAGGCTGTACATGAGATCAAAAACATGTTCAAGAGTCTCTTCAGGTTTGCAGTTTGGCTTATCCACCTTGTTTATTACGACAATAGGCTTAAGTCCCAGACTTAGAGCTTTCTGCAGGACAAACCTTGTCTGGGGCATTGGTCCTTCGAATGCATCCACAATCAGAAGGGCTCCGTCAGCCATATTCAGCACCCGCTCAACTTCACCTCCGAAATCCGAGTGACCCGGAGTATCAATAATATTTATCTTGACGTTCTTATAACGTACAGATACATTCTTTGACAGAATTGTTATTCCTCTTTCCCTCTCAAGATCGTTGCTGTCGAGTATAAGGTTGCCCATTACCTGGTTATCACGGAAAAGCTTGACCTGATATAATATCCTGTCAACGAGAGTAGTCTTTCCATGATCAACATGAGCAATGACAGCTATGTTCCTAATTTCGTCCGTATGTCAATTAATTTGGGCTGCAAAAGTATAAAAAGAATGGTCTGGTTGATCAAATGAGCTAAATTTTTAATTATGCTTCTTGTTTTTATGGAGAAAGCATGTCATAATTTCCAGAACGACTTTGAGAAAAGTGCCAAAACAGGAATAATTTCAAGTCTGCCGATTATCATTACAATGCTCAGTATTATTTTACTTATCACCGGCATTTCGGAATAGTTGCTCATTGGACCAACCGTACCAAGTCCCGGGCCAATTCCAGCCAGGCATGTTGCGACCGAACTGGCCGAGGTGACCGGATCTGAGCCAAATAAGGTAATAATTACTGTTCCGAGGAAAAATACGAACAGATAGAGCATTATGAAGGATATAATTGAAATATTTGTACGCTGATCGATTTGATTCCCGTTCAGTTTTACAAGCTGTACTGTTTTGGGATGATTTAAACGGCTGAGGACCATTTTAATGTTTCTAAGCATTACAAGGTGTCTTGCCATTTTTATGCCTCCGCTTGTTGACCCTGTGCTCCCGCCAGCAAACATCAATAAAAACAGCAGGATCAATCCCGGAAGGGGCCAGAAAATAAAATCAGAACTTGCAAAACCCGTACATGTGATAATTGAAATTACCTGAAAGAATCCTTCTCTGAAAGCCTCTGAAGGAGATTTATGGGCACTGATCATAAGTATCAGAAATGCCAGAGCGCCTGAGGCCAGCACTATGGCCAGGTAAAACCAGAACTCTTCGTTATGTCTGACCTTTCTGAAATTCAGTTTGAACAGATAATAATATACAACCTGGCTTGTACCTGCCAGAAACATAAATATCATTACAATATACTGGCTGTATGGTGAATAGACCATGAGACTGGCATTTTTTGTTGAGAATCCGCCCGTTGCAATTGTCCCGAAAGAATGGCATAAACTGTCGAACAGATTCATATCACCTATTAAAAGAAATATGGTTTCAAGAAATGTCAGGCCTGCATAGATAAACACGATCCTGATAGCTATTCCTTTGGTTTTCGGATGGATCTTTTCTTTGAGTGAGGATTCCAGACTGAAAAGCTGGTATCCGGAAACACGGAGTGAAGGAAGGATGAGGATTACCAGTACAATAATTCCCAGTCCTCCGATCCAGTGAGTCAGACTTCGCCAGAACAATATTGAATACGGCAGTATTTCAACGTCCTTCAGTATGGACGCGCCGGTTGTTGTAAAGCCTGATACTGATTCAAAAAATGCATTGGCAAATGTCGGAATTGTGTGACTGAATATATAGGGAAATGATCCGAAGATAAGGAACATCACCCATGAAATTGTTACTGTAAGGAATGAGTCGCGGTTACTTGTTTTATCGTTGTCGGGTTTTCCGGTCAGGATCCTGAGAAAAACGGACAGGATTCCTGTAATAAGTGATGAAAACAGAAATGGTGCCAATGCTTCATTATAGATTATCGCCACAGGAAGACACACAAGAAAAGCGATTGTCTCTGTCAACAGAATTGTACTTAAAATCCTCAGGATTAAATATGGATGGATCAGCTTCATATGAAGACTCCCTGTTATAAACGGTGCAATATTATACCGGGATCCATAAGCAGAAAATAAAATATGTCTGCCGGATTATAAAGATTTTATAAAGAAAAAGTCTTTTATCCTGTTCCTGATTCTTTAATAACTTCTTTCCGGGTAAAAACGGCCGATCCGGATTCAGTTTCCAAACCTGTAGCCGATCCCGGATTCAGTGATCAGAAGAGTAGGATTTGAAGGATTGTCTTCGATCTTTTTTCTTAGCTGGGCAATGAAAACACGCAGATACTGCGTTTGTTCAAGATATCCGAAGCCCCATATTTCCCTGAGTATATGCTGATGAGTAAGTACACGGCCCTGATTTTTTGCCAGGAGGGTTAGCAGGGTAAATTCAGTAGAAGTAAGTTTTAATATTTCACCGTTTTTCCTCACAACATGATTGATCATATCAATACTCAATGATCCAGATTCGATCACTGGTTTGTCCCCCGATTCCCTGCTCAGTCTGATCGCGGCACGTATTCTTGCGATAAGTTCACCACTTCTGAAGGGTTTGGTAAGATAATCGTTTGCTCCGTTGTCCAGAGCTTTAATTATATCTTCCTCGGAATTACGCACTGATAAGACAATTACCGGTTTGGTAAACCATTCCCTCAGCTTGAGCAGTAATTCCTGACCGTCAATGTCAGGGAGACCCAGGTCAAGAATAATAAGTGAAGGATTATGTGTGGCAGCAGCAATAAGCCCTTGTTTTCCGTCGGTAGCAAAATATGTGTTGAAATCGTTTGATGAAAGAGTGATTTCAAGCAAACGACGGATCTGAACCTCATCATCAATTATCAAAACAGAATCAGATATATTCATCCTTATCTCATTTTATTATTTAATATCATCTGTAAATATTTCGGACGGTATCCTGATCGTAAACTTCGATCCCCCGTTTTTCCTGTTTTCCACACTTATTGTACCTTTATGAGCTTCAACAAATCCTTTGGTTATTGATAATCCAAGACCGGTGCCACCCGGTTTTGAACCTTCAACCCTGAAGAATTTATTAAAAACATAAGGCAGGTCAGTTATCGGAAATCCGGGACCTCTGTCCATTACTTCCAGATTTAACATACCATTGTCATAAAAGGCTTTAATTCTTATACTTGTCGATGGTGCCGCGTATTGTGTGGCATTATGTACAAGATTGTACAATACTTCTTCCATTAAACCGAAGTCCATTCTTACAAGCGGCATATCATCGGGAATAACTATGTCAGTTGTGAAATCTTTAAGCTCTTCGCGAAGGTCTTCACAGGCTTTGTTGATAAGGTCATGAATATCATGCCAGTCAAATCGCGGTGTTATTCGTCCGCTTTCAAGCCTTGACATATTAAGAAGATTTTCTATGAGGCGGTTAAGTCTCTTTGATGCCTGGAAAATTTCAGATGAGAGTTCATTACGTATATCTTTTGAATGTTCAGATGAAAGCAGGGAATCGGAAGCGCCCATTATTGTCGCAACAGGAATCCTTAATTCATGAGATATGGAGTTGAACAGGGTTTTATAAAGCTTATCCGATTCATCCAGAAAGCGTGCTTTTCTTGCAAGATCGTCAAGGAATTTCCGTTCAATACTGTTGGATATCTGTGTCAGAAATGTATCCCAGAACTGCTCCTTATCCGCACCCACAGGAGCATCAAGCTTCAGAGCAATTACACCGGGTTTAATGCTGCTCCCGGTGAGAGGGAAGAATGTTAATCTGCCTGAAGGCAGCGTATCAGTAAATTTCCCTGCTTTACGTGAATGGCGGAATACCCATTCAGCCACGCTCATTTCCGTTTCTGATAATAATTTCGGTGATGTGTCCGTACAATACTCGGATAAATGATTCATCCCATCCTGGAGGATAAAGATACTATCAGTATTAAAGTGCTTTTTTATATTTTTCGCGGCAGATTCAATAAGCTCATTGATACCAGCAGCAGCTGACAGCTCTCTTGTAAGCTGGTAGAGGGCACTTGTACGTTCTTCCCGGTCACGTGTAAGTTTCTCCTGACGTCTTACACGCGATGTAAGGATCCCATTTACAAGGGCAATTATAAAGAACATAAAGAACATCAGGATATCTTCTGTCTTATCAATATGAATTGTAAATCTGGGTGGAATAAAAAAGAAATTCCAGATAAATGCACCCAGAGAAGAAGCCAGCAGGATCGGGCCGATACCCATCAATGTTGCCAGTATTGATACAACGAAAAGAAGAATGAAGGATATTGACTGGTATCCCAGATATTTTGTAAAGCCAAAGCACACGGCTGAAGTTATAATTACAGCAGCAGCTGCTAAAATGTACTGGAGCATTCCGGAAGAAAAAGCGGGTGCAATAAATCGATTTCTGAAACGGGAATTATCTCTTGCAACATCAGATCCCAAAATGTATATATCAATGTTTCCGCTTTCGCGAAGAAGTCTGTTTACTAAATTTCCAAGAGTAAAAAGTGAGAAAACATTCCCGCGCCTCGGCTTTCCAATAATTATGTGGGTAATGTTCTCATTACGTGCAACATTCAGTGTTACCCTCACAAGATCGTCTCCTGAAGCTGTAAGAATTTCCATTCCAAGCTGCCTTGCAAGATCCAGGTTCTTGTTCAGTTGTTCCTTCTCCATCTGACTCAGGGGCTTTGTGGTCTCTATATATAATGCTGCCAGGCTCGCCCCCATTGAGTATGCAAGGTTCTTTGCCCACCGGATAAGCCTTGCTGAATGCGGGCTCGCACTTACGAGAGCTAAAAGATGCATGCCTGATTTCCAGGGACCGCGTATGCTTTTTTTCTGCATATACATTTTCAGCTGCTTGTCAACCCGGTCCGCAACGATCCTCAAAGACATTTCACGAAGGGCCGTTAAATTACCTTTTCTGAAGAAATTATTAACTGCTTCCCTGGAAAGCTCCGGAGTATATATTTTACCCTCTGCAAGCCGGGAGAGAAGTTCATCAGGTGTGATATCAACAAGTTCAATCTCTTCTGCATTTTCAAAAATCTCATCAGGCAGTGTTTCCCTGACAATAATCCCGGTAATTTGTGATACGATATCACAACGGCTTTCAAGGTGCTGGACATTTAAAGTCGTATAAACATCTATCCCATAATCCAGAATTTCCCGGACATCCTGATAACGCTTAAGGTGCCTGGATCCCGGAGCATTTGTATGAGCGAGCTCATCAACCAGGACAACGGCAGGTTTGCGCTCCAGAATTTTATCCAGATCCATTTCTTCAAGAACCGTTCCTTTATAGATTCTCTGCTTCCTCGCGATCAGTTCAAATCCGCTTGCAAGTTCGACTATTTCTTTCCGGTTATGGGATTCAATATATCCTATCACAACATCACTGTTTTTCACTTTTTCAGTTTGCGCAAAATGAAGCATTGAATATGTTTTACCCACACCTGCACACATACCAAAGAAGATCTTCAGCCGGCCTCTCTTTTCAAGTTCTTCTTCCCGTCTGATAGAAGAGAGTATCTCATCCGGATCAGGCCGTTTATTTGTCATATTATTCATTTTATGCTATCGAGATATAAATTTAAGAGAAAAACATTAATCCGTTTATCTCCTAAAAAACGTAACTGAGGTTCTTCAGTGAGATCAGTGATAATTCTAATCAACTTCTTTTTTTGTTCAATATTGAAGTTCCTGTAATTTACAATTCTGTCGGTTTGTAATAATGCTGCTTCAGGAGAAATATGCGGATCTAGTCCTGATGCCGAAGCGAAAATCATTTCCGGCGGAACTTCTGAAAGAGAATCCTGAGAGTTGAAAGAGATGAAATTTTGTTTTCGTTCTTCTGCGAGATTCCTGAGTATGGAACTTGTGGGGCCTAAATTCGAGCCACCTGACGGTAGTGGATTATATGAATTATAGGAAGGGCGTGATGAAAAGTAAATCTTCGAACCAAAATGCTGACCGATCAGTACACTTCCTGCTGTCTTACAATTTCTTTTTACCAGACTTCCATTTGATTTTGCCGGAAAAATGATCTGTCCAATTCCGGTAATGAGTAAGGGGTAAATGATTCCGGTAAGGAAAGTGAAAAACAACAGGATCCTGATTGATCTTATGAGTGCTTTCATGAATTATCTTGAAAAGAGATTTAACACCAGATCAATAATTTTTATTCCGGCAAAAGGTGCAATAATACCTCCGAGACCATAAAACAAAAGATTTCGCATTAATGCTTTTCCTGCAGAAACCGGCCTGTAGCGAACACCATTAAGAGCAAGAGGTATTAATAAAATGATTATTATGGCATTGAATATTACTGCGCTGAGTATGGCGCTCTGTGGCGATCCGAGATTCATAATATTCAGGGATTCAATCGGTCCTGTCCCTGATTTATCAGTATATAGGGAAACTGCGATCGCTGGTATTACGGCAAAATATTTTGCCACATCATTTGCGATGCTGAAGGTGGTAAGGGAGCCCCGGGTCATCAGCAATTGTTTTCCCACTTTAACAACTTCGATAAGCTTTGTGGGATTGCTGTCAAGATCAACCATATTTCCGGCTTCACGGGCAGCCTGGGTCCCTGTATTCATTGCAATGCCGATATCGGCCTGTGCAAGGGCCGGGGCATCATTTGTACCATCACCGATCATCCCGACAAGATGTCCGTCTGCCTGTTCCTGCCGTATCCGCCTAAGTTTATCTTCCGGAGTAGCTTCAGCCATAAAATCATCCACTCCTGCTTCTGCAGCAATTGCCGCAGCGGTTAAAGGGTTGTCCCCGGTGATCATTATTGTTCTGATGCCCATCCTCCTGAGTTCAATAAACCTCTGACGGATACCGCCTTTCACTATATCCTTTAGATGAATTATCCCCAGGATCCTGTTGTCTCTGGCTACCAGCAAAGGAGTTGAGCCCTGACGGGATATTTCGGCAACCATATCACTGATATTCCGGGTGCAGTAACCGTTTCGGTTCTGGACAAATGTTCTTATGGCTTCAAATGAACCTTTTCTTATATAATGAGTTATTCCGTCATCACCTTGCAAATCAACTCCGCTCATTCTTGATTTTGCCGTGAACGGAATAAATATTGCATTGATCTGCCTGACCTCCCGGGCACGAATCTTAAACTTTTCCTTTGCAAGAACTACTATTGAACGACCCTCCGGAGTTTCATCAGATAATGATGATAACTGTGCTGCATCAGCTAATTCTTCTGCAGTTACACCCTCTGCAGGGATAAAATCCGTTGCCATCCTGTTACCGAAAGTAATTGTACCTGTTTTGTCGAGGAGCAGAACATCCACGTCTCCTGCTGCTTCTACAGCACGGCCGCTTGTGGCAATAACGTTAAGCTGTATTAGCCGGTCAAGGCCACTTATTCCTATTGCACTCAGTAATCCCCCGATTGTTGTAGGGATTAAGCAGACCAGTAATGCTATCAGGACAGGAATTGAAAGATTTTGTGATCCGGGTAAACCTGATGAATTAAGGTTATATCCGAAAAACGCAGGGAGAGTTGTTACAGTCAGCAGGAAAATAACAGACAGGCCTGACAGAAGCATCGATAATGCAAGTTCATTTGGAGTTTTCTGTCGCTTTGCTCCCTCAACAAGGGAGATCATGCGGTCAATGAAAGTATTACCCGGATCCGATACAATTTTTACAATTATCCGGTCACTTATTACTCTCGTTCCTCCGGTAACAGCAGAACGATCTCCACCGCTTTCCCGGATCACCGGAGCCGATTCACCGGTAATAGCCGATTCATCAACGCTGGCAATCCCTTCAGTCACTTCACCATCGGCAGGTATTATATCTCCTGCCTCACATACCACAATGTCCCCTTTCTTAAGTCCGGAAGCCGATATCTCCGTTTCTTTGTCCCCATCAATTTTTCTTGCTTTTATTTTAATACGACTACTGCGCAAGCTTTCAGCCTGAGCCTTCCCTCTGCCCTCGGCAATGGCTTCTGAAAAATTTGCGAATAAGACAGTAAACCATAACCAGAGTGCTATCTGAAAATCAAATTGATAGAAATTTCCGCTGAATAGACCGGCAAAAACAAATACTGTTGTAAAAAAAGCTCCGGATGCAACAATGAAAATTACCGGATTCCTTATTAAATGTGCCGGATCTAACCTTGTGAAACTCTCCTTCAAAGCCTGGAACAGCAGTCTTCTTTCAAACGAACCAATATTTCTTTTTATACCCATATTTATCAAATTAAAATGCGACGCCCCTGATCATTAACAGATGTTCCATTACAGGACCAAGGATTAATACGGGGAAATGGGTTAAACCGCCAATTATAATAACAGATGCTATTAACAAGACAATGAACATTATATTATCCGTACGGAATGTCCCGGCTGAATATGGTGTGAATTTCTTTTGTGAGAGACTTCCGGCCACTGCCAGGACTGGTATGATTACACCGAATCTTCCGGCAAGCATCCCTAAACCCATTGTTAAATTATAGAAAACAGTATTTGTGTCAAGTCCCGCAAAAGCACTCCCATTATTTCCGGCTGCTGAACTGTATGCGAACAGGATTTCGGACAGACCATGCGGCCCGGGATTTTTAATCCCTGACAGACCGGCATTTGTAATTACTGCAAGAGCGGAGAATACAAGTATGACAAAATTAGGGATCAATACTGCAAGAACCGCCATCCGGACCTCCCTGGATTCGATTTTCTTATTGAGATATTCAGGTGTCCTCCCAACCATTAATCCAGAAATGAATACAGTAAGTACAATAAATATAACCATACCATATAATCCTGCACCAACACCTCCAAAAATAACTTCGCCGGTCATGATGTTTATCATTGCAATCATACCAGAAACAGGAGTAAGACTGTCATTCATGGCATTAACCGAACCGTTGGATACCGCAGTAGTCACCGTTGACCATAAAATACTGCCGGTAATTCCAATACGGGTTTCCTTGCCTTCCATTAAAGGTATGTTCCCGAAAACAGGATTAGGTGAATATTCACTGCACAGTGAAATTATTAATCCTGCTGTCAGCAGTATGGACATAACGCCAAAGATAATCCACCCGTGTTTTACAGAACCTGTCATCTTTCCATAGGTATAAGTCAGTGAGGCAGGTATAAGCATAATTGCCAGCAGCTCAAGGAAGTTGCTTAATGGCGTGGGATTCTCGAAGGGGTGCGAGCTGTTTGAATTGAAGAATCCTCCACCATTTGAACCGAGTTGCTTAATTGCTATCTGTGATGCAGCCGGACCCATCGGAATAATCTGACGGGATCCTTCCAGTGTCTGTACTTCTTCATAGCTCTTTAAATTCTGGATTACTCCCTGGCTGACCAGAATGACCGCAAAAAAGATTGAAAGCGGTAACAAAATATATATTGTCGTCCGTGTAATATCAACCCAGAAACTACCTATCCAGGTAGTCTCTTTACGTGAAAAACCTCTTATTAATACAAGCAATACAGCTATTCCAGTTGCGGCGCTGAGAAAATTCTGCACTGTAAGCCCGGCCATTTGAACCAGATAGCTCAAAGTAGTTTCTCCTGCATATCCCTGCCAGTTTGTGTTAGTTACAAAACTAATTGACGTATTCAGTGCTGAATGCCACGATACTGAGGGAAGGTGAGCGGGATTAAGCGGCAGGAATGACTGGGATATCTGGATAAGAAAGAGGAAAATAATTCCTGTAAAATTAAATATCAATAAATCAAATGTATAGTGTTTCCATGTTGTTTCTTCATCCGGATTGATCCTGGCAATCCTGTAAACAGAGTTTTCCAGCCAGCCAAGAACCGGTTTCATTATTTGATTATTGCCGGAAAATACACTTGCCATATAATTCCCTGCAAACGGAGTGATCAGGATAATTAATCCGAAAAGGAAAACAATCTGGAGTATATCTTTGAAAGGCATTTAATTAAGTCTTTAAAGTATCCCGGAAAATAAATTAATGCCAGAGTTCATCTTTCAGAACTTTTCAGGTTTAAAAAGAGCGTAAAGAAGATAACCAAGAATTAAAAGGGCAGAAATTGAAACGATTACATAAGAAGTATTATTTACTGTTACTTCTGCATTTAATGCTGAAAGAAGAACCGGATTCATAAAAACTGAATTTAATAGAGTACAAAAATGCAACAGGATCCATAAGGATTTTATCAGAAATATTTTCCTGTTTATAAAGATTTTATAAAGACCAGGATTTTTAAAATGATCAGTTGAGATTCCTGACAATCCTCCTGAATGGCGCCGGGAGAGTATTCCACGGAAGTTCTGACAGTACCATAAGTATCAATATATCCGGGCTGAAATATGCTGCAGCCAGCACAATTGCCATACCGTTGTTCATATAAGCCGATGTCACAGCATAAGCTATTTTGTTCTCTTTATTCTGTTTTAATCCCATCAGGTAACCTGTGCCATGAAGCATAGCAAAAACGATATATAAAACTACTGTTTTCCATATCAGGCTCACAGGATTTGCTATGATAATATCCCTCTGGGATGAGATGGCTATATATACAAAAGAAAAGAGTACAAATACATTAACCGGAGTGAACAGGTGATGTCCACTGCTTATCGCACGCGGGAATAACCTCTTCGCTGATTGTGCCAGGATCATTGGAATGAAGATCAGTATTACTATATCCCTGAATACCATTAGTATATTGATATCAAGGCTTTTTGATCCGATAATCCAGAATAACAACGGAACCGTGAATGGTGCAAAGATCTGTGTTACAACAGCTATGCTCATGGCAAGAGGTATATTGCCCCTGAGCAGATCAACCAGGGCGGGAGATGAAACCCCCGCCGGCATGGCAGTCAGAAGCAATAGTCCTAATGCCAGTTGTTTATCAAAGACCAATGTCAGAATATAAAACATCAGAGGAACGATGATCATATAAATAAGTACTATGAAGATCATCAGTTTAAAATCCTTTAGCTTTTCAAATACTTCGAGCGCATCAATTTTCATGAATACGAGGAAAAGCATCATCCCCAGTAACAGCTTGAGTATGACCGGAGGTGTTTCAGATCTCAAAGGCTGCCATAAACCGATTATGATCCCTGCCAGAAGAAAGATCCAGAAATGCTTCTCAATAAATTCGCTGATTTTCATCTCCCTTTATCTGAATGATGATCTTTGGGGATGTTGAGCCTGCCTTTTTAAGATATTGCAGTATTAAACATCCTGTAATATGATTATAATTCAAGGGCGTGAAGATGAAGATTTATTTCTTCTTTCAGAAATAATTCAGGTAAAAATTACATAAGGAAACCGGCTGCGGCGGTGATCATTTTGTTGAAACCATTGTCGACATATCGGCTTACCGGGGTAAGGTAAACAGGGAAGGGGTTTTCATGAGAATAGGGATATTCAAAATCCCATATCTCAACATTGTTCGTTTTTATGTTCGATGAAAATCCCAGGGTCTTCCTTATACCATTGAAAGGTATTACTTTATCCTGGGCCAGACTAACTGACAGGATACGGTCACCAAGACCTGTAAGTGATTTTTCCCTGAATTTTCTGAATCGTGAAAAATCGATCATTGAACGAAAAGCCAGGCCAACCCGTGATGAAAGAATAGTTTTCATGAATCTCTTCCCTGTTTTTATTTCCGTTTCAAAATCCTGCATATAATACCTGTAAACCCTGTTATATGCTTCAGAGTCCATTATCAGGCGTGAGGCCCCGTTCATGTTGCTGAATACTGATCCTCCGCAGAACATGAACAATTTTGAGTTGCTGAAAAGATCCTGCGGATCGGCCATCATTATTATTTCTGCAAGAAAAGCACCTATGGAATATGCAAAGATGTTGACCCTACTGCCTCCCGGAACAACCGGGTGGTTCCCGTCCCTGATAGAGATCATGAGATCTTCAAGATCACGGACTGTCTGATATCCTGAATTCAGGAATCGCCGCGGATCATCCGTCAGCCTTTCGCTGATCGCAATGTTGGCAAAGGTTCTTAACCGGTCATCACCTCTGTTCCTGTTCCTCTCATTTATTAAACCTGTCATTGCTCTCGGATCTTTCCATGATTCCGGCGAACGGTTTATGTGGAAAGAGATCGGGAACATGATCACATAACTTCCGGTTAAAAGGGTAAGCGAATATGCCCAGGCCAGATATTTGGTCCAGCTCCTTTCGTTTAGTCCGTGAAGAAGAAGTATCACTTTCCCGTTATCAGAGGGAGGAATAAATACGGGATAGGAGAAGCTCAGGTTCTCAATTATAGCGGAATCACCTGCATTCAGAAATTCTTCAGATGAGTAATCCGAGGAGAACCCGGTATTCATAATTCTTATTCCCGAATCAGGTATTCTTATCTCCTCTGTCACCGGATTATAAACATTACGGAGCTCTTCAGCCAGTTTTGTATATTCCATTCAATAATGATTTCTGAATATTCCTCTGCAAAAGAAATCTCACAGGAGCCAGCAAGCAAATTAAAGTGCTGTGCGAAGATCCGGAGGGATAGAAATTATCACTGTGTGACAAAATTCAGTTATCTGTGACGAAATCCGGATGCCGGTCAGGGCAAAATTTATTAAAATGCAGGGTTAAAATAAAAAATTTACATTTGCATCCAATTAAGGAAACCTGCATTGGACATTCAGAAACCTATAGCGCCATATCTGGTTGAAAAGGGCAACATTGTGAGGTTGATTATTTTCACAGCCCTCTTCGCCCTTGTTTTTATAAATCTTTATTCTCCGTTCGGAGCCGACAAGTGGTTCAATCTTACTAAAATTCAGTTTTTTACATATTCGAGTATTGTAATTCTTACCGGGGTACTGGTGGTGGTGATCAGCAGAATAATAATGTATCATGTATGCAAAAAAAGGACAATAAATCTTATCCATTTTCTTGTCTGGATTGGAGCCGAAATACTCTTTATGGCTTCTTTCTATGCTCTTTTCCAGAAGTTTGTCCTGAAGGATTCCAGAATATTCACTGATCTGGTAAAGATATCGGCCCAGAATACGGCGCTGGTTCTTTTATTACCTTATTCAATTTCCTGGCTCTATCTGTCTTGGCGCGACAAGAAGGAAAAGATTGACAGGATGGAGGAGATAACATCCATTTCAGGGAGTCCCAAAGAGATGATCCCCTTTTTTGACGATAAATCTGTCCTGAAATTTTCGGTTAAAAAAGAGAATCTTTTATACCTGGAGTCAACTGAAAACTACATAAACATATGTTATCTCAATAACGGAAAGATCTCCAGGTACATGTTGCGTGATACGATGAAGAAGATGGAGGAGAAGTTTGCCGGAACTGAGATAATCCGCTGTCACAGATCCTATATGGTCAATTTTGATAAAGTTAAAGTGATCAGGAAGGAAAAAGATGGACTGAAACTCGATTTTGATAATCCTCAGATAATTGATATTCCCGTATCGAGGACATATGTGGATAATGTTATGGAGACATTCTCAAAATACAGCAGGTTTCCGGGTACTGAATAATATTATCGTCCCGGTTTCTTTATCTTTTCAAACTTCCTGATGTCAAACAGGAATAATCCGCAACCCTGTCCTGCATCCATATTTGCCCGTGAACCCGAGAATGCGATCATGTTCCCCGACCTGTTAACAACCGGATTGCTTGCGCGGTATCCTTTTTCATCTGCAAAAAAAGTAAGCCTTTCGGAATCACCTGATCCATCCAGTTTAAGCTTATAAATATCGATGGTACCTGTTTTTCCCTGAGGCTGGTGTTTGTTACATTCAACAAGAGTGTATTGACCATTAGGAAAAATTCCCTCAGGTTCATCATAGATATCCGGAGCTTTGGAATAGTTAATTATTTTGCCTGTAACAAGGTTTATTCCAAGAACTTCACACCCTCCTGAGTTAAGATCGGGTTCCGGGTTGCTTTCCATACCTGATTTTTTTCGCGGGTCGGGTGCCACAGCAGTGGGTTTATTGCGTTCTACTATTCTCCAGATCGTATTGTATTGTGAAAATATAAGTTCCTCATCTTTAGGAGCTCTCCAATCCTGGGATTCAATTGCAGTACCGTATTTTTCTCCGTCAATAGTTTCAATATCCCTGTAGTCAACCACCAGTTTTTTATTGATGATTTCCGGTTTACCCTCTGAATAAAAAATTTCTCCGGAATAAATCTGTAATTGTCCTGGTGTGGTCCAGGCTATTTTCATACTATTCCTGGATATGGCAGGACCTTCATCACATCCCTCTCCTCCGTCATCCCATCCTCCGCCTTTAATAGTTACAGGAGGTTTGGATAAGCTTTTATCGAGGATCTGAAAATATAGCCTGTGCCTTTCGGCTCCGCAGCAAAGCAGGATGTCACCATTAGCCAGACAGCCGATACGATAGAAACCATGCCCTGCAGGGCGATCCTCCGAGTTCGTTATCCGTGAAGTCTTTTTGGATCTGATATCAACGGACCACAGGTCACCTCCCGCTTTATCAAGGAAATAGACCTTCTTCCCATCATTAGACCATTCCGGACGTTCACCGAAATCAGTGAGGAGAGTAATATGGGATGGCAGTTTTTCTTTTGGGAAGCATTCCTGGGCATAAAGTCCACATGCCGAAAAAGCAGAAATAAGACATGAGCAGATTATGTGATCAAAAGTCGGTATTTTCATAAATGTGAATTTAAGAATTTTAAAGGAATGCCCTATTAACAATTATTAATTTATTATGATTGCAATCATTATGCCTGTTTCCTTTGAAAAAGCCCGATTTACAGAAAAGCCCGGAAAATTATTACTTAGTTCTTACAAGTAAATAATTTTCACCGGCATTGTTGTTAAGATAAAGCAATCTTCCTCCCCTGACTGCCTGGTAGTGTGCATCAAAGTTATAGGTTTTTCCCTGGTAACGATCAGTAAGTACCATATTCCAGTTCGAACCATTCCAGGTCCCTTTATACTCCTGCTGAAAAGTGTTCATTGCTCCGACTGCACCGGTTGCGCCATTATGAATACTGCTGTAACTTCCACCGGAGTAAAAATGGAAGGTTGCACTGCTCGAGGCAACAGTAGCCCCGGTATAGGCCCCGGTAATTGCATCATACCATTGTGTCATCTGACTTCCACCACTTTGCCATGTGCCGATAAAGTCATCTTTCCCTATGGCGAATTTATTATACCTGACCATTCCGGCAAGATCAGAGGCAAACCGGTCATTTGCTTTTGGAAATGCCTGCCGGAATGAGGCTTCATCAGGAAATGAAGCAACTGTAAGTTGCGCTGAATTTGGTGAAACTGACAATGTCATGGCAATGAAAACGGTTTCATTGGAGACCGGGTCAACTCCCCAACCTTCAACATATTTGGGCAGAAACGAACTTATATACTCACCTGCATCATTGTATTGTTTCGTTGTGGTGTAAAAATGCAGGGCTACATAATTGTCCCAGTAATAATCGCGGTCCATCAATCCTGTGCCCGAAAAATTATCACTGTTGTAAGGAACGGCATAAAAAAGATAAACCCGTGCATTCCCTTTTTCTACAAGCACATATTCTTTTTGAATTGTCGAATTCCAGCCATCATCAAAATTTGAGATCGTGTATGTGAATCCCGATGGTTGTGAAGGCACAGTCTGCTGGGTATTGCTTTCCCTCGGGGTTGGGGATTCACCAGCTGTCACGAGGTCTTTGTCTATATATTTCTGGTCGAAATACCAGGCATTCGTGAAAGTGTTGTTGCCGCTGAAATTTCCGTCACGTTTGGTTGGATTTGGAGCCTGTAACACCAGGTTCCATTCCTGGATTCCTGAAAAAAAGTGAAACGTAAATTTGTAAGTTACCGTTTCAAGTGGTCTGGGGCCCGATTTTACAAGGCTTCCCAGTTCGTCAATACCATTCTTTTTTGTGTAGCTTTCAATGACGCTCTTTTCGGGCGTGACGGTCAGCTGGTCGTTGGATACCGAAAACCTGCCATTCTCCTTCACCAGGACGATTTGGTCGTGTAACATCCAGAAGCTTCTTTCGGTGTAAAGGTAGGCGCCATCTGGCCTGAATTCATACCTGCTTGTTGTGTAGCCGGCAGTGCCCCAACTGGCGGCATCGGCATAGTGGGGATGTGTTGCACCCGTTCGGTTCCATTTGCCAATCAGTCGGCTGTCATAATTTCCAGGGGCGGCAGGGGCACTCGTTATTGGTTTATCCATGGCCGGGACAGTAACTTTTTTGTTGTTTCCAGTCGGTATTTCCTGATGATCCGGCACAGATGGGTTTGTGCTAAAGTCCAGCGAGCTTCCAAAATCCTCGAAAACCGTTTCATAGGCGGTCGTATTCGTAATGAACACAAAGCTCATTTTGGTTTGCGTCTTCATCATTGTCAGCAGCAGTGCGGCATGATTGGCATTTTGGTAATGAAATGGCGCTACGCCCATTTTTGAAATCCAGCCATCCTTGTATTCCGACACTTTGGTATTGGTAAATCCACCCGGTGCATAATTGGATTGCACCAGTTCCTTCCATTCGATGTCAAAATCAGTATCGATATTTCCTGTGCCCGGGAGACTTTTAAAAATCAGGATGCGGGCGTATTCATTGTTTGCATTGTTGTTTATGGTGTAAGCAACAAAACCATCGCCTGATTCCTTTATCCAGCCTGGTGGCTGGGTGTATGAAACAATGTCGAACCCGGTATCCTTCACACACCGGCACGAATAGCCGTTTTGAGCCACGGTATATATTCTTCCGACGGCGTTGGTATTATAATGCACATGGTGGTTCCAGAGGTAAAGCAGTCCGTACCGGTCATCGTATACGGTCGATGTCCAGAAATTTCCGTATTGTCCCAGGTTGGAATACTCGCCATTATCAAGCCTGGCGCCGGCAGGCATAATAGAAAAGCCGCTCGAATTATTTCCTGAAAATGCAGAAGCATTCCATCCATCCGGCACTTTCAGTTTATAGGCAATGTTTCCGCGCTCGCCGGTACGTTCAAGTTCCGATTCAGGAATGCCCAGGGATTTTTCTAATGTTCTCCAGTCGGCGTCGGTGGCCACATGCCAGCCTTTAGGGCAAAGTTTTCCGGTGGCAACCGCATATCCGTTATACAGAAAACCATACTTCTTCGCGTGTACAGGATTGTTATCATAAATGGCGTAGGCTCCATGTTTTATTTTCGGCCAGTCCACCTGAGACCCTGTGGGTATTAAAGTAGTATCGTTGAATTGTGTGGTGTGCAGGTTTTCTTTCATCCAGTATTGTTCGCCAATTTTGATTACGTTATACCTGTTACTGTCGAGGTCGTAAACAAAAAGCAAATCATCTGCTTTCTGAATCGGTTTTTGTTGCCGGGTCCCTGTTTGCCTGCCTGCCAGCGGAGGAATATGCGCCGGGGTTTTCACCACTGAAGAATTGGTTTTTGGAGGAGTAGAAGTCGTACTTTCTACAATTACTGGCTGTGAATTACTTCCCGGAATTATTGTGCTCAGTTTGCCCTCTCCAATGTAAAGGTTTGTTTCTTTAGCTTCCTGCGAAAGATATACAAGCCAGCTTTTTGTATTCCTTGTAAACCAGAGCAGCTTGTTATCCCCGTTATCGGACTTTACAGAATATCCGTTTGCGGTAAGCAGACTTCTTACTTTTTCAAGTGAAAAACCTGCTGAAGACGGCAATGAATACACTTCAACAGGTCTAGCTTCTATGTTCTTAAATTCCGTTGCCATCGAAAGGAAAGAACCTGCTGCCGCTACCGAAAGTAAGCGTTTATCCTGTTTACTGCCTTCGGGCAGCTGAATACCCAACATTTGCGTCTGAGATGCAGGGACAACATTTTTCTGTGCAAAAACAACTGCAGTAATGGAAACCATCAGAAAAGTACAGAATAGCTTTTTCATTACAGTGATTTTATTCGTTTTCATTTTCTAATCGCATTTGTTGCCGGTTTTGCAGAAGACGTATCAGGTGTTACTGAGACCCCGCCATTATCAATAATTTCCTGAAGCGCTGTAAAATCGATTATTTTCAGGATGTCGTTTTTGGCATTCAGACAGGCCACCTGCGGTTCATAAATGGTAAAATGAACATCAATAAAGTGGGGTGTGTATTTGGGGGCTTTGGGGTTGTAATAATCAGGGTTGGGTTTGATAACCCAATATGAATATTTGCCTGCAGGAAAGCTTTCAAATTCGGAAGGTGGCCCGCCTCCTGTGATTTTTGCAGGTTCATTTAAAATTTCACCCGGGGAATTGTTTAGAAAATCGTCAATATTCTGAATCGATTTTCCGTAAAACGATTTATCACCTTCAATACGCTCTCTGGCATATTCTGCTTCCTCAGGAGCCGGATTTTTCCAGTTATTCACTGTTACCCCTATTTGTTCCTGATAGTATTTTCTGAGTTTTTCCAGGAACTCCTTTTTGGTCATGTAAACAAAGGGCAACTCCTGTTTTTTTGTAACAATGTAATGAAAATGAGTCATATCGCGACCTGAATAAATGGTATCGGTCATGGTCCAGTAACCATCGGTGTTCCATACCGGTTTGTGTTTTATGGTTCCAAAAACATCTGTTTCAGGGTCCTCCTCATCAGCTGAAGTTCTGACAAAAAAACTGGATTCGTATTTCCAACCATTAACTTCAATTTCCAGCAATGAATGAGTCTCGGCTATTTCTTCCATTTTGTTTTGATAATTGCAATAGAAATACATCAGGAAAAAATTTGCGTTGTAATGATTCCCCAGATTTAAACCATTCGGAGAATAATGCCTCGGGCTGAATTGAGGCATACCGTAGATAATATTCATCCCTTTTGGTTGATAATTATCACGCACCATTTGCGATAATTTTTTTGTAATTACCTGCTGTTTTTCAAGGTCGGCTTTTGAAATTCCACTGACCGAGCCTTTACCGGGGCCTTTGTAAACTCCAGGCAGACTGATAATTTCATCAGGATTGCAGTTCTGTCCAAAAACCGAAAAGCTTAAGCCAAAGGACAATACAAATGCAATCAGGATTTCTCTAACGCGAGTGTTTATTAAACTGATCATGTTATGTTATTTAATTTACCAATCAGAAATTACTCCAGGCTGTACCGGATTCTTCGTCCCAGCCGTTTTTACCTGTGACCGACTGCAAGCCACTTTTTGTGTATGTATAGTAAGTCCACCCGATGCGTGTTGCGTGCAATTGTACAATCGTATTTCCTCCTGAATCAGTACATTCTTCAACAGCTATGTTTTCCATGTTGATTTTGTACCTCACTAAACGGCGGTCGAAACTTATGTAGGTTACATGTATTTCGCCCGAACGCATCCTGCCGTCCGATGATTGCAGGTTTCTCAACACTCCCGATGCGGTTTCAACAGGCATGGTAAAACGCACAATTGTGCTGTTTCCGGCCGAATTGGTTTCGATATTGAAAACCGGAATCTGTCTTTCATAATTCTTTGTTACTGAGGATCCTCTGATAACAGAGCCATCTTCATTGATGAATTTAGCGAAGGATTCGTCTTTCTGTGCCCAAATTGAAAGTGGCAAACCGAAAAGTAAAAAGATTATTAGTTTCATATCTCTGGTTTATTTATTTGACATTCTTTTCTTTATTATTTCTTGAAGGCTTCCAGTACAGTTAAAAGCAACTGTCGTTTTTCCAGGTTAGAGTGATACGGGTTCCGCCGGGAATGGCTTTCAGAATATTCCATCTATATGCCAGTTCGGTATGAACGCCGAACATTTTTGCTTTTGCGAATCCGAGGCTTTTTGTGTCATCGAGGTTTTCTCTTTCCAACGAAATATTCGCTGATTTTCCGTCTTGCATCTCAATCCGGGATTTGCTGCCATCTATTAATGGCAGGGAAATTTGTTTCCACCAGTCAACAGTTTTCCCGTGCCTGTTAATTCCGGGAGCCAGTATCACTTCAATCTTGCTCCTGTCAATCGCATCAAACTCAATTTTGAAATCAATTTCATCACAATCATCGCCTGTACTAAGCATTCCTTCAACAATGTTGTTGGGAAAAGGATAAAAAATGGCAGCATATTGTTTGTCTGTGGGAGAAAGGGAGGTATTGTATGGATAGATATGATAGTCGGTTGTTAACCTGGGATCAATCGGATAATGCATAATTGAATGTTCGTCGTAATCTGAGTAATTTGTCTGTGTCTGACTGTATTTAAACATTACATTCTGGTCCACCAGTTCCTTACTCCAGTAATTGGGTGCCTGGGCATAATACTGATAAACCAGGTTCTTTTTCCATTTGATGTTTGCTGCCGGACCGTTGTGTTCATGAACAAAGCCCAGAACATGTCCGAATTCATGGAGGATGACACGCTGGTTTGCCTCGGCATCATTACCCAGCCAGCCAAGATTCATGGTTTTCTCATCAGTTGCCAGGAGCAGTGCATCACGTCCGATATACGACCATGATGAACCAGATTCCATGCCGATGCGAACCTGTGCATCGCTTGTTTTATCGGTATATTCAAAATTTACATTTGCATAATTCTCCCAGATTTCTGCATATTTCTGCACGGTATCTTTAAGCGATTCCTGCTTTCCGTTATAATCAATTACAGCGTATTTTATGATTTCGCCTGGCGTCCACATTTTCTCAGTAAAAGCGGTAAGTCCCTGCTGCTGAGTGGCTACATCGCTGACACTTCCATCGCGATTGATTTTGTAAAACCGGGTTGTATTAACCTGTGTCCGGAAGGGAAGCGGGTTATTATTCGCAGGTAAAACATCGACACACATCTTTATGTCGCTAAGGTCTTCTGAAAGTTGATTTGTTTTGGTGATTTCCTTATTTGCAAACGCAGCAGTTTTTGCTGAAGAAACATTTTTTACAGCAACAGGGATTTCCGGTTGAACAATAAAGTAGTCCTTCAGACATCGGCATGAATAACCATTGCTTTTGATTACATAGTTTCTGCCAAATTCGGACGTGTTGTAATAAAAATGCCGGTACCATAAATAATTTTCAGCTGTTTCATAAGGAGTTGATGTCCAGAATCCTGCAAACTGGCCGGCAACGATAAAATCGCCAACATCGTTCCGGGTGCCGGCAGGTACCACAGAAAATCCGGAAGTGTTTTCCATGGCCATAATATTGTCAGTCCAGTAACCGGGAGTTTTTACAAGTCCTGCAAGTGTGCTTCGCCCGCCGGTACGGTTTATCTCATCAGCCCCAATACCTAAATATGTTTCCATCTCCTTCCATTCTTCATCGGTAGGAATATGCCATCCTTCAGGGCAGAGTTTACCCGTGGAAACAGCATAACCATTGTATAACAAACCATAGGCGCCGGCATTTTTAGGCAGGTTTCCATAAACGGCGAAGGCTCCGCCGGTAGTTTGTTTCCAATCATTATCATCCAGTCCTGTGGCAATCTCAGACCCGTCACGGTATTTCGTTGTTTTCAGATTTTGCTGAAACCAGTATTGTTTACCGATTTTTATGATCGTATATTGGTTATTGTCCAAATCATAAACAGGCTGAAGATTTATATCGGTTGAAATCGCCGGATTCAAAGACCTCTCCGCAACCTGGGCTAAAGTGATTTGTCCGGTTAACAGGAAAAGTAAGGTTGGCAGAACTGCTGTTTGTGAAATTTTCATCTTACCCTTTTTTAATTCGGTGGCAGAGTATTTCTACTTGTTTAATTACAATCAGCTTCGATTTTTACTTTATCGACAAACCGCTTAAAAGTCCTTTACCGGCAACAGAACCGCCACTGTTCCAACCCCACCTGGCCTCGGCTCCAAAAGCTGTTGTACCCTGGTCGCCAATTCCGGTTTCCTTTGATGTTTCCTCCGGAACCAGATTAGTGCCTGCTTCTGCAGAAATGCCTCCTTTTACTCCAACATCGGTAATCCCTTCGCTGTCGAACTCGATAAACGCGCCAGCACCAGCTTTCAATTCTGCTTTAACCGGACCCATTGCCACTCCTTTGCCAATACCAAAATCTTTCCCAATTTCAACTGTGCCGCGAATGATCGTTCCGTTATCCATATTTTCGCGTTGCGAATATTTAACAAATCCTGCATCGAGCTCGGTGGTCATTTTGTTACACTCAATGGTAACCGAGCCAATTCCGAGATTCATCACGCTTTTTTCCTTGCAGGTCATATCGTAAAAATCACCAAGATGCTTTAATGCAGGCTTTTGCTTGTCCGGTTTATTACACAATTTACTGTGACCTATAAATATCACCTCCTGACCACTCACAAGGCCAAGCCACATCATCTGTGCCTTCAGTTTTTCCATTTCGAATGCTTCTTCAGGCATTGAATACTGATAATAATTCAATCGGCGGCTCATAGTTTTTCGCCAGTACTCCAACCACTTTTTGTTTTCCTTCTCGAGAATTGTATTTATCAATTCAAGGTATTTGTCGTTACTCTTATCTATTGCCTCACAATACGCTTTCCTCTGATCAGCAGTTTCTCCTTCGCCAATATATTTTCCAAGTTTCTTTTCAATTTCCTGAAGTTCTTTTCTGTGTTTCTCATCCAACTTTCTCAATTCAGCCTGTAAACTATCATTATCCTGAAGCACCCGTTCGTATTTTGCCAGTTCCAGTTCGTCATCATCTTTGTAATACTCCAATTTAGCCCGGGCCTTCGAAGAAAAGGGCATGATTGACTGCGGAAGTTTGAGATTGGTATTCATTACGGTTTTCATCATTTTGAACGGATCCTCAGTCAATGACACTGTATATTCGGTCTGGGCCTGCTGAAACTTCGACTGGATCGGAGCCATTTTTCCCCTGATCTCCTCCCTGAAACCTTCCCATTCAGCTTCATAAGTATCACTTTCACTAACACTCCTGGGATAAGGAGGCCAGCTCACCTGTTCGAATCCAAGTGGATCCTGCGGCAGGCTGGTATGCCAACTGATATCGTTCTCTTTAACGTCGTAATCAAGTGATTTCAGCCGTTCTTCCTTTGTGCTGCTATAGGCGGTTTTTATGCTTCGTTTCATGGAACTTACTGCCCCGTTTTTTTCTCCTTTATGTTCCTGAATCAGGCTCTTGGTGAAGTTAGCCTGAGAATGACCTGCATACAAGGCTATAACACTGTCGAGATAATTTTCAGCCATCTTCAGTTCTCCCAGGCCGAACCAGGCCTGCCCGATATTATTCAGGATGGTGCTATTTTTTGGGTATATTTTATTGAGGTATTCAAGAATTGGCAATGCCCCTTCCTCGGCTCCGGCCATAATCAGGAAGGCAGCGTAATTATTAAGGTCATCCGTATTTTTCGGATCTTCTATCAATGTATTTCCCAGAACAACAACTGCAGGAAGATTCGCCCCGAATGCCCAAAGCCCGTTTGCTGCCTGTGCACCTCCCGATTTACTTTTAGCCATCTGGAATATTTCTTTGCCTGTACCGGTTGCTTCTGCCCCGACTTTTGTGCAGACTGCCTGATGTATCTTCTGAATATAACCGGCAAGATTTCCGGAATTAAGCTTGTTTTGCTTTGCCATTTGAATCCTTGCCTCATTGAGTTCGGGTATGGGCCCCGTATCCTTATAATCTCCGGAAACAGCATAGCCGATTTTATTCATATCAGGCATCCCGATTCCCATTTTTTTCATCATTTCTTTCGATTCAGGATCCATATTTTCCATCTGATTCTGCATTTCATTCATCATTTGTTGCAGTTCCTGGGAAGATGGATTCGTTTTTGTTTTTTCTGTTTTCTTTTGTGCATTGGAGAATACAGCCGATGACAGTATGATGTATAAGACTAACAGGAAGTGTTTTAAATGATTTTTCATAGTCATTTGACAGAATTTAAATTAGGGAATAGTATGGTATTATTAACAAGTAAATTGTGTAATTGTTTATTATATGTAAGATATAATCATATACTTGTTCATTCTGGTATTGCTTCTTTCTGAAATGGCAATTTCAGCTCAGCAATATCTCGCTGACAATGTGAAAGGCATACTTGCAAAAGATTTGCCTGATACAACAAGTGCCTGTAATATGATTATGCTGGCTATGCACAATGAATCAGGTTGAAAATATTTCTTCACTCATTCTGCCCGCTTAAAAATATCGTGAATACCTGATTTTTTGAGTGTTTACTTAATTCGACTGTGCCGGATTAAAGTAAATGATTTATTTTAGTATAATATTTTAAAATTGTTCCATCAAAACAAAGTAATTACCCCGTTAGAAATTTAGCCATGAAATTATTCATTTTTATTCTTTTTTCGTTAATTCCGGGAATTCAGTCAACAAATAAGATTGAGGCGCAAAGTGCTATTGATACGGATGAACTGGTGGTCTCACTTGAGAAGCGGATCCCTTCAGAGTCTGATTCCGGTGCTTTTGCCATTGTAAATGAAATTCAGAGGTGGTCATCTAAAGAAACAGCAATTATAATATGTGACATGTGGGACCGGCACTGGTGCCAGGGTGCTTCTGAAAGAGTTGAGGAAATGGCCCCTTTTATGAATAAAGTAGTAAATGCAGCCCGAAACAAGGGTATCCTTATCGTTCACGCTCCCAGCCAGTGCATTGATTTTTATAAAAACCATCCGGCCAGGAAACTGGGACAAAAATATAAAAGTAAAAGAGCAAAAAATTTGATCAGTAATAATTTGCTCGATTCCGAAAAGGGAGCTGGCTGGCCTGTTGACCAGACTGACGGTGGCTGTGATGATGATCCGCAATGCAAACAGGGACAACCCTGGACAAAACAAACCGGATTACTCGAAATAAGTGACCGGGATGCAATAAGTGATTCCGGAATTGAAATAGCAGGATTATTTGAGGCAAGAGGTATAAAAAATGTAATATTAATGGGCGTTCATGAAAATATGTGTGTTATAGGACGGTCGTTCGGTCTTCGTAATATGGTGCGTCTCGGAATGAACGTTGTTCTCATGCGTGACCTTACAGACACAATGTATAACTCTAAACAATGGCCTGTTGTTTCACATTTTACAGCAAACAGCCTGATGACTGAATATATTGAGAAATATGTTTGTCCGACAATGCTTTCCTGTGATTTCACAGGACAGAAACAATTCAGATTCAAAGATGACGATCGTCCTGTTGTTGCATTTATTATCGCTGAAAATGAATATCGTGCAAATCAGACTCTTCCGGAATTTGCACATGAATTATTGCTCACAAAAGGTGTCAGTTGTGAATTTGCCCTGGGGAAGCCGGTTTATACCGGTGAAGGTATACATAATATTGAAAACCTTCAGATACTTACAGATGCTGATCTGACAGTGATCCAGGTTCGCCGTCGTGCTCTTCCGTCACCGGAAATGGTCCTTTTAAGACAGTATGTCAGCAGCGGAAAACCTGTTCTGGGTTTGCGGACTGCCAGTCATGCTTTCGCGCTTAATAAGCCTTTACCTGCTACGGGAAGCCAGACTTCTGCAAGTAAAGGGAAAGACAATTACCCTTTGGAACAGTGGCCCGGATTTGACAGAGATGTCCTGGGCGGAAATTACCAGGATCATTACGGAACTCTGAAGACAAGTATAAAGTACTCATTTGTACCGGGCATGGAGAGTCATCCGCTTTTTAAGGACATCAATACGGATGATTTTACCGGACCTGTTGCTCCTCTATATTCATTGTACAGGAACAGACCCCTGAATTCTCCTGATGTACAGGTACTGCTTACAGGTAAGATCCCGGACAAGCCTGACGAACCTGTATTGTGGATAAATAATCGCCGGAACGGGAAAGCAATATATACATCAATGGGGCATTGGGAAGACTGGAACATGGAACAATTCAGGAAGATTATGTTGAATGCTGTTGATTTCTTACTTAAAAAAGAAAACTAGAAAATGAAGAGACGCGATTTCATTTCATCAACGGTCAGCGGTTCAATGGGATTGACTTTAGGGGCATCTGTATTTCCGACTGCAACATACAGGGGAGCCAATGATAAAATCGTTCTTGCACTTATCGGATCAGGACCACGTGGCCTTGATACAATCATAAATACCTGCAAGGTGAATGAGAATGTTGCTGTTAAAACCATCTGTGATGTAAAAACTACCCGGCTGGGGATCTCTGTAAATACATTTGAAAAGGAGTTGGGTTACAGGCCCGGTACAGTCAGGAACATGAAAGAGATCTTTGATGACAAGGATATAGATGCAGTGATGATCTCTACTCCTGAACATTGGCATGCGCTTGCCACTATATGGGCATGTCAGGCCGGGAAGGATGTTTATGTTGAAAAGAATCCGACGATCAGTATACAGGAAGGCCGGAAAATGATTGAAGCCGCTGAAAAGTATAAAAGAATTGTTCAGACCGGGTTTCAGAACAGAAGTGCACCCTACGGATTCTCAGCCCGTGAATATATAAAAAGCGGCAAGCTGGGCAGAATTGTTCTTGTAAAATGCTATAATATGCTGGGTGGTGGAAAATGGATGCCGCAACCTGATCAGCAGACACCGGACTGGATTGACTGGGATGCATGGCTGGGTCCTGCTCCCTGGCGTCCGTTCAATCCGGCGATAACAAATGCTGAGGGACGAGGCGGCTGGCTCGATTTCTGGTCATTCGGAGGCGGGGCATTATCGGATGATGCTAGTCATGTGATGGATCTTGCCCGCCTGGTACTGGGAGATCCTCCGCATCCGAAATCGGTTTATGCCCATGGCGGTAACTGGCCATGGGGATCCGAAAAGGAAACCCCTGAAGTCATCTCAATATTATATGAGTTTGATGACTTTACAATGACATGCGACAGCGGAATAGCAACCGGATATATGAAAAAAACACCAAATAATATACGGATGGATAAAACGCTTTTCCCGGATTGGAGGACAAATGCTACAAGGACAGAAATTTATGGTACAGAAGGACTGATGTATCTTGGACGGCATGGCGGAGGATGGCAGGTCAAAGGTGAAGATTCAGGAATTATTGCCCAGGATGGAGGCATATTCCCTGATACTGACCATCAGAAGAACTTCATTGAATGTCTCAGAACCCGGAAAAAACCCAATGGAGAAGCTGAGCAGGGACATTTAAGTGCAAGTCTTGTTCACCTTGGGAATATTGCATACCGTACCGGTAACAGACAACTTATATTTGACAGGGAGAATGAAAATTTCATCGGAAATGATAAAGCAAATGAATTTCTTAAAACAACTTATCGAAGGAATTATGAAATCCCTGAAAAATTATGATTGAAATTGTCTATTTTTATACCATATGTATCATAACCCATTAAACCAGATCAATATGAAACCAAGATTATTTTTAATTGTTCTTGCTCTTTTAACAACCGTAGTAATTTATGGTCAGACGTCTGACAATGCTGTAACAGGTTTGTTATTATCCGCATATTCCGAAAGAAATTATACAACGGAGCCAGTTACCGATGAACAGGTTGATGTGATACTGAGGTGCGGAATCAAATCGCCGAGTGCAGTGAATCGCCAGCCCTGGAAATTCACCGTGGTAAGTGACACTGCCACTATGAAGCAGGCAATTCCAAATATTGTTCAGGGGAATGTGATAATCATCATTTCAGGTCTTGTATCCCAGACCGGTACAACTCCCGACTTCGATTGCGGACTGGCCACTGAGAATATGTTTATTGCGGCTCATGGACTGGGACTGGGGGCACGCATTTATACCGGACCGATAAGAAACGTCAATTCACAGAGAGACTTATTTCAGATCCCTGCCGGATATAATGCCGTGTCATTACTGAGGATCGGAAATGTTGACAGGAATGTTGACGCTGTATCTGCCGCAACTCCAAGAAAATCTCCTGAGGAGGTCATCAATTATAAGAAATAGTTCTGTTAATTGAGGATTAAACAATTCGGGTTGCAGGTTCCAGGGTGCTTTGTTGCTGGTTACTGGTTACCTGTTTGTACCTTTATTGTCCGTATGGATTTGATACCCGGTAATCTGAAAATAATGATTTGCACGGGAACCTGAATTCATTTGAATGGATTATCATGGGAACCTTTGATTACATTCGGTGAATCAGGTTGCCCTGGAGGTAAAGAAGTTTCATTTCCCTCTGACTATAGTTTCCTTTCCGATTGGTCCTTCAATGGTTTATCCCATTAGGACTTTCTCAATTATACACCAAATAGCTGGAATTTTCAACTGGTTTTATTATTGTTATGAGAGCAGGTTTTATTGACTTTTAATTAAAGTTAGTGTAAATTTAGATTTTACCGGTCAGATTAAATAAGAAAAGCTCAAAACCATGAAAACCGACAGACGTAAATTTATTATGAAAATGGGAGCCGGAGCCGCCGGATTTACATTTGGCGCTGCTGCTTATTCAGTCACATCATGTACATCTTCTTCAGACAAAAAGAAAGAGGAAGACGGGCAAATAATCTTTATAGGTGATAATATTGCCATTGCCGAAACAACATGCGGGAAAGTAAGAGGATTTATTCACAGGGATATTTATAATTTCCTGGGAATACCTTATGGAGCTAATACGGAAGGGAAGAACAGGTTTATGCCTCCTCAAAAACCTGAAAAATGGACCGATATTTATCCGGCTGTTTATTGGCCTAATGCAGCACCTCAGTTACTTGAGAATTTTTATGCTAACAGGTACCTTGCTTTTACAGACTACTGGCATTATGACGATGTAAGTGAGAATTGTCTTGGAATAAACGTTTGGACTCCGGGCTATAATGACAATACAAAACGTCCGGTAATTTTGTGGATTCATGGAGGAGGATATACCAGTGGAAACTCGATTGAACATCCGGAATATCATGGTGAAAACCTTAGCCGAAAAGAAAATGTTGTATTTTGCTCCCTAAACCACAGATTAGGACCTCTGGGCTTTTCTGACTTCTCCGGTTTTGGAGGTGGCAAATATGCTGCATCGGGAAACGTCGGTATGTTGGATATTGTAGCAGCTCTTGAATGGATACGGGATAACATATCGAATTTCGGTGGAGATCCCGGGAATGTCACTATAATAGGTCAGTCAGGCGGGGGAGGAAAGGTTTGTACTCTTACTGCAATGCCTTCTGCGAAAGGCCTGTTTCACAAAGCTGTAGCCCTGAGCGGAGTTGCATTAAAAGTTGGAGAAAAGAATAATTCGGAAAAACTTGCTTCATATGTTTTAAAGGAAGCTGGCTTAAATCCTTCCCGGATAGATAAACTTCAGGAGATGCCCTGGAGGGATTATTATGGATTAACCCGAAAGGCAGTTATGAAAATGAGGGAGGAATCCGGAGTGACAGGTATGATGGGTGGATTTAGTCCTGTTGCAGACGGGATATATGTAAAGCAACATCCATATTTCCCGGAGGCTTCGGATTTAGCCTCAGACATTCCGATGATAGTCTGCAGTACATTTTATGAAAGATCGCCAAGTGCATTTGACTCTTCCCTTGAGGAAATCACACTTGAAAAAGCAAAAGAGCTTGCTAAGACTATGAGAGGATTCGGCCCTGCATTGGGGGATAATGCTTCTGCAATAATTGAGGCATACGCAAAAAGTTTTCCCGACAGGAAGCCAATAGAAATTCTGGGAATGGTATTAAGCAACAGAAAGAACGCAATAGAATTATGCAATTTAAAATCCAGACAGGCTGCCCCTGTATTCCTTGCATGGTTCGGCTGGAATCCTCCCGTATTTGACGGCAGGTTAAGAGCCTTTCACACAATGGATATTTCGTTCTGGTTCTATAATACCGATGTCCAGATATCTCATACCGGAGGCGGAGCACGTCCGCGTAATTTAGCTGCTAAAATGTCCGGTTCTCTGGCCAGGTTCATGAAGACTGGAAATCCAAACGGAGGAGGAATGCCTGAATGGCCAGAATATACCACCGAAAATGGCGAGACTATGATATTGGATGATATCTGTGTTGTAAAGAATGATCCGGACAGGGAAGCAAGGAGATCCTTATCCTGAGAGTAATCTGAAGAATCAAAACAAGCAGAAATTAGAAATGTTATCAGGAGGGAGAATATAAAAATTCAGGGCCGGGGGATCAGGAATTATCCAGGATACTTCGATCTTCAGTTTCTGATTAACAATCATCTCTAAAACTTCAGGGTAAAGATGGTTTCAGGCTCATAAAGCGGACCATTCAGGAGATTTGTCTGTCAGGCTTTTCAACTCAATAATCAAACAGATCAATTAAGTAGACCAGGGAGGCAATAGCAGCGCTTCCCATCTGAAGTTCGCGGATATTCACCTGTTCAAATGTGTCATTTGCCGAATGATGATACCAGAAATATCTTTGTGAATCAGGGATATAGCCTATCAGTAGTGTTCCCAGAGCCTTCAGGGGGGCAATATCGGAACCTCCACCTCCCGGATCGAAATCCCTGATATTGAAAGGGGCAAAGTATTTAGCCAGCGATATTAATTTTTCAAGCCTCTCTCCTGATGTATCGAATCCGAATCCCCGCGGACTCATCACACCGCGGTCTGATTCAAGAGCAGCATAGTGTATCTCACCTCTTTTTCCTGCTTCCTCAGCATAAGCCCTGCCACCTGTTCCCGATATCTCCTCATTCATGAACATCACTGCCCTAACCGTCCTTTTGGGCTTAATTCCCAATTTTCTGAAAATCCTGATAATTTCAATAGACTGGATACATCCGCCTGCATCATCATGGGCGCCTTCTGTTATATCCCATGAATCAAGATGACCTCCTACAGTTATATACTCATCTGGTTTCTCATAACCCCGTATTTCTCCTATTACATTACAGGATATTGTATCGGGAAGATTTTTACAGGTAGTTAAAAGACGGACTCTGAGAGAGGGATCTTTTTTAATCCAGTCGCTTAATTGTTCCGCGTCAGCAGTAGAGACAGCTACAGCTGGTATCTTTTTCACGCCATCAGAATAATGAGTGGTTCCTGTATGAGGAAAATCGTCCAGAGCCTGGGTAACAGACCTGACTATTACCGCGGCAGCACCATATTTTGAAGCCTCCGACGCACCAGAAATTCTCTGATCTACGGCGCCTCCGTATCCGGAGAATGAATTGATCAGCTTATTATCCACCGGCCGGTTGAAGAATATTATCCTGCCTTCTATCCTGCTTCTTCCCAGAACATTGAGCTCGTCAAAATGATGAATCTCAATAACTTCTGATTCAATGCCATTTTCACCCGTTCCCGGTGAAAGGCCCAGAGTTGAAATAGTCAGCTCAAATTTACCCAGCAGGGCTGACATTGCAGTACAATTCTCAAATCCTCTTTCCCAGTGAGGGACCATTACTTTCTGAAGCCATACGGTGTCTGCCCCAGCTTTTATTAAAGCCTGACGGGTAAATTCAATTGCCTTTAAAGAAGCAGGAGAACCGGAAAGCCTTCCCCTGGTTTGTTTACACAGATATCTGAGCTGGCTGTATGCTATTGTATCTGTGAGTGCTTCATTGAAAATTGAGGTCAATACCTTTTCAGGCTGCTGGGATCTCAATAAAGATGATAAAAGCAGAAGAATAAATAGAGAAAATATCTTGTTTGCCATTGGTATGCTTCTGATAAGTTAATTATTATATGATTAGTGGTCAATCAAATCAGGGATCTGAAATTAAAGCCTGATTCTCAAATATAATTGACTTTGGTCAAACAGTGGATTATCTTTGATATAATAAATCTAAAAACCTGATGTAATGAAAACAATTGTGGAATTGCTTGAACGGGCCTCTGACAAATATTGGAACAGTCCCTATCTCCTTGAGAAAAAAACTGATAAATATGAGGCGACCACATTTAAAGAGACAAAGGAGCAGGCTTACAAAATAGCAGCAGGCTTTCTCGCGCTCGGTATAAAAAAAGGCGACAGAATAGCGTTATTATCTGAAGCCCGTGCTGACTGGGTAACAGGTGAGCTGGGAATATTGAATGCAGGAGCAGTAAGTGTCCCGCTTTCAATCACTCTAAGAGAGGGTGCCGACCTGAAATTCAGACTTGAGCATTCAGGATCAAGGTTTATTATAGTCTCAGGTCTCCAGCTTGCTAAAAT
>CAYPHL010000039.1:16310-34864 GCA_964410385.1 uncultured Rikenellaceae bacterium | reverse complement strand
CCTTTTTACGATAATCTTTCAAAACTGTTTCAACTTTTCCTTCATAATCGGCTTTTCCTAACCTGATCGTAATGACAGCATTGAGGTCGTCCCTGTTTTCTCTGGAGATATCCATCTTTGGTTATTGAATTATTTTTTAATTTAAAAAACCGCCAAAACGCACATTATCAGAGGTTGAAGGCGGTTTGTCTGTTTTGTGCGGATGAAGGGACTCGAACCCCCACGTCATTAAGACACAAGATCCTAAGTCTTGCTCGGCTACCAATTACGACACATCCGCGAAAAAATCCCCGCAAAAGTACTATAAATTAGCTTAAAAACAAACCGGAATATTTACTTCCTGAGCTCGAAGTTCTTGCCCAGGTAAACTTTTCTTACATGCTCGTCTTCAGCAAGTTGTGATGCTGTTCCCGATTTAAGGATCTTTCCTTCGAAAAGAAGATAGGCCCTGTCGGTAATCGAAAGGGTCTCATGAACGTTATGATCGGTGATAAGGATGCCTATATTTTTATTCTTAAGGTGGGAAACTATATTCTGGATATCTTCAACAGCGATGGGGTCGATCCCGGCAAAAGGTTCATCGAGGAGGATGAACCGGGGTTTGAGGGCAAGGGCCCGGGCTATTTCAGTACGTCTTCTTTCTCCTCCGGAGAGCTGGATGCCTTTGCTTTTTCTGATTTTCTGAAGCCCGAATTCATTTAACAGGGATTCAACTCTTTCTGCCTGCTCTTTTTTAGAAAAATCGGATAATTCAAGTACTGCCCTGAGATTATCTTCAACCGACAGATTTCTGAATACCGAAGCCTCCTGTGCAAGGTAACCCAGACCTTTACGTGCTCTTTTGTAAACAGGAAGATTCGTTATCTCTTCATTGTCAAGGAAGATCCTTCCTTCCTTGGGTCGGATCAATCCTACAATCATATAAAAGGAGGTAGTTTTTCCAGCCCCGTTAGGTCCCAGCAACCCGACGATCTCACCCTGTTCCACTTCAAAGGAAACATGGTCGACAACCGTACGGTTATGATATTTCTTTACAAGGTTTTCTGTATGAAGCTTCATAACATGGTTCAGGTTGCATGATCAGTAGCTGTTTCGGATTTGCCTTCATCCATAAAGGCTTTGTGCTCTTTCTCCTTCTTCTTTATAACCCTTGCGGAGATACCGATGCTGACCTCATAAAGAATAAGAAGAGGAATACAGACCAGTGTTTGGGAAAAAACATCAGGAGGAGTGATTATAGCAGCCACAATAAAAATAAGTACAATGGCATGCTTACGGTATTTCCTCATGAATGTCGGAGTGATGATACCGATCTTTGTGAGGAAGAAAGCGATAATAGGCAGTTCAAAAATAACTCCGGTTGCAAGACATATAGATGTGATGGTCCCGATATATGACCTTATATTGATCTGGTTGACAACATCTGCGCTTACCTGGTATGAGCTCAGGAAATGGATAGAAAGGGGAGCAAGCACAAAATAACCAAAAAGGACACCCATAAAAAAAAGCCCTGTTGATGAAAGGACTGCACCCCTTGTATATTTCGCTTCGTTTTCATGCAGAGCAGGTTTGAAAAACATCCAGAATTCGCGGATAACTACCGGGAAGGCCATAATAAGCCCTGCAACAAGCGCAACGATGATGTGGGTCGTTATCTGCCCTGCCATGTTTATGCTTATCAGGTTAAGCTGCTGCCTGTTGATACAGAGCGCATCGATGCTGAGCTGATGCCCGAAAATATTTGCATGCCCGAGGCTGCACAGTAATCTGTTTGTAATGAATTCAGGATTTTTTGGAGCCAGTATTATTTTATCAAAAATGAAGTTCTTAAGAAAAAACGCTACGAGCATCAATACAAAAATGGCAATGAAGGAACGGATTATATGCCACCTCAGTTCTTCGAGATGTTCGAGGAATGACATTTCTCCTTCTCCTCCTTTGGCCGATTTCCATTTGAAAGCCATTTGTCGTCAGTATTAAAATTCAGCGTGTAAAGATGCTAAAACTTCCATTTCAAAACAATATACCTATAGTTATATAATGGTTTTATAAAAAACTATTTGTTAATAATATCATAAATTATTTTTTTGATGTGGAAAATTATTAAATTTATATAAAAAGTAAGAAAGGACACGTTTTGACAGAATTAACAAGAAATGAAGTTATGGTAAGTGACAGCACCATACATGATTATTTAAAGAAGTATTTCGGTTTTGATACATTTAAAGGTAACCAGGAAGGGATTATTAAGAATATTCTTGCCGGCAGGGACACTTTTGTTCTTATGCCTACCGGCGGTGGCAAGTCACTATGTTATCAGCTGCCTGCAGTGATGGGGCAGGGGACAGCGATAGTCATTTCACCGCTGATAGCGCTTATGAAGAATCAGGTTGATGCCATGAGGAATTTCAGCACGAATGACGATGTTGCTCATTTTCTTAATTCTTCTCTTACAAAGACAGAAATAGCAAGGGTAAAAAAGGATGTTATCGACCGTGAGACCAAATTGCTGTATGTTGCTCCCGAATCACTGACAAAAGAAGAAAATATTGAATTCCTTAAAAGTATAAAGGTCTCCTTTTATGCTGTTGATGAAGCTCATTGCATATCGGAATGGGGGCATGATTTCAGACCGGAATACCGGCGTATAAGGCCGATAATAGATACTATAGGCCGGGCTCCGATAATTGCACTGACGGCTACCGCAACTCCTAAGGTCCAGCATGATATCCAGAAGAACCTGGGAATACTTGAGGCAGATGTATTCAAATCCTCCTTCAACAGGCCAAACCTCTATTATGAGGTAAAATCAAAACAGGATGTTTCAAAGGAGATTATCAAGTACATAAAAAATAATCCCGGGAAATCGGGGATAATCTATTGCCTCAGCCGGAAGAAAGTAGAAGAGATGGCCGAGGTGCTTAAAGTCAACGGCATAAAAGCCCTGCCTTATCATGCAGGTATGGATTCTGCTACCAGAACCATGAACCAGGATAAATTTCTGATGGAGGAGGTGGATGTTATTGTCGCCACAATAGCCTTCGGCATGGGTATCGACAAGCCGGATGTACGTTTTGTTATCCATTATGATATACCAAAAAGCCTCGAGGGTTATTACCAGGAGACGGGACGGGCCGGTCGTGACGGCGGAGAAGGGAATTGCATCGCATATTACAGCTACAACGATATTGTTAAACTTGAAAAATTCATGCAGGGTAAGCCTATCGCCGAACAGGAGATAGGAAAACAGCTGTTGCTGGAAACTGTTTCATATGCGGAATCATCAGTATGCCGGAGAAAGCTTCTGCTTCATTATTTCGGAGAGGAATATCCCCGGGAGAACTGCGAGGCTTGTGATAACTGCCTCCATCCAAAAGCCCAGTTTGAAGGCAGCGAAGCGGTAGTAAATGTGCTCGAAACCATTCTCGCTGTAAAGGAGAAATTCAAAGCTGACCATATTGCTAATATCCTGTCGGGAAAGGTCACGTCCGCAATCAAATCCTATAAGCATAACAAGCTCGAATTCTTCGGGATCGGCGAAGAAAAGGATGAGAAATACTGGAATATGGTTATAAGACAGGCCCTTATAGCGAAATTACTGACAAAGGATATTGAGAACTACGGACTTCTGAAGATCACTCAGAAGGGTATGGATTTCCTCAAAAAGCCGGGTTCATTCATGCTTGCCGAAGATCATGACTATGCCGACACAGCAGATGAGGAAAATGCGTTCGGCGCTAAAACGGCTGCCGTGGACGAAGAACTGTTCAGCATTCTCAAAGACCTCAGGAAAAAAATATCCAAACAAAAGGACGTGCCTCCATTCGTGATCTTCCAGGATCCTTCTCTCGAAGATATGGCTATCCAGTACCCGGTGAATCTCGATGAGCTTCAGAATATTTCAGGTGTCGGAGCCGGTAAGGCACAACGCTATGGAAAGGAATTCGTGGAACTTATAAAGAAATATGTCGAGGAAAAGGAAATAATCCGGCCCCTCGACATGGTTGTCAAATCAGTTGTCAATAAATCCGGGATAAAAGTGTTTATTATCCAGAATATTGATATGAAAAGGTCTCTGGAGGATATTGCCGAGGTAAAAGGCCTTGAAATAGGAGAACTCTTATCCGAGGTCGAAGCTATTGTTAACTCAGGGACAAAGCTGAACCTGGATTACTATATAAATAATGTGATAGAAGAGGATCGTCTGCACGAAATATACTCCTATTTTAAGGAAGAGGCAGAATCCGACTCCCTTGAAGAAGCCATCAGGGAGCTTGGAAATGATTTTGAAGAGGAGGAGATCAGGCTGGTCAGGATCAAATTCCTTTCGGATATGGGTAATTAGCCCTTTCTGCTCTTACCAGCAACAAAGGCTGAAATAACTGCAAGAACATATAGGGGATAAACAAGCTCTGAGATTAAAAACCATCTCATAAGGGATCTTTTGCCATACCGGGTGGTTGTATTGTTCAGGATCAGGTAATCCGGCACCGATTTCAGAACATAGCCGGCAGCAAAAATCATAATGGATTTCATACTGAAAATTCCCAGGACAAGTGTTGAGAACTGAAATAATACAACAGCAAGTGTTGCAAGAGCCAGCATCCTGGTGGATTTATCACTGTAAGCCCCGGTTTTTGAGATCCATCTTGCCCTCTGTGAAAGAAATGATTCGATTGAAGGAGATGTTTTTGTTGTGACGGTTGCATTTTCCGATTCGAGCCAGAGGATACGAACAGTCTTATCATGTTTTACACTGTGGAGCAGAAAAATATCATCACCCGAGATCAATTCTTCATGAAGGTCTTTAGAGTGATCTTCATATGCTTTTTTTGTAAATCCTAAATTTGC
This sequence comes from uncultured Rikenellaceae bacterium, assembly GCA_964410385.1. Classification (GTDB taxonomy): domain Bacteria; phylum Bacteroidota; class Bacteroidia; order Bacteroidales; family VadinHA17; genus LD21. The sequence continues at coordinate 30,013 of CAYPHL010000039.1, read as the reverse complement.
TCCGTTGCACATTACCGGGTTACCGGCGGTTGCCGATCCTGCAGTTATTCCCTGGAGACTCAGAAATTCGAGCTCCTGGAACCTGGCGAAAAAGCCTTTATCTCCGCTGAGCTTTACCGGACAAATGATCATTCCTGGTTTTTTCTGTTCGTAAAAGGATACTATTGTTTTCAACCAGGATCTGTCCATCCTGCTGTCAGCATCAACCGTTATGATAAGATCCCCGGAGGCCTGCCGGACACCGGCCCTGATAGCAGCTTTTTTCCCGATCCCCTCATTTTTTATGACTCTCAGACCCGGCAGGCCCGTGAATCCGGTCGCAACAGTCCTGGTTGAATCTCCGGAATTGTCATCAACTACCAGTACCTCGAATGATTCCCGGGGATAGTCCTGTAAAGCAATCAGCCCGAGAAGCTCCCGGATATTGATCTCTTCATTCCTGCATGGTACTATAATAGTTACAAATGTCCGTGGAGAGGCAGCGGAGAAATAAGGTTTTATCCTGAGCAGGTTCCGGTATACTTTCAGAAGTATATATATATAAGGTATAAATAATCCCGGGATAATCCAGTGCATAGATCATTTCCTCATCCATTCGTAGAAATTATAATGTTCGCTTGTCATACCAAGCGATTCATAGGTACGCATTGCACGGATATTTCCGGTCTCGACATACAACCTTAATCCGGCAATATCCATTTTCTCAGCTTTTTCTTTAATGAAACCGTACATACGCCGGAATATGCCCTGCCTCCTGTATTCAGGTACCACAAATACCGACTGGAACCACCATACATTACAGTTTCTCCAGTCGCTCCATTCATATGTGATCAGCAGTGAAGCCACAACTTTGCCTCCGGCTTCAGTAACATAATATTCACCCTTACCGGGATCGCTGAATACGGCATTTACACCTTTCGTTACCGTATCCCTGTCGAGAGCTGTTTTTTCAGTTTCCCAGGCCATCTTCAGCTGGAAGTCAATTATTGCTCCCGCATCTTCCGGGACAGCTTTTCGTACTGTAAACATCATACTTTTATTTTCTTTTATTTTAACCACCCCGGCCAGACAATTAATATTTCTGCAAGTCCGACGATTTCTGTGTCTGGCCACCACTCCTTCAAAAGGAGGGGAAACTTCTACCCAATAACTCCCTTTAGTTGTCAGCTCAACACCCCCTCTCCTCATCACCCCCTCCCCTCACCACCTCATCCTTCTTCCTGCCCCTACGTCCCTACTTATACTCACTCCAGCTCTTTATTGCCAGCTTATCCTCCGGTATCCTGCAAAAAGCAAGTATGAAGGCGCTTGCGAGCCGGGCATTTGTTATAAGAGGGATATTATAATCGATTGCACTTCTTCTTATTGAGTAGTCGTTATTAAGTTCGGATGCTGAGAGGTCCTTGGGTATGTTTATGACAAGATCTACTTCCCGGTTTCTGATGAGTTCGATTGTATTTGGAGATTTATCCTCGTCGGGCCAGTACGCAAGCTGAGCCTCCACTCCGGCATTATGAAGGAACTGTCTGGTGCCGCGGGTGGCATAAAGAGTATGTCCCCTGTCCCTGAGGGCTTTGGCGCTGTTGAGAAGCTCAACCTTGGAGCGTGCCGGACCTGTTGACAGGAGGATACTTTTTTTTGGGACCCTGTAACCGACAGAGAACATGGCCTTGAGGATTGCTTCATAGAATCCTTCTCCAATACAGCCAACCTCACCCGTGGAAGCCATGTCGACTCCCAGTACCGGATCGGCTTTGGCTATCCGCGAGAAGCTGAACTGGGGGGCTTTTACCCCGACATAATCGAGTTCGAAGACCGACTTTCCGGGTTTCTCCGCAGGGATCCCGAGCATTACTTTTGTTGCCAGTTCTATTAGATTGGTCTTAAGGACTTTGGATACGAACGGCATGCTCCGGCTTGCACGGAGATTGCATTCAATGACTTTAATATCATTATCCCTGGCAAGAAATTGTATGTTAAAAGGTCCTGAAATATTCAGTTCCCTGGCGATCTGTCGGGAGATCCTTTTTATACGTCTGACAGTCTCGAAATATATTTTCTGGGGAGGGAAAACGATGGTGGCATCACCGGAGTGAACGCCGGCAAATTCGACATGTTCACTTATGGCATAAGCAAGGATTTCGCCTTCCCTGGCTACTGCATCTATTTCGATTTCCTTGGCATTCTCTATGAATTCCGAGACTACCACGGGGTATTGTTTGGACACCTGTGCAGCAAGGTCGAGATAATGTGTAAGCTCATTCCTGTTTGAAACTACGTTCATGGCAGCTCCCGAAAGGACATAAGATGGTCTTATAAGAACCGGGAAGCCTATCCTGTCGACAAAACCGTAGATATCTTCGATCGACGACAGCTCCTGCCACCGGGGCTGATCAACTGAAAGTTCATCTAGCATTTTTGAAAATTTGTGCCGGTCTTCTGCACGGTCAACTGATACCGGTGAAGTGCCGAGTATCGGAACATTTTCCCTGTACAACCTCATTGCCAGGTTATTCGGGATCTGTCCGCCCACCGATATTATTACTCCCAGTGGATTTTCGAATTCAATAATATCCATTACCCTTTCGAGGGTGAGTTCATCAAAGTAAAGCCTGTCGCAGATATCATAATCGGTGCTGACGGTTTCAGGGTTATAGTTTATCATCACCGATCTGAAGCCTTCTTTTCTGATGGTGTTTATTGCATTCACCGAACACCAGTCGAATTCAACACTTGATCCTATCCTGTAGGCGCCTGATCCCAGGACTATTACTGATTTCCTGTCATCCTCGCACCGGATATCGTGTTCCGTACCGCTGTAGGTCAGGTAAAGATAATTCGTAACTGCAGGGTATTCGGCAGCCAGGGTATCGATCTGTTTCACGTAAGGAATAATGCCGATTGATTTGCGGTGTTCTCTCACCTTCATAAGATCGTTATTTATCTGTGCGGAGGATGATCTCAGCACATGCCTTGCGATCTGAAAATCGCTGAATCCGTATATTTTAGCCTGCAGGAGAAGGTCGGGTGGTATACTTTCCAAAGAACGGAATCTGCAAAGCTCATTTTTTATGTTTATTATGTTTTTAAGTTTATAAATGAACCACTTATCGATCTTTGTGAGCCCGTGAATCTTATCCGGCGACATACCTTTTTCGAGAGCTTCGGAGATTGAGAATATACGCATGTCAGTAGGTTCGGCAAGCTCCTTTTCGAGCTCCCTGAAACCGGGATCCTTGTTCCCGGTAAATCCGTGCATTCCCATTCCGATCATTCTCAGACCTTTCTGGATCGCTTCCTCGAAGTTTCTGCCTATTGACATTACCTCTCCCACGCTTTTCATACTGGAACCTATTGCATGGGATACTCCTGAGAATTTGTTGAGGTCCCAGCGGGGGATCTTGCAGACTATATAATCGAGAGCAGGTTCAAAGCAGGCGGTTGTATTTTTTGTAACTGAGTTTTTCAGTTCATGAAGTCCGTATCCGATTGCCAGCTTTGCGGCGATAAATGCGAGGGGATAGCCGGTTGCTTTGGATGCCAGTGCACTTGACCGGGAGAGCCTGGCATTTACTTCGATGACCCTGTATTCCTCCGAATCGGGGGAGAGGGCATACTGCACATTACATTCCCCCACTATACCGATATGCCTGATGATCCTGATGGATAGTTCCCTCAGTTTATGATATTCGCTGTTTGTAAGAGTCTGTGAAGGTGCAACCACAATGCTCTCTCCTGTATGGATCCCGAGGGGATCGAAGTTTTCCATGTTGCAGACAGTGATACAGTTGTCGAACCTGTCTCTTACAACTTCATATTCCACCTCTTTCCAGCCTTTGAGCGATTCCTCGACAAGGATCTGGTCAGTATATGAAAATGCTCTTGCTGCCAGTGTACTTAGTTCTTCAGGGTTTGATGCAAATCCGCTTCCCTGTCCTCCGAGTGTGAATGCTGCCCTTATAATAACCGGGAAACCAAGCCTGCCTGCTGCTTCCAGGGCTTCCTCAACACCCGATACCGCTATGCTTCGCGGTGTATGGATGTTAATTTCATTCAGCTTCCTTACGAACAACTCCCGGTCCTCAGTATCTATTATTGCTGTAACGGGAGTGCCGAGCACCCTGACATTGTGTTTCTCAAGGACTCCTGTTTTGAAAAGCTGGGTCCCGCAGTTCAGGGCCGTCTGCCCACCGAATGCAAGTAATATGCCGTCAGGTTTTTCCTTTTCAATTACCTTTTCGACATAATAAGGTGTAACGGGAAGAAAATATATCTCATCGGCTATCTCCCCGGAAGTCTGTACCGTGGCTATGTTGGGATTGATAAGAATTGTTTTTATACCTTCCTCCTTTAAAGCCTTGAGTGCCTGCGAACCCGAATAATCAAATTCGCCGGCTTCACCTATCTTAAGGGCGCCTGAACCCAGAAGCACTACCTTCTTTATCTCATTTTTCATCTGCAGGTTTTACGGATCAAAAATATAACATTTTTCTAATCAGGATTTGTTTCCTGATAAAAATGAATATATTTGCACAATTATTGAATAAATATGCAGAAGCCAAAAAGGATGCTGGCAATTGAAAGGATCATCAGGGAAGAAAATATATCTTCCCAGGAGATGTTACTCAGGAGATTGAGGAGCAGAGGTATAACCTGCACTCAGGCTACTTTGTCGCGGAATCTGAGGCAGCTTGGTGCCGGAAGGAAGCCTGACGGAAGAGGAGGGTACAAATATTTCTTTCCGGATACCCCCGGAATTACTCCCGGGACTGCCGGTACAATTCCGGTTTTGCCGGCAATCACGAATCTGATCGAGGCAAGGGATATGATGATCATCAGGACAATTCCGGGTAATGCCAGCAATACCGCGATATGCATCGATAATACACCCCGTTTTGAAATAGCCGGGACCATCGCCGGGGATGATACTATACTTGTCATACCCAGGGATGGAATAAGCCTCCAGCAGATGCACGACTGTCTTGAGGGGATCATTCCGGGTTTACATGAGCATCTGAAAAACAGGCAGATATAAATTCTATATTAATAATTGTTCCAAAAATTACAGTAATGAAAGAAAAGGTTGTTTTGGCTTACAGCGGAGGTCTGGATACTTCAGTCATCCTTAAATGGCTGATCGGGAAAGATTATGATGTTATTGCATTTGTTGCGGATGTAGGGCAGGATGAGGATTTTGAAGAGTGCAGGAAGAAAGCTCTGATGCTTGGTGCATCAAAAGTCATTATTTCTGATCTGAAAAGGGAATTTGTTGAAAAATATGTTTTCAAGGCAATAATGGCAAATGCGATCTATGAGGACAGGTATCTTCTTGGGACTGCTCTTGCCAGGCCGCTTATAGCCAGGAAGCAGATTGAAGTGGCGAAGGCTGAGGGAGCATTAGCTGTTGCTCACGGGGCAACAGGTAAGGGAAATGACCAGGTGCGGTTTGAACTTTGTTACTATGCATTAATGCCCGGCGTTAAAGTGATCTCACCCTGGAAGGACAAGGAATTTCTTTCGGCTTTTAAAGGCAGGACCGATCTTCTGAAATACGCTTCTGAAAACAAAATCCCCGTGAAAGCCAGTATTGACAAGCCTTACAGTGAGGATGATAACCTTATGCATATCAGCCATGAAGCAGGCGTTCTTGAAGATCCCATGTACACGCTCAGCAAAAGCATGCTTACAAAGATGGTTATGCCTCAGGATGCACCGGACAAGGAAACCAGGATAGTTATTCATTTCAGGAACGGGATACCTGTAAGGGTTATAAATAAAGATAACGGAACCACAAGGGAGGATCCTTATGAAATGTTCGTATATCTTAATCAGCTTGCCGGAAGTAACGGCATCGGACTTCTCGATATGGTCGAGAACAGGTTTGTTGGCATAAAATCAAGAGGCGTTTATGAAACTCCTGCTGCAACTGTCCTTCATATTGCCCATAAGGATATTGAAGGGATTGCGATGGACAGGGAAGTGATGAGACTTGTAAGTATGCTCACACCCAAATTTGCCGAGCTGATTTACAATGGTTTCTGGTTCAGTCCCGAAATGGATTTCCTTATGGCTGCTATAGAAAAGAGCCAGGAACTGATCGACGGAAGTGTACATCTCTGTCTTTATAAGGGAAATGTAATAATTGAGGGCCGCGAATCACCATCTTCACTTTATAATGAAAAGCTGTCGAGCATGGATATTGACGGCGGATTTGATCAGACCGACAGCAGGGGGTTCATAAAGATAAATGCCATCCGGCTTATGGCTCACAGGGCAATTGTTGAGGAAAGTCAGAAAAAATAAAGCAATTGGCAATGAAACCTACATACTTCCCGGAGCTGGACAAACGATTAGGAAAGCAATTAGGGATATTTTTTCCCACATCAAATTATACCCCCTTTCCCGTTTCCCCCAGTGGGGAAAAGCTGCTCCAGCGCCTTCTCCCCTGGGGGAAGGTTGAGATGGGGGTAAAAATTACAAAATGAAGATGGGAAAAGTAATCAGATAGTTTGCTACTTTAAAAAAAATCACGATGAAATTATGGGAAAAAGGGATTAATCCCGAACCGGCAATAATTGAATTCACCGCCGGGAACGACAGAAAGACGGATCTTCATCTTACAAAATGGGATATTGTAGGATCGATGGCCCATGTGATAATGCTTCATGATGTAGGTCTGATCGAGAATGACGAGAAGAATGACATGCTGAAAGCCCTTCATTCACTTTTTGTATGGGACGAAGAGGGGAGTCTTGCCATCGAGAACGGGGTGGAGGATATTCATTCGCAGATCGAGAAGGAGATGGCTTCAATACTGGGGACGACAGGAAGGAAGATCCATACCGGGCGATCGAGGAACGACCAGGTGCTTGTTGATATCAGGCTCTACACCCGTGAAGAGATTGACAAGGTAGCTATGCTTATGAACAGGCTTTTCAGGAAGCTTCAGTCATTGAGCGATCAGTACAGGGAGGTATTATTGCCGGGATACACCCATATGCAGCCGGCCATGGTATCATCTTTCGGTATGTGGTTTGGCGCATATGCCGAGAGTCTTACGGATGATCTTTCCCTTCTTACCACGGCAAGAGCTCTCAACAACAGGAATCCCCTGGGAACAGCAGCAGGATACGGGACCACTCTTCCCCTTAACAGAAAGCTTACTTCGGAGCTTCTGGAGTTTGATGATCTGGTCTATAATTCAGCTTATGCCAGCCTGAGCCGGGGAAAGGTCGAAATGGCAGTAGCTTCTGCTCTTGCTTCTCTTGCACAAACTCTTTCGCGCTTTTCAATGGATATCTGTCTTTACATGACAGCAGAATTCAGGTTCATCGATTTTCCCGACGAATATGTTACAGGATCAAGCATCATGCCTCAGAAAAGGAACCCTGATGTTTTTGAACTAATAAGGGGCAGGACAAATCTTATACAGACCCTTCCGGGAAAAGTTGCCATGCTGGTTTCAAATCTGCCATCGGGATATAACCGCGACCTGCAATTGCTGAAACAGATCATGTTCGATGCATTTTCAGAATTGCAGGAGTGTTTGGAAATTATGCTCCTTATGCTGAATAATATCAGGATCAGGAAGAACATTACAGAAAGTTCTATATATAATACCATTTTCAGCACCGAGGAAGTGAACAGGCTGGTTAAACAGGGGATCCCGTTCAGGGATGCATATAAAGCCGTAGCCGATATGGTAAAGAACTCTTCCTTCTCAAAGACCGCAATTTCGGATTATGTGCATGAAGGAAGTCTTGGCAATCTCTGCAATGAAGAAATTGCACGGATGTTCGATGAAAACATAAAGTTCTTTAAGAACAAAACTGCCGCAGAAATGTCTGAAAAACTTATGGGATATGTAAAATAATATTGTAAGATTGAAGTAAGAACGAAGAACATTCGAAGTCAGAATGCAGAAGTATAAATAGTTCTTAATTCTTCATTCGTTTGTTCTTCATTCTTACTTCCCCTTGTTTCTTATATTATCCATAAATACATCGAACAGGTAATCTGTATCCGTCGGACCGCCGGATGCCTCGGGGTGGAACTGTGTTGAAAAGAACGGCATGCTCTTATGTTTCATTCCCTCGTTGGTACTGTCGTTCAGATTGATGAAAAGCGGCTCCCAGTCTTTGGCAAGGGTCTTATTATCGACCGCATATCCGTGATTCTGTGAAGTGATATAGGCTTTATCGGTTCCTGTCATTACAACCGGCTGGTTATGACTTCTGTGCCCGTATTTCAGCTTGTAGGTATCTGCACCCGATGCCAGTGCCATAAGCTGGTTCCCCAGACAAATCCCGAAAACGGGAATATCCTTACTGAAAGATCTTTTTAAATTTTCAATTGTTATGGTGCACATTTTCGGGTCGCCCGGGCCGTTTGATATGAACAAACCGTCATACTCCTCGTTATGATAATCGTAGTCCCATGGGACCCTGATTATCGTAGTGTCGCGTTTCAGCAGATTCCTGATTATATTGTATTTAACTCCGCAATCAATCAGGATTATCCTGAATTTTCCCGATCCATATACCTTTTTGGTCCTTGTGCTGACCTTTTCGACAAGATTTGATTTGTTGGGATCACAAAACTCCGCTTCAGTGCCGTCGGGTTCAAGCTTTCCGGGCATTGAGCCTTTTTCGCGTATCCGTTTTGTCAACGCTCTGGTATCGATGCCATAAATACCCGGAACATTATTCCTCTTAAGCCATTCATCAAGGCTTTCTGCCGCATTCCAGTGGCTGTATTCAAAGGAATAATCCGATACGATGAGTCCTGAGATATGAATTGAAGATGATTCATAGAACCTGTAAAGATCATTTTCTTCATTCCTGGCGGGGGCTCCATAGTTACCTACGAGAGGATATGTGAGGCACAGGATCTGGCCATGGTATGATGGATCAGTGAGACTTTCGGGATATCCGGTCATGGCGGTATTGAACACCACTTCCCCGGCTGCGGGAAGAGCCGCCCCGAAGGACCTTCCGTAAAAAACCGATCCGTCTTCGAGAGTGAGCTTTACACGTTGATTATCTTTCATTTCTTAAAACCTGTTATCTTATTGAGGCAACTGCCTGTTCAATCCTTTGCATGGCTTTTTCAACCCTGCTCCGGGTCGTAGCCACATTGATCCTCATAAATCCTTCTCCTCCCGGACCAAATGTCGATCCTTCATTCATTCCCACACCTGCTTTATTAACGAAGAAGCTTTGCAGGTCCTTACCCTTCATGCCTGATTTACGGCAATCGAGCCAGATCATATAAGTGGCTTCGGGCTGGACAGGGATGATTTCAGGGATATGTTCCCTGCAATATCCGGTCACATAATTTACATTTCCTTCGATATATTCCATCAGCGCATCCAGCCATTCGCGTCCTTCCGAATATGCGGCAACTGAGGCAATGTTACCGAAAATATTCCCGTTACCGACATGAAGGATCTCAACTTTCCTGTTAAAGTATTTCCTCAGAACCGGATTTGATATGATTACCGAAGATGTCGACAGGCCTGCAAGGTTGAAGGTTTTACTCGGAGCGACACAGGTGACCGTTATATCTGAAATTTCCTCCGACAGTCTTGCGACCGGGGTATGGAAATGGCCCGGAAGAGTTAGATCGCAATGGATTTCATCGGAAAGTATTAATATTTTGTTTCTGAGACATATATCGGAAAGCTGTCTCAGTTCTTCTTCAGACCAGGCTCTTCCGACCGGATTATGAGGGTTGGAGATAATGATCATCTTCGTTTCTGACGATACTATCTGCTCGAGTGAATCAAGGTCCATAACCCATCTGCCGTTCTTTTCGATGAGCTGATTATGGATAAGTTTTCGTCCATGACTTTCAACAGCGGAAAAGAAAGGGAAATACACAGGCGGCTGGACAATTATCGAATCTCCCGGTCTGGTAAAGGCAAGGGTACAAAGGTTTATTGCAGGAACAGTGCCCGGGCAGAAACAGATGCTGTCTTTTTCAATCTTCCAGTTATATCCTGAGCTGAACCAGTTAATTATCGAATTAAAATATTCACGGGAGCGGATGGAGTAGCCATATACACCGTGGTCGATCCTTTGTTGCAGTTTTGAGGTAATGAATTCCGGCGCCCTGAAATCCATATCAGCCACCCACATGGGGATGATATCCTTCTTCCCGAAAACCTCAAATCTCAGGTCGTATTTTACAGAGTCTGTTCCTTCCCTGTTTACTTCTTCATCAAAATTCCAGTTCATCAGAATTGTATAATTCCCGGGGGAACAAAGATAATTAAAATCATATCGTGCCTGCTTCTGTTATGACCCGTATCAATAAATAAAGGGGATGAAATATTTAAGACACTGGTTATAAGGCAAGGATACCGGCTATCAAATAACTTCAAACAAGATGTCTATTATTTAATTTATTTATTATTTTTATGCGCAGTTTTGATTGTTAAGTTAATATAAAATTGATCAGGTATGAAAAAGACGATTGCGGCATTGCTTCTTCCTTTGCTTCTGGCAGGTTTTGTGATCATTACATCAAATACATCCTGCAGGAACAGGGGTACCGGTGAGCAGAAGAAAATAGATATGAATGAGGCTGATACCATATTGAATCAGATGGAAAAGAAAGTATATCCTCTGCCCACATCTGCCGAGGTTATAAAGATGTTGACTGATCTTGAAGTTGGCTATATATTCGGTATTTCAAATCCTGTCGAGAATTCGAAGAAATATATTAAAAGCACCGACAGGGCTATCAACCTGGGAGGATATGGCGCTGATCTGAGCTATGCCACCTTATATAATATGCAGCAGGAGGTACTGAATTACCTGAGCGCCCTCAGGTCGCTTGCCAACGAACTTAATATGTCGCAGATATATGATGAATCGTGGTATGAAAAGATCAGGAAGAACTTTGACAATCGTGATGAGCTTGTAAAGATACTTACCGAGGCCTTCCAGAGCACTTATGCTTATCTGGTTGAGAACAATCAGGAAACTCTTGCACTTCTTGTTGTTGGTGGCGCCTGGGTTGAAGGGATGTATCTTACAACACATGTTTCGGAGGCAGCATACCAGGTTGCAGGGATATCCAGGAACCTGCTTGAGCAGAAAGAATCATTCACTACTTTCCTTGAAGTCACAAAACCTTATGAAAACGAAGAGGATATCAGGAATTTCCTGGCAATTCTCGAACCGATCAAAAAGGTATATGAAGGTTTGGGAACAAGCCTGACCACCCAGAATATTATTGACATTACAAAAGCAATCGAAGGGATCAGGGCCCAGATCATAAAGTAGTTCTTTATCCTACAGATGACCGCAAAGAATCTGACTTTGCGGTCTTTTTTTGAACTGGCATATTTATGAGGGAGTCAGTATTATTGGCGTTGATTCATATCTTTGCCATAGTTTCAACGGTCAACCCGGCAGGGATAACATCAAGAGGCAAAAAAATTCTGCGCAGTTACCTCAGAAGATATCTTAACAGGGAGCTCGAGGAAGAATACTACGCCCTATTCGAAAATAATCTCGAGTTTTATTCAAATGAACTGAAAAGTGTCGATAAGGCCGAACTGGCAGATGAAAACTCACTGATATCATTCCAGATAACCAATATCTGCCGTCAGATCAAAAAGGGATTATTCCTTGAAGAAAGGATGATAGTCTTCCTCCAGCTTATGGAGTTTGCATTTGAGGATGGAATGATCTCCGAACAGGAGAAAACAATAGTCGACATAGTTGTAAAAACATTTAATATTTCCAGGAAGGAATATGATAATGTATCGGCATTTATTATTGGCAGGACCTTTGATGACATCTCCACAGACAGTGTTCTTATAATTGAAAGTGATAATCCCGAACTTTCCGGCGCATCTGCCTACAGGAACTATGAAAGCTGGCGTCACCTTAAGATAAAAGGCTTCAAAGGGCATATAATTATCCTTTATATCGAGAGTACTCAAACCCTTCTTCTTACATATGATGGTCCGCTTACTCTTTATTTCAAGGGACGGGATATAATTGTATGCCGGCCTTACCTGCTCGAACGAGGAGTAAATATTAAAGGTCTGGGCATTGAACCGATCTATTATTCTAAGATATTCAAGCAGTTCATATCCGGAAAATCCTCTGAAAAGGTTGTATTTGAAGGCCATAATATTCAGTTTGCATTTAAGAACTCCGACAATGGGGTTCAGAAAATGAATTTCAGGGTTGAATCGGGCAATATGGTAGGGCTGATGGGAGGGAGCGGTGTCGGAAAAACTACGATGCTGAACCTTCTTCACGGGAAATTAAAACCTACTGAAGGGAATATTTATATAAACGGGTATGATATAAATGCAGATTCGGAAGATATAAAAGGGCTTATCGGCTATGTTCCACAGGATGACATGCTTATCGAGGAGCTGACTGTTTTCCAGAACCTTTATTTTAATGCAAGATTATGCTTTGGTGATTACACGGAGGAACAGCTAAACAGTACAGTCGAGAAAGTCCTTCAGGATCTTGATCTTCTGGAGATCAAGGATCTTCAGGTAGGTGACATTATGAACAAAAAGGTAAGCGGGGGTCAGAGGAAAAGGCTGAATATTGGTCTGGAACTGATGCGTGAGCCGAAAGTTCTGTTTGTCGATGAACCCACATCAGGTTTGTCATCTTTCGATTCGGAAAAGGTTATGGTGCTTTTAAGGAACCAGGCTTTGAGCGGCAAGCTTGTTTTTGCAATCATTCATCAGCCTTCTTCCGATATAATAAAAATGTTCGACCGCCTGTGGATCCTCGACAAGGGAGGATATATGATCTACGACGGCGACCCCGTGGAAGCCCTCGTCTATTTCAAAACCGAAACATCCCAGGCAAATGCAGCTGAAAGTGAATGTCCGGGTTGCGGGAATATTGAAACTGACAATATTCTTCACATAGTCGAGGTCAAAGTGATTGATAATGATGGCATGCCTGGAAGGGACAGACAGGTGAGTCCTGCAGAATGGTATGAAAAATACCGGAAGAAAATGATGCCGTCGCTCAGGCCGAAACCTGAAAAAGTTGCTGTGACTCCCGGGAACTTCAGGGTTCCGCGCAAGTCTGTACAATTGCGGACATTTATAAAAAGAAATATCACCAGGAAGCTTGCTGACAGGCAGTATATGACAATAAACCTTCTGGAAGCCCCTCTTCTGGCACTTATTCTCGGATATATATCAAAATACAGCGAAGAGCAGACCTACCTTTTCGCGGATAATATTAACTATCCGGTATTCCTCTTTATGTCAATTATCGTAGCGATTTTTATTGGACTTACTGTAAGTGCCGAGGAGATATTCAGGGACAGGAAGATACTCGAAAGGGAAAAGTTCCTCAATCTGAGCAGGCTCAGCTATCTTTTCTCAAAGATCAATTTTCTTTTCGTTCTGTCGGCTATTCAGACACTTTCCTTCGTACTTGTTGCAAATGCAATACTCGAGGTGAAAGGAATGCTTTTCCGATACTGGCTTATCCTGTTCTCAACGGCATGCTTCGGAAACCTGCTGGGATTGAATATTTCTGCAGGAATGAGATCAGCAATAAGCATTTATATCCTTATACCGCTTCTGCTTGTTCCCCAGCTCCTCCTTGGGGGCGCCATGATCCAGTTTGACGATCTTCATAAAGCCTTCAGCAGAAAAATTTATGTCCCGGTTATAGGCGATATCATGACAACAAGGTGGT
>CAYPHL010000039.1:2398-16210 GCA_964410385.1 uncultured Rikenellaceae bacterium | reverse complement strand
TTCAGCAGAAAAATTTATGTCCCGGTTATAGGCGATATCATGACAACAAGGTGGTCTTATGAGGCAATTACAGTAGAGCAGTTCAAAAGCAACAGATATGAAAGGAATTTCTTTGATTATGATATGGCCATCAGCAGTAGCAGCTGGCATACATCATTTCTGATCCCGAGGCTCAGGGTTAAGGTCCAGGAATGCCAGAAAGCCGGAAAGGATCCGGAGTACAAAGAATATATTGAGAATAACTTCAAAAAGATCCGCTACCACGTGGATGAATTATCACAGATGACCGGCATCAGGCCCGGAGAATGGATCACAAGTGTTAATTATCAGAAATTTAATGATATAATTGGCGATTATGTTCTTTCTTATCTCGACAGCCTGAATATAAGGTTCAGGTCGGACGAAAGGAAAACATCCCTTCAGCTTGATTCTGTAAAAAAATCCATGGAACAGCGGATCGGAGAGGAAGCTTTTGTAAGATTACGGAGTGAAAATCATAATGAAAGGCTGGCGGAATTTGTTCTGAACCGGAGGAGTACGCGGAAGATATATGAGACCGACGATAAGTTCATACAAAAAGCCGATCCCGTATTGATGAAGCCCGGATCAAAACACGGGAGGGCTCATTTTTATGCTCCTTATAAACAGATAGGAAACCTTAAGATCGGCACCCTGGTTTTCAATATGATCATTGTGTGGCTGATGATAATTTTCCTGTTCGGTACCCTCTACTACAATGTACTTAAGAAGTTCATTGTATGGCTTGAGAAGCTCAAGCTTCCGTTCTGGCGGAAGTTCGGGAGAGAGCTGCTGCAGATTTAGAAGGGTTGCTGGTTAGGTTAAGAAAAAATGGTAAGGGTTCATCCAAAAAAAAATCTGGGTCAGCATTTTCTAAAAGACAGGGAAATTGCCCGTAAAGTGGCATCATCACTTACCGGTAATGGATATGATTCAGTGCTTGAGATTGGTCCGGGTACGGGAATACTCACTGAATATCTTCTGGAAAGAAATTTTGCCGACTTGAAAGTCATTGAAATAGACAATGAATCGGTTCATTTCCTGAAAGAAAAATTTCCTGGTCTGGGTGAGATTATAAGAGGTGATTTCCTCAGGATGAATTTAGGAGAATATTTTAAGGGCAGTCTTTGTATTGCCGGCAATTTCCCATATAATATTTCATCACAGATCCTGTTCAGGGTACTGGAGAGCAGGGATAAGGTTGTGGAGGTTTGCGGAATGTTCCAGAAGGAAGTTGCCGAAAGGATCTGTTCGGGGCCCGGATCGAGGGATTATGGCATTCTGAGCGTACTTCTTCAGGTATTTTACAATACTGAATTTCTTTTTACTGTTCCGGAACATGTATTTTCACCTCCTCCGAAAGTAAAATCGGGTGTTGTCCGCCTAATCAGGAATGAGGTAAAGGATATTGGTGTTGATGAAGCGTTTTTTACACGTGTTGTAAAGGCAGGATTTGCCCAGCGTCGCAAGAAACTGAGGAATTCAATCAGGTCGGCATTTGAACTTCAGAACGAGGATTGTCCGTTCTTTGATCTGAGACCCGAACAGTTATCGGTGGAAATGTTCATTGATCTGACAAGATGGGTGGATAAGAACCGGAGGTATTTAACTGAATGAGTATCCGATCGCATCCACAGGATTCATCTTTGCTGCCGAATATGCCGGGGCATAACCTGCAACTATCCCTATAACCCCCGATATCGTAATGGCAAGAAGAATATTGGACAATGTAAGATGCATATTCAGTTCGTACAAGTAATTTATTCCGACTGTCCCGATGAAGATCAGGATCACCCCGAGTATGCCTCCGACAACAGATAGAAGTACCGATTCGGCAAGAAACTGCTGAAGGATGAAAGAACGCTTTGCCCCAAGAGCTTTCTGGATACCTATCATGTTTGTTCTTTCCCTGACCGAAACGAACATTATATTCGCGATTCCAAATCCGCCAACGAGGATAGAAAAGCCTCCAATAAGCCAGCCGCCGATATTTATACCTGCAAATACTGCATCAAAACCCTTCGACAGCATCGTTGCATTATTTACTGAAAAATTATCCTCTTCTCCGGGCCTCAGTCTCCTTGCTGCCCTAAGTATCATTATTGCTTCGTCAGATAGCTCCCGGACAGCTACCCCTTCCCTGGCTTTTACGATTAACTGGCTGTCAATAAATCTGTTACGCAGGTTAATGAAATTTCTTCCAAAATTCAAAGGAACGACTGCAAGCTGATCGATATTGTTTAAACTTACAGGTCCTTCGCCCTCCTTCTTGAAGATCCCGATCACCCTTACTTTATAGCCTGCCAGCTTGATCTCCTTATCAACTGGATTTACATCCTTAAAAAGCCTTTCGGCTAATTCGGCTCCAAGTACAGCAACATTACTTCCGCTTGTATATTCAAATGGTGAAAAATACCTGCCGCTACCTATCTCAAAACTAACGACATTCTCAAGATTATCGGTGACTGCTCCGACAGGAACACCGCTTGCAACATTGTTCTTGTAACTTATTGTCGCAGACTGGCCTACCACAAGGGATATCGCTTCGGTCTTTGAAGATTTGTTAAGCATGGCATCGTAATCACTAACCGAAACGGAAGGCCATTTGATTATATCCCACCACGCAAGATCGGGGCTGAACGACCAGGGAAATTTCTGAATGTATATAACATTGCTTCCCATTGAGTTTATACTGTCGCGGATCGACTTCTCCATCCAGTCCAGTACAGTAAAGACCGAAATTATAGAGAAAATGCCTATCGTTATTCCGAAAAGCGAAAGAAAAGTCCTTAACTTATTAATAGTTACTGAGTTAAATGCCAGAATTATACTTTCTCTGAATAGCTTTAAAAACTTCATCCCGGATCTCTGCATTGGTTTGGGAACCCAAAGATAAGAAATTTCATAAGTCAGCGGATAAAATACACTGAAATGCCGGACTGCTCAAAATGTTAATATATAATATATTGAGGATAATAAAAAAATATCTATTTTTAACCGCCCGCAAAATCATTTTCCGGCATTCATAATAATCAGCAAATGAGTGATAAGAAGATTAAAAGTGCATTAATTTCCGTTTATTATAAGGAAGGCCTTGATGAAATAGTCAGAACTCTTCATGAACTGGGCGTCAGGATATTTTCAACAGGAGGTACTTATAATCATATTGAGAAGATGGGTATACCGGCCGTAAAGGTCGAAGATCTCACCGGTTATCCCTCAATACTCGGAGGGAGGGTAAAAACACTTCATCCTGCAGTTTTCGGAGGTATCCTGGCCAGAAGGGAAAATAAAGGTGATATTGATCAGATGTCGCAGTACAATATCCCTGAAATAGATCTGGTGATAGTGGATCTGTATCCCTTCGAGGAGACTGTGAAAAGCACAAATGAAGAGGAGGAGATCATTGAGAAGATCGATATTGGCGGGATATCGCTTATCAGGGCTGCAGCAAAGAATTTTAATGATGTTCTGATCATCTCCGGCAGGGAGCAGTATCCGGGATTGCTGAATTTACTTAAAGAAAAGAAAGGTTTTACTTCTGCCGCTGAAAGACGCCGTTTTGCCGCTGAAGCCTTCATGACATCATCTCATTATGATACTGAGATCTTCAGATATTTCAATCAGACTGAAGGTATTCCTGCCTTCCGCGAAAGCATTAACAGCTCATACCCTCTCAGGTATGGTGAGAATCCGCATCAGAAGGGAGTTTTTTACGGGGATATTGCACAGCTGTTTGAAAAGCTTCATGGCAGGGAGATTTCTTATAACAACCTCCTTGATATCGAGGCATCACTGAATCTGATTGATGATTTCGACGAAACCACCGTTGTAATAATTAAACATAACAACGCCTGTGGCGCTGCTTCGAGGGAGAACCTTAGGGATGCCTGGAATGATGCACTTGCATGCGACCCCGTATCGGCTTATGGTGGAATAATTGCAACGAATACCGGTATTGACGAAGCAACCGCGGCTGAGATGGACAAGGTATTCTTTGAAATACTTATTGCTCCGGATTTCTCACAAAAAGCTCTTGGTATTCTTGAACAGAAGAAAAACAGGATCATCCTGAAAAGGAAGGAACAATATAAAACCATTCATGGCTTCAGATCACTTCTTAATGGTGTTCTGTGGCAGGAGAAAGATAACAGCACACAGGCGGCCGGCGATCTTAAACCTGTGACGCCACGGATTCCGGAAGCTTCCGAGATAACCGACCTGGTTTTTGCAAATAAGCTGGTGAAACACAGCAAGTCAAATGCCATTGTTCTTGCTAAGGGGAAACAGTTATGTGCAAGCGGTATCGGTCAGACCTCAAGGGTTGATGCTCTGAAGCAGGCTATTGAGAAAGCCCGTTTGTTCGGATTTGATCTGAAAGGATCGGTAATGGCCTCAGACGCTTTCTTCCCCTTCCCTGACTGTGTCGAGATTGCCCACAAGGCTGGTGTTACAGCTGTTGTACACCCGGGAGGATCGGTGAGGGACAAGGATTCAATAGATTATTGTGCTTCAAACGGCATGGCTATGGTTATTACAGGTATAAGACATTTTAAACACTGATATAATATATATGGGACTTTTTTCATTTTTAACACAGGAGATTGCTATTGACCTGGGAACGGCAAATACGATTATAATTCATAATGACAAAATTGTTGTTGATGAACCGTCGATAGTTGCGATTGACAAGAGTACAGGCAAGTTGATAGCAATAGGTGAGGCGGCAAGGCAGATGCATGGCAAGACACATGAAAATATCAAGACAATAAGACCTTTGCGCGATGGTGTGATAGCGGATTTCAATGCTGCCGAACTTATGATAAGGGGGATGATCAAAATGATCAATAAGGGATCGCGACTTTTTTCTCCTTCGCTGAAAATAGTTATCTGCATTCCCTCGGGCAGTACAGAGGTTGAAATAAGGGCGGTCCGCGATTCTTCCGAGCATGCAGGCGGAAGGGATGTTTATATGATCTATGAACCCATGGCTGCTGCCATCGGAATAGGTATAGATGTTGAAGCTCCTGAAGGTTCGATGATAATCGATATCGGGGGAGGCACAACCGAGATCGCGGTTATAGCTCTCGGAGGTATAGTCTGCAATAAATCGATCAGAATAGCAGGTGACGGATTCACATCCGATATCCAGGCATATATGAGGCATCAGCATAATATAAAGATAGGCGAAACAACCGCCGAGGATATCAAGATCGCTGTCGGCGCCGCTCTCCCGGATATAGATAATCCACCTGCAGATTATATTGTAAGAGGGCCCAATATTATGACTGCACTTCCTATCGAAATACCTGTATCATATCAGGAGATAGCCTACTGCCTTGACAAATCCCTTACCAAAGTCGAAGCAGCCCTTCTTAGCGTGCTTGAACAGACACCTCCCGAATTATATGCAGATATAGTTAACAAGGGAGTTTATATGGTCGGCGGCGGAGCATTGCTCAGAGGTCTCGACCGCAGACTGGCTGACAAGATCAATATTAATTTCAATGTCGTTGAAGATCCGCTGCATTCGGTTGCAAGAGGAACCGGTGTTGCCCTTAAGAACGTTGAGAAATATCCTTTCCTCATGAGATAAGCTCCGATATAGATGAGAAACCTCCTGAATTTTCTTGCGGGATATAACAATATAATAATCTTTCTCATTCTTGAAGGAATAGCACTTTCCTTGCTCACATCAGAAAATAATTATCATAATACGAGGTTTGTAAAAGGTATCAGGGGGATTACTGCGGGCATAGAAAGATCTGTAAGTAAAACCAGATCTTATTTCAGTTTACGTGAAACTGCTGAAATGCTTTCTGCTGAAAATGCTTCTCTGAGGAACACTATTGAAAAATCGGGGAAAGCCATAAATGCTGTTTTTTTTTCTGTCACCGATTCGGTTTTTAAGCAGAAGTATATCTGGTCTTCGGCTGAGGTCATAAATAATTCAGTAAACCGGCAGAAAAATTTCTTCACACTCAACAAGGGTTATAACCAGAATCTGGCCAGGGACATGGCTGTAGTATCGGATGAGGGTATAGCCGGGGTGATTGTCGGGTGCTCTTCAAACTATTCGGTTGCCATGTCGGTCCTCAACACCGATTTCAGGCTGAGTGCAAGGATCAGATCAAACGGATATTTCGGTTCACTGAGCTGGGACGGCAGGGACTACAGTCATGCAATCCTCAGCGAAATTCCTCAGCATGTTATAGCAAGTGTCGGGGATACAATTGAGACTACAGGCTATTCGGCTGTTTTTCCGGAAGGATTGATGATCGGGACCATCACCGGGATTGAAAAATCAGGAAGCGATTTCTACAGGATCTCGGTTCTGCTTAAAACCGATTTTAAAAAGCTGAATTATGTTAATGTGATAGGGAACCTTCAGAAGACTGAACAACAGGAACTCGAAAAACAATTCCAATGATCAACAGGATTTTAAGATATGCCCTGATCTTTATTCTGCTGTTGCTGCTCCAGCTGTTCTTATTCAATAATATTCAGTTCAGCGGGTATGTTAATCCTTATGTTTATATTCTTTTCATACTGCTGCTTCCGGTTGATATCCCGGCATGGTTGTTGCTGATTATTTCATTCTTTACCGGACTGATAATCGATCTGCTCACGGGAACACCGGGAATGCACACAGCAGCCACTGTTCCTGCGGGATTTGCCAGGCCTTATGTTCTGAGGTTATTTTCCCCCAGGGAAGGATATGAAACAGGCGCTGACCCTTCGATGTTTGTTTACGGATTCAAATGGTTTCTTTTGTATACGGTTTTCATCGTCCTTCTTCATCATACTCTTCTTTTCTATCTTGAAGTGTTCCGGCTGACTGATTTTTTCAACACCTTCCTCCGGGTATTGCTTAGTTCGCTCTTTTCCATCACCTTTATCCTTTTGCTGGAATATATACGAAAGGGTAAATAACTGACCTGGCATGAAGGACCTCTATTCGACACGGAAATATCTGATCATGGCAATAGTTGTACTTGCCTCACTTGCTCTGGTCGTAAAACTGTTCATAATCCAGGTAGTCCAGGATACTTACAGACTGTCGGCAGATAATAATGTCCTGAGATATGTGACACAATATCCTGCACGGGGATTGATTTATGACAGGAACGGTGAACTTATCGTTTATAACCAGGCTGCTTATGATCTGATGGTAATACCCTCCCAGACCTCAAAAATCGATACGGCACTTTTCTGCCAGGACCTGGGTATTACAAAGGATGTTTTCCTTGAGAGGATGAAGGCTGCCAGGAATTATTCAGGAAGGGCTCCGTCAATTTTCCTTAAGCAGATATCTGCCGAGTCGTATGCCAGGTTCCAGGAAAAAATATTCATGTTCCCGGGTTTTTATGTACAGCCCAGGACTTTAAGGAAATATTCAAGGCCGGTTGCTGCCCATCTTCTGGGGTATGTGAGTGAGGTTGATGAAGCTCAGATTAAGAAAGATCCATATTATAAACCAGGCGATTATATCGGAAAGCTGGGGATAGAGGAAGCATATGAAAAAGAGCTGAGGGGGACAAAGGGAGTTAAAATATTCCTAGTGGATGTTTACAGCCGTGTTAAGGGTTCTTATGCCGGAGGGTTGATGGATACAGTGGCTGTCCAGGGAAATGATATAGTTGCAAGTATTGATCTCGGTCTGCAGGAATATGGTGAAAAGCTTATGCAGAATAAAACCGGGAGTATTGTTGCTATCGAACCGTCTACAGGTGAGATCCTTGCTCTGGTCTCGTCACCGAACTATGACCCGGCTCTTCTTGTTGGCAGGGTCCGCTCAGAAAATTTTTCCAGACTGTCGGCAGACACCTTACTGCCTCTTTTTAACAGGGCTTTCATGGCTTCTTATCCTCCGGGCTCGACATTTAAACCCATAAACGGCCTTATTGCTTTACAGGAGAAGGTTATTGTACCATCAACTACTTTCGGTTGCAGCAACGGATATTTGTTCGTCGGTTGCCACTCCCATTCATCGCCGCTAAACCTGAAAGGTGCCGTAATGAATTCATGCAACTCATACTTCTGCCAGACCTTCAGAAAAGTACTTGAAAATCCTGCATATGGTACAATTTCCGAAGCTTATGAAAAATGGAGATCATATCTTACTGAATTTGGTTTCGGTAAAAAACTTGATACTGAATTTGTTAATGAACTCCCCGGACTGATACCCCCGGCCACATATTTCGACAGGTATCACGGGATCAACGGATGGAAGGCGCTTACAGTAATATCCCTGGCAATTGGTCAGGGAGAGATTGGCACTACACCACTCCAGATGGCAAATATGACTGCCGCTATCGCTAACAGGGGATACTACTACACACCACATATTGTTAAATCAACAGGGAACCGGCAGGGTATAGATGAGAGGTTCAAAAGGAAGCATGAGATACATATTGATTCTGCAAATTTTGAAGAGATTATACTTGGTATGGAAGCTGCCGTGAATGGAGGAGCAGGAGCAACTGCAAGGATTGCAGCAATGGAAGATATAATTGTGTGCGGAAAAACAGGAACGGCGCAGAATTCCCAGGGAGAAGAAGATCATTCTGTATTTGTTGCATTCGCACCAAAGGATAAACCGGTAATTGCCATTGCCGTATATGTTGAGAATTCAGGATTCGGAGCTACTTATGCAGCACCGGTGGCCAGCCTGATGATCGAAAAGTATATAAAGAAGGAGATTGGTGAGACAAGTAAATGGAAGGAACAGAGAATGCTTGAATTAAATCTTACAGGACGTGCCGCGCAACGTTAATATATGGTACAGGATTGACAAGGTTACTGTCTTTCTTTTCCTGCTGATGATGATCGTAGGCTGGTTTAACATTTATGCTGCCGTCTATAATGAAGAGCACAAGGAGATCCTTGATTTTTCACAGAGATACGGGAAACAATTCATCTGGATAATTGCTGCAATTGTTCTGGCGGTCATAGTAGTGATAATCGACACCAGGTTTTATCTTTTCTTCGCCTGGGGCGTATACGCTGTGCTTGTAATACTGCTTATACTGGTTCTTTTTTTCGGTAAGGAAGTAAATGGTGCAAGGTCATGGTTCCAGATCGGTCCGCTGACAATTCAGCCTTCTGAATTTGCAAAGTTCGCCACAGCTCTTGCACTGGCAGGCTACCTTAATAACCATAAGGGCGAACTTACCAGGCTCATGGTTATATTGCCTGCAGCCGCCATAATCTTTCTTCCCGCCCTTCTGACAGCTAAACAACCCGACATGGGTTCAACAGTTGTCTTTTTCTCATTCTTCATAGTACTGTTCAGGGAGGGTATGAGCCCGTATATTTTCGTATCAGGACTGCTGATGATAATACTGTTCTTTCTGACGCTTCTGATGGATAATTTCCTGCTCGAGTTGATTCTTGTGGCGCTGGCCTTTTTACTGACCTGGTTTGTGACACGAAAAACAAAATTATCATTTACGGGCCTTGGTGTTATCCTGCTTATCGGAGGCAGTTTATTCGCGCTGGATCATTTTATCCTGAGATCAATAGGCAACGAGTATATTCTGATAATCACACTTATCCTGGCAGGCCTGACCTTCGCCTATTACATTTATCAGAAAAAGGCGATGAGTATACTTGTTATTTACCTTTTCCTGCTGGGAAGCATAATATATATAAATTCTGTTGACTTTGCTTTTCACAACCTTCTGAAACCACATCAGAGGGAAAGAGTTGAGATAATGCTGGGTTTCAAATCCGATCCGCACGGCACAGGGTATAATCTTAACCAGTCTCTTATTTCGATCGGATCCGGAGGCTTCGCGGGGAAGGGATATCTTCAGGGTACACAGACAAAATTCAAATTTGTCCCTGCTCAGAGCACTGACTTCATCTTCTGTACAGTAGGCGAAGAATGGGGCTTTGTGGGATCATTTGTGACAGTGGGATTATATCTCGTCCTGCTTCTGAGACTAATAAAGCTTGCTGAAAGGCAGCGTTCGGTCTTTTCGCGAATTTACGGCTATGGAGTTATTTCTGTACTCTTCACTCATTTTTTCATAAATATTGGTATGACTATCGGCATCGTTCCGGTGATAGGTATCCCACTGCCTTTTTTCAGTTACGGTGGCAGTTCGCTCTGGGGCTTTACAATATTGCTGTATATTTTTCTCAGGCTCGATGCAAGCCGTACTGAATACCTTATCTGATCAGAAAGGTATTGTGATCCTGTGGGATATCTCTATCCCGAAATCTTTTTCGACATAATCGATCAGCTGGGGAAAGAATTCCATGAAATCGTCCTGGAGGGCGTAATAGTTTTTCTTAAGCGTTTTTATTGCATATCTGGTTTCGTTCGGCAAACTTGAATTCCTGCTTAATGTCCTCAGAACATGCTTTATACCATTTGTTGTCTGATATGTTTCTATCCAGTTGTTAATTATGAAAAATGGCATCATCCCTTTTACCTTTTCAGGGAGTATTTCATAATTGTTTACAAGTGCCCTGTAAAAATTGTAGGTAACACTCTCAAGAGGCCTCCGGGAGAAAAAATTCCACTCTTTGGTCAGATAATGGTCATAGATTATATCAGTTACAACTCCGGCATATTTATGATATTTCCTTGAAAAATATATCTTGCTTCTGTGTACCACAGGATGACGGTCGGTGAACATATCAATATGCCTGTGAAGAATAATACCCTTCCTGATAAGCTCGGGGTAGTTGAGATAATCCCTGCCCTTAACATAATCACCGATATAATTACCGATGATTATCTTATCGGAATCCCCCGACAGGTATATGTGGGCAAGGACATTCATACAAAGTTATAATAGTACAAAGAATTTATCAGATAGTTCATTACAAAAGATAATTTCTCCGGAGTATTTACAGATCATAACCGGTTGATATAAATTTTATTGTATTACAGACAGTTATAATGTGGAAACCATGTTTAAAAATTTCGTATAAACTTTCGGAATTCCGGTATGCAAATTATACATTTGCTGATTCATTTTAAAATGAAAATCTGTACTGTCAATAAATTGCTGAAAAAATAAATTTTTATGGTAAGAAAAAATGTAGTAATTATCGGTGCCGCCGGAAGGGATTTCCACAACTTCAATATTTGTTTCAGGGATAATGATAGCTATAATGTTGTTGCGTTCACAGCAGCCCAGATACCCGATATTGACGGGAGAAGATATCCTGCCGACCTTGCCGGGAAATTATATCCTAAAGGTATTCCGGTCTTTGCAGAGGAGAACCTTCCTGAAATAATAAGGAAACACAAGGTTGATCAATGCATTTTTTCCTACAGTGATGTTACATATAATAAGGTTATGTCGGTCGGTGCCATCGTTAATTCCGCCGGTGCCGATTTCGTTCTGCTTGGTCCGGATGCAACTATGGTAAAAAGTACGAAGCCCCTTATTGCAGTGGGGGCGGTGAGGACAGGATGTGGAAAGAGCCAGACCTCGAGGAAAGTGATTGAGATCCTGATGGCAAAAGGGCTGAAGGTTGTTGCTGTCCGTCATCCCATGCCATACGGTAATCTGAGTGAACAGAAGGTTCAGAGGTTTGCCACTCTTAAAGATCTCGAAAAGCATAAATGTACTGTTGAGGAGATGGAGGAATATGAACCTCATGTTGTACGTGGAAATGTTATTTATGCCGGAGTCGATTATGAAGCTATACTCCGGAAAGCTGAAAAGGATCCTTCAGGATGCGATGTAGTTGTCTGGGATGGTGGGAATAATGATTTCCCGTTTTATAAGCCAGATCTGATGATAACCGTAACCGATCCCCACAGGGCCGGGCACGAGCTGAGGTATTACCCGGGGGAGGTTACTCTCCGGATCGCTGATGTGGTGGTTATAAACAAGATCGACAGCGCTGACCCGGACTCCATAGACATTGTCAGGGAAAGTATCGAGAAGGTCAATCCAAAGGCAACAGTCATAGATGCCGCATCACCTATAAAAGTTGATGATCCTTCGGTGATCAGGGGAAAGAATGTACTCGTTGTTGAAGATGGGCCAACCCTTACCCATGGAGAGATGAAGCTTGGCGCAGGTATTATGGCCGCCCGTAAGTTTGGGGCTGCAGGGATAATTGATCCCCGGCCATTTGTTGTGGGCAAGCTCAAAGAAACCTTCAGTCTTTATCCCGGCATCGGAACTCTTCTCCCGGCCATGGGATATGGAGAACAACAGCTCCGTGACCTTGAAAAGAGTATAAATAATACAAAGTGCGACAGTGTAATCGTTGCAACACCTGTCGACCTGCAGAGGATAATAAACATAAAGAAGCCTGCAACAAGGGTTTATTATGATTTGCAGGAGATTGGTGATCCGACCCTGTCACAGATACTGGATGAATTTGTGGCAAAGAATAAACTAAGGAAAAAATGATTCCTGCCGGGGATTCCGGTGGCAGGAATCATAAATGAAATATACCCTATCTTTTTACTCTGGCATTACCTTTCCAGATGCTCCATACCTGGTCCTCATCTGCAGGCTGTCCGTAATCGGTGATAACCGTTGTTGCAAGTGCTCCGGTAGCCCATCCGAACTGAATCCATTTTTCCGGTTCCCAGCCCTTAAGGATGGCATAAAGCAGTCCGCCTACGAAACCGTCTCCACCTCCAATTCTGTCGAGAACATGAATTTCACGTGGTTCAACTATATGCCAGTTATCACCTTCAAGCATTATTGCACCCCAGAGGTGCTCATTTGTACTGATGACCTGGCGGAGAGTGGTGGCAAACACTGATGCACCGGGATAAGCTTTCTTCACCCTGCCTATCATTTCCTTGAAGCTTCCGGTCTTCGAGGCAAGATCTTTTCCTCCTTCTTCGGGACCTTCGATACCCAGACAAAGCTGGAAATCTTCTTCATTGCCCACAAGAATATCTGCCAGACCGGCTATTTCCTTAAAGGTTGCGGAAAGTTCCTGCTCCCTGTTTTTCCAGAAGCTTGCACGGTAATTAAGATCGAAGGAGATCCTGGTGCCGTATTTCCTGGCTGCTCTTGCCAGTTCGAGACAGAAATTGCTTGTTTCGGGAGAAAGTGCACCTATCAGTCCTGAAAGATGAAGGATCTGTACTCCTTCTTTGTCAAACAGCCTCCCGAGATCGAAATCCTTCACATTCAGTGTCCTTCCTACTTCCCCGGCACGGTCGTTCTGAACTCTCGGTCCTCTTGATCCGTAACCGCTGTCAGCTATGTTAAACTGGTGCCTGTAACCCCAGGGCCCTCCCTGGTCAACTTCAGCCCCTTCATATGCCATATGCCGGCCGGCCAGATTATCCTTTATAAAACGGGCGACCGGACTCTCCCTTACAAAGGTTGTCAATACTTTTACAGGTAATCCAAGATAAGAACTTACACTGGCAACATTGGTCTCGGCACTGGTCGCCTGCATGTGAAATGTATCGCTGCAATGTACAGGCTGACCGTTCAACGGGGTGATCCGGACACCCATACTCGTGGGAACAACCAGTGACCATGTAAAATCTTTTTTCAATTCAATTTTCATACTAATTAGTTTAAAATTCTATAAAAAATATAATTTTTCTCCTTACTTACGACCATACGACCTAAAACCGCAATACCGTAAAACCGTAAAACCGCAAAGCCGTAAAACCGTAGAACCGCCAGCCTTCGCCACCTCTCCTGTTAAAGCTTCACTGGCCGGAGAAGGCTACGGCTGGCAAAGCAAGACCGCCTGACCTTAAAACCGCAAAACCGCAAGACCGCAAAACCGCAAGACCGCAAGACCGCAAGACCGCAAGACCGCAAGACCGCAAGACCGCAA
>CAYPHL010000039.1:0-2298 GCA_964410385.1 uncultured Rikenellaceae bacterium | reverse complement strand
ACCGCAAGACCTTAATACCTACCTCCCCAGCCTTTCTCTCAACTTCTTCCCGGCCTCTTCAAACCCGGGCTTGTTAAGGAGTGCGAACATATTCTTCTTGTAAGCTTCAACGCCCGGCTGGTCGAACGGATTGACATCAAGGATGTACCCGCTGATCGCACAGGCCATCTCGAAGAAATAAATAAGCTGGCCGATATAAAATTCATTCAGTTCCGGAATGTTGATCTTTATTACAGGTACATTACCGTCATTATGAGCCAGGATGGTTCCGGTTTCAGCATTGTTGTTGACCTCCGACAGTCTTTTCCCGGCAAGGTAGTTCAGCTGGTCGGAATCATCTTTTTCGGGAGGTATTGTAACTTTCTTACGTGTGCCGGCAACTGACAGAAATGTCTCAAAGAGTATTCTCTGACCTTCCTGGATATATTGCCCGAGTGAGTGAAGATCTGTAGTAAAATCGACTGATGCCGGAAAGATCCCTTTACCTTCCTTGCCTTCACTTTCTCCGAAGAGCTGTTTCCACCATTCGGAAAAATAGTGCAGCCGGGGAGTGAATCCGACAAGTGTCTCGACGGACCGGCCGGTCTGGAGGAGAAGGTTTCGGGCAGCCGCATACACAAGGGAAGGATTTGATACTGCATCCCTGTTTTTTCTTGTGATGAGCGCCATTTCATGAGCTCCCCTGACCAGCATCCTGATATCGGCTCCGGCAACAGCAATGGGCAATAGTCCGACAGGAGTGAGAACTGAATATCTTCCACCGATATCGTCGGGAATGACAAATGTATCGTATCCGTTTAGATCGGCAAGCGATCTCAATGCGCCCTTTGAACTGTCGGTGATGGCAATGACCATGTCAGCAGCCCTGGCTTTTCCGACCCTTCTTTCAAGATGATCTTTAAGGATCCTGAAAGCAATAGCCGGTTCGGTTGTGGTTCCTGATTTTGAGATAACTATGATTGAATAGTTCCTGCCGTCCAGGATCTCTAACAGATCAGACATATAATCTTCGCAAATATTCTGACCGGCAAAAATTATTTCATGATGTTTCGATTTAAGTAAAGGTGAGAAAGAGTGAGAAAGTCCTTCGATAACTGCTTTAGCCCCCAGGTATGAGCCTCCGATACCAATGACCACTGTCGTATCTGAAACCGATCTCAGATGCTTTGCTGTTTTTTCTATCCTGTCGAATTGTTTGACTATATCATCGGGGAGAGAGAGCCATCCGAGAAAATCATTGCCGGCTCCCGTTCCTGCATTCAGGGAATCGAGATGCCTGATTGACTGCTGTGCAAGTGCAACTACCTCTTCATAGGAGATAAAGCCTGCCGCATTTTTAAGGTCTATGCTTATATTTTTTTCCATATATAGTAATTATTTGTCAGTGCTTTCCTGCAAAGATAAAAAAAACCGCCGGGGAGATTCCCTGGCGGCTATTATAATATGACTATATATTGATAAGGAAGTTATCTGCGATGTATTCCCCCGGCACTGGAGGAATGGGCATTTACATTTTTCGGATCTCCCCTGTAATTTATACTTCCGGCACTTGATGCCCTGGCGGTAAGTTTTTCAGTTACATAAATATCGGCCCCGCCTGCACTGGATACAGAAATGTCAGCCTCTTTTACCTTGAGATTATTTGCATTAAGATCTCCTGCACTGCTCAGGTCGGCTTCCATGAATCCTGCTTCTCCGGTCAGGGTAACATCCCCTGAGCTGCTGATATTTGCATCAACATTGTCAGCATAAACCTCCAGCTTGATATCGCCGGCGCTACTGGCTGAGATCTTCAGATTATCTGTCTCAACCGGCGATTCACCGATTATATCTCCTGCACTGGAGGTACTGACAGTGTTGATAGTCTTAAGCGTAACATATACTCTTTTCTTTTCAGCGCCACGGATATTGGCATCTGTATAAACATCGAGTATTCCGTTCTTGACTTCCGTGATTATGTAATCATGCAGGTTCTCATCCGCTTCAACAACCAGTTTAAGCTTGTCTCCCTGGGTAAGATAAACATCGATACCGGTACTTACTCTTACTCCGGTTGCCTGAAGAGGCGTTCTCTCTTCGGTCACCACCTTTCCGTTGCCATATACAGTTCTGCGAAACTGCGCATCAACACACGCAGTGACTGTCAGACAGATTAATAAAAGCGATAATTCCTTAATATTTTTCATGGTCTTCCTTATTATATGATCTTTCAGTTCATTCCGGATTAAAGACTGTATTATAAATGAAATGTTGCATTGTATTGAAAAAACATGTTGAGTTTAGTTCGTATCTTAGCTT
>CAYPHL010000038.1:29278-35952 GCA_964410385.1 uncultured Rikenellaceae bacterium | reverse complement strand
AAAGCCGATTATGAAGGAAAAGTTGAAACAGTTTTGAAAGATTATCGTAAAAAGGCAAATATCAAGGGATTCAGACCCGGTATGGTGCCGATAGGACTGATCAGGAAAATGTACGGCACTGCTGTAAAGGTGGATGAAATAAATAAAATGGTCTCGGAAAACATTCATAAATATCTTACCGACGAGAAAATAGAAATACTTGGCGACCCTCTCCCGATAATTGATCAGAATGAGAAAACAGACTTTGAAAACAGTGATGATCTCACTTTCTCATTCGAGCTGGGCCTTGCTCCCGTTTTCGAACTGGACCTGAGCAAAGAAAATAAGGTTACCTATCATGAGATCATGATTGACGACAAAATGAAAAACGATTATGTCAGCAGTTATACCCGCCGTTACGGCGAGTTCAGAAATGCCGACATATCCGAAGAAAAAGATATCCTGAAAGGGAAAATAGAGGCAATAAATGAAACCGGTGAGATAATCCCCGATGGTATCAGTGCCGAAGAGACCACCCTGGCTGTCGATATAATAAAGGACGAAGAAATAAAGAAGACCTTCATCGGAAAAAAGGAAAATGATTCAATCGACTTCGATATCCGTAAGGCTTTTCCGAATACTGCCGAAATTGCCGGATTAGTAAAGAAGGAAACCAAGGATTGTGAAAACCTTGATGGTAATTTCAGGTTCACGATCAAAGAGATATCACGTTTTTTCCCTGCCGAGGAGGGTCCTGATCTCTATGACCGGATCTATGGCGAGGGTGTTATTTCCACATCGGAAGAGTTCATGAAGAAGATAGAGGAGGAGATTTCCACAAACCTTTCACGGGAAAGTAACTACAAGCTTATGCAGGATATCCGCCGGCTGGCACTGGAAAAAACTGAATTCCCCCTCCCCGAAGAATTCCTTAAAAAATGGCTCCTGAGGGTGAATGAAAAAACCACTTCCGAAGAGATCGAAAAGGAATTTGATAAATTCAGGGAAGATCTTAAATGGCAGCTTATCAAGAATAAAGTGGCTAAGAATGCCGGTATAAAGCTTACTGAGGAAGAACTGGTTAAGGAAGCTGAAAATATTACCAGGTTCCAGTTCAGGCAATACGGACTTTATTACGCTACCGATGAACAGATAACCAACTATGCCAAAGAAACCCTTAAAAGAGAGGACGATGCAAAAAGAATCGCAGATAAGATTCTGGAAGATAAAGTCCTCGAAAACCTTAAAGAAACTGTGAAAGTCGAAAATAAAAGTCTGACAGTTGAAGAATTCAATAAGTTATTTGAGAAATAATTCATGTAAATATTTAGTCCGCTTAATTTATAGATAATGTTAATTTACTGTATTCCTTTGTGTTACTTTGTGATAGCCTTTGTGCGCCTTAGTGGTAAAAAAAAATTAACCACAAGGTCGCTCATCCCGAGTTATTCGGGAACACAAAGGATACACAAAGGATTTGAATAATGGAAGTTAGAATTAATCTTTGTATCTTTGTTATCCTACTAAAATTGAACAATAATGAGCAATACAGACGATTTCGCAAAATATGCCAGGAGTAAGTTCGGTATCGGCAGTTTAAAGCTTCACCGCTTATCATCTATCTACGGGAGTTATATATCTCCTACAATCATTGAGGAGAGACAGCTGAATGTTGCTTCGATGGACGTGTTTTCGCGTCTTATGATGGACAGGATAATCTTCCTTGGCCTTCCTATCGATGATGACGTAGCCAATATTATCCAGGCTCAGCTGCTTTATCTCGATTCTTCAGATCCGGGTAAAGATATCCAGATCTATTTCAATACTCCCGGCGGGCATGTACATGCAGGACTGGGCATATATGACACCATACAGTATATTTCGGCAGACGTGGCTACTATCTGTACAGGTATGGCTGCTTCGATGGGTGCAGTGTTGCTGACGGCAGGTAAAAAAGGTAAAAGGTCTGCACTGAAACACTCAAGAATTATGATCCACCAGCCGATGGGCGGTTTCGAAGGCCAGGCTTCAGACATAGAAATACAGGCACGCGAGATACTGAAGATCAAAAACGAGCTCTATGAAATTATAGCCCTGCATACAGGCAATTCTGTTGAAAAAGTAGCAAAGGATGCCGACAGGGATCACTGGATGACTTCCTTTGAAGCAAAGGAATACGGGATGATCGATGAGATCCTCCAGAAAAACGAACAATAGAAAAAATGGATAAATGTTCATTCTGCGGCCGATCTAAAAAAGATGCCAATATTCTGATTGCCGGTCTCGAGGGTCATATCTGCGACCATTGTATCGAGCAGGCATACAGCATAATGAATGAGGAACTAGGTTCAAAGAAGAGTACTAAATTCGATACTGTAAATCTTCTTAAACCGGCAGAAATAAAACATTTCCTCGATCAGTATGTCATTGGCCAGGATATGGCCAAAAAGGTCATTTCAGTTGCGGTTTATAATCATTATAAGCGACTGATGCAGAAGGCTGAAGCCGATGAAGTCGAAATTGAGAAATCAAACATTATTCTTGTAGGCGAAACCGGTACCGGGAAAACTCTTCTTGCAAGAACTGTAGCCAGAATGCTTCATGTTCCTTTTACAATAGTTGATGCAACAGTCCTTACCGAAGCGGGATATGTGGGCGAGGATATAGAAAGTCTGCTTACACGTCTGCTCCAGAATGCAGATTATGACGTAAAAGCAGCAGAAAAGGGAATAGTTTTCATTGATGAGATCGACAAGATAGCCAGGAAAGAGGGTGATAATCCTTCGATAACCCGTGATGTTTCAGGGGAAGGAGTTCAGCAGGGCCTCCTGAAGCTTCTGGAAGGTTCAATAGTGAATGTCCCTCCCCAGGGAGGAAGAAAACATCCCGAGCAGAAAATGATCCCCGTCGATACAAAAAATATCCTGTTCATCTGCGGCGGCGCCTTCGTGGGAATTGAGAAGAAAATAGCAAACCGCCTTAATACCCAGATAGTAGGTTTTGGCGCATCGAAGATCAGGGAACGAGTCGACAAGGACAATCTCCTGAAATACATAGCTCCCCAGGACCTCCGGGCATTTGGAATGATCCCGGAGATCATCGGAAGGCTTCCCGTTGTGACACATCTCGACCCTCTTGACAGAAAAGCCCTCAGAGCGATACTTACTGAACCAAAAAATGCTCTTGTAAAGCAATATGTCAAGCTTTTCAAGATGGATAATATCGATCTTACATTCGGCGAAGGGGTACTTGATTTCATTGTAGATAAGGCTGTCGAATTCAAACTGGGTGCAAGAGGTCTCAGGTCGATCTGCGAAGCTATAATGCTCGATGCAATGTATGAAATGCCTTCACAGGGAAAAGACGAGCTGATAATCACAACCGAATATGCAAGCCACAAGCTCGCAAAAATAGATCTTAAGATACTCAAGGTATCATGATAGGTAGGGTCACGCCATGGCGTGACCCTACGGTCGATAAAAATAAAGGGGCGTTGAATTCAACGCCCCTGGTTTTTCCACACAATATTTTAAATCAGAAACCAACAATGATTGCAATCATTTGCAATCGCATGAATTATATTTGTATCGCAAAGTAATCTCCTTCGATTTTCCATTCATTGATATAACCGCTGTTGCATCACAGTTACCTTCACCATAATTCAGTTCAACCGGATCATCAAACCCTTGTATCTGAAGTCTGATTACACCGCTTACCGGAAACCTGCATACCCGTTTCAGGAGAACAGGGGTAATTATTATATTTGAATATTCAATCCCGTTCCTGTTAACACCGTTTGCCGTTCCCGATATCAGGAATTCGTCGTCCCATATATTTGGTGTTTCTTTCCCGGCCATCCATGTCCTTGTATGTTCAAAGGAACGTTCAATCACCTGGCCTGCTTCAGGTATTATTTTCCCGCCCGTGAGTGTAACTGAAAATTCCATTTTCTGATCATCATTCAGACCAAGATTTGTGACCTGATATGTACCTTCCACTCCGATCCCGTTGATAAAATAATCTGTAAATGTCAGGGTTTTGACAGAACCCTCTTCGAGCCGCGGACCGGTAAGTGTAATTGTTACCTTCCCCGACCGGGTATTATCGTAAAATCCGGTACATCCGGCGCCATAATCAATAGTAACTGTTTTGGGCCAGTTTAAATCCGGAGTACGGTCAAAGGTCACTGCCGGACAGCTTTCAACTTCTGCCGATTTGCCTTCGCCTTTAAGATAATCCTCAAGCTTTATTTCCGCATCATCAATAGTATTGAAGATGTCGTCGAAAACAGCCCCTGTAACTGCATCATTATCCGCCAGATTTACGACGGGGTCATCTATTGAATCCTTCCTGGAACATGATATTACCAGAAGGGTTGCAAGAGATACAACCACTAAATTAATTTGTGATCTCATAACATAATTATTAATTCATATTCCGATTAGCTATCATTTAGATAGTTTACTGATAAAATGGTTTAATCAGAACTCTCTTTTTTCTCATAAATGATATACGTATACGGAACAGAATCAATTTTGTTGGCCCCGGAATCATCTTTTTCAATTATTTCCCACTTATCCGGGTCAATTTCAGGAAAATAAATATCGGCCGGAACAGATTTGCGGACATGAGTTATATAAAGACGGTCGGCAAGCGGCATGAATTGCCTGTAAATGCTTCCTCCCCCTATTATGAAAATATCCTCTTCCTCTTTGCATTTGCCAAGGGCATCACCAATTGAATAAGCTGTCACTGCATCCGGTATGGTTTCCCCCTGGACATCGGTGATAACAATATTTTTCCTTCCGGGAAGCGGTTTCCTGGGTAATGATTCCCATGTTTTCCTGCCCATAATAACAGTTTTTCCCCAGGTCAGTTTCTTAAATCTTCTGAGATCTTCCGGGATATTCCAGAGGAGATCATTGTTCTTACCTATTCCAAAGTCTTCCGAAACAGCAGCAATTATTGAGATCATTGAATTTGAATTCATACGGATATATCGCCTTTGATAGCCGGATGGGCGACATAATCCGCCAGTTTAAAATCTTCGAACCTGAATCCTGTTATATCCTTTACCGATGGATTTATTTCCATCCGGGGCAGGGGGTATGGTTCCCTGGTCAGTTGTAGTCTGACCTGATCGATATGATTCAGATAAATATGTGCATCTCCGAGGGTATGGATGAATTCGCCGGGTACAAGGCCGGTTACCCGGGCTATCATCATTGTAAGCAGGGAATATGATGCTATGTTGAAGGGGACTCCCAGGAAGATATCACAGCTGCGCTGATACAGCTGGCACGACAGTCTGCCTCCGGCAACATAGAACTGGAACAATAAATGACAGGGGGGCAGGGCCATCTTGTGTATTTCGCCTACATTCCAGGCGCTGACGATCAGACGCCGGGAATCGGGCGATTGTTTGATGTTATTTATTACTTCAGCAAGCTGGTCTATCTTCCTTCCGTCAGCTGAAGGCCACGAACGCCACTGATAACCATAAACCGGCCCGAGGTTCCCATCCGCATCTGCCCATTCATTCCATATCCTTACTCCGTTATCCTGCAGATACTTAATATTTGTATCCCCGGAAATGAACCACAGAAGCTCATGGATAATCGATTTCAGATGAAGCTTTTTGGTCGTCAGCACAGGAAAGCCCTTTTCCAGATCAAACCGCATCTGGTAACCGAAGACACTTATGGTACCTGTACCGGTCCTGTCATGTTTTTCAACCCCGTGCTTAAGAACATGATCAAGAAGTTCAAGATATTGCTTCATCCTCTTATGTTTCTTTACTAAACAGGAGATATTCTTGCCACCCATCCTCCGCCCGGAGCAAGACTAATCTTTAATTTTTCCCCCTGTTTTACATTCTTTTTCAGATGCTTATAATCCTGCGCGTACTTGTCGGCGTTGATCCCGTCCTGAAATATTTCAATTACGAACTCCCCTGCCGGAAGAAAAGATAAGTCGAGAACCATTTCCCTGGCATTCCAGTCGGTCAGTGCCCCAACGAACCAGTCATTCCCCGATCTTCTGGCCAGCAGAAGATAATCAGCTATTTTAGCTTCCAGCACTTTGAGATCATCCCATACAACCGGGATATTTACCAGGAAATCTGTACACTCCTGCTCTTTCATATAGTTTGAAGGAGAATCGGAAAGCATCTGGAGCGGGCTTTCATAAAGTACATAAAGGGCCATCTGGTGAACTCTCGTACCCTGACTTGACGGACGTGTAAATACAGGGGTGAAATTAGCCTTCTCCATATTTATCATTGCTCCCGGTGTGAAATCCATCGGGCCGGCAACCATCCTGGTAAAAGGCAGTGTAAGTTCATGGTCGGGACTAATATTCCTGCTCCACTTATTGTTTTCCATCCCCATAACACCCTCCCTTGTGATTGCATTTGGCCATGTCCTTATTATCCCGTCAGGCTTATATGAACCATGAAAATCTATCAGAAGATGATGTTCGAAGGTTTTCCGTGCAGCTTCATGATAAAAATTGACCACTTTCTGATCATCTCTCTGCATGAAATCGACCTTTACCCCTTTGACTCCCCACTTTTCATAAAGAGCAACTGCATCATCCATCTCATCCCAGAACAGATTCCATACCACCCAAAGTATGACTCCGACATTTTTACTCTGTGCATACCTGCACAATTCCGGAACATCAAGCTCCGGAAT
>CAYPHL010000038.1:19768-29178 GCA_964410385.1 uncultured Rikenellaceae bacterium | reverse complement strand
TACCGGCTATTACAAATGCCCTCCATGGATAAGTTCTTGTACCCTTAGTCTGTGCAATATAGTCTTTGGTTTTGGTGATAAACAGATTCCGGTCGCCCTTAAGTCTTTCAGTTTCCGGATATGGAGGAAATACGCCTTTAAGACCACCTGCTCCGTTCCCCCTGAGCCACATACCAGGATAATCCTGTATATCGGCTTCGGTAAGAAGAACATTTATATCACCAACAGTAAAAAGCGCCGGAAGGCTTGCAAGATACTTTTCTTTCAAAGTATCAACCGACGAATAAATATATTGTCTTTCGTTGTGTGACATAAAGCTTTCCTCAAGGGGATACCATGATCTGGATCCTGATGGGAACATTATCTCGGAGAGCTCATTCTTAATTATGACATCCCCCTTAAGTGCAGTTTCGAAACGGTAGGCTATTCCGTCGTCATAAACCCTGAAATTAACTGCAAATCCCGATCTGAAAGTTATCAGAAGTGTGTTGCACCTGTCTTCAATCTTTGAATGCTTATGAGGGACAACGGGTTCCAGCACCTGTTCGATCCTACCGTAAACTGCTTTCCTGACTGTTTCATTTTCTCCGAAAGTTTTTCCGGTTGATTGTATAAGTCCGGCTTTCAGGGATGTAATAACCTCCCTTCCCTGGTAAGAGGCTGACATTTTTATATCAGTACCTGTATTTACTGTAACAACAATTTTTCCGTCGGGAGAGGAGACTTTATATGTCTTTGGTGCTGAATAAGCACTTACTCCTGCCAGAATTAATAAGAGTACGAATAATTTTTTCATATTTATATCCCTTTTTTCTTTTTCCTCCTTTCGATCTCATCCCTGATTGAGGCAGCTTTTTCATAGTCTTCCGTTTTCACAGCTTCATCAATCATCTTATAAAGTTCCTCATCAGTGTATGATCCGTATTTTGAAGCTTGCTTCTTTTTGGTTCCGGATTCTTCCGGGGGCACCAGATCGGTTTCAGAGGGTGAATTGGAGAGCTGTGCTTTTTCAAGAATATCCTCGCTTATATAAATAGGACATCCGAACCTCAGGGCTATAGCTACCGCA
This sequence comes from uncultured Rikenellaceae bacterium, assembly GCA_964410385.1. Classification (GTDB taxonomy): domain Bacteria; phylum Bacteroidota; class Bacteroidia; order Bacteroidales; family VadinHA17; genus LD21. Next base: position 28,109 of record CAYPHL010000038.1, on the reverse strand, counting down.
TCAGATGTCCTGCTGTCGATCGAATATTCTTTTTCACCATTGTTGCAGACAAGTTTCGAAAAGAAGACCCCATCTTCGAGCTTATAGATCATTACTTCAATAACAGCTATATTGAACTGATCGGCAAACTTTTTAAAGAGATCATGGGTAAGGGGTCTTGGCGGTTCAAGATTTTCAAGCTTGATAACAATAGCCTGAGCTTCAAATCCTCCGATAATTATCGGGATCCTCCTCTCTCCGTTCTCTTCAATCAGCAGAAGTGCATAGGCACCCGATTGTGTCTGACTGTACGAGATCCCCATAACCTTTAGTCTTACCCTCTTCATTCTTATATTTTATTCTCAAACCAGCTAACTGGCTTAAGACAAATATAAAGATTAAAGAAGTATTTGTCCGGATAACCTGAGGCTTTTTTTTAACATAAATGTACCTGTGGATTATTATATGTTTATCATACATATTCTTATCACTATTTTTTTTAATTAAATCCCCGCTTCAGGCAACAGATAAAATTTATTCTGATTGGTTTGTAAATAATCTAATTTGTATATCTTTGCAGTCCGAATTTGAATAATCTGCCGGGGCCCGGAGAAGTTATATTTGAATTAAATATACGCCTCACAGAGAAACATAATAAACACAAGCATGTACGCAATCGTTGAAATTGCAGGTCAGCAATTTAAAGTTGAAGAAGGTAAGAAGATTTTTGTTCATCGCCTGGAAGCGAAAGCCGGTGAAACGGTTCATTTTGATAAGGTCCTGCTTCTTGATAATGACGGTCAGGTAACTGTCGGAGAGCCTGTTATACAGGATATCATTGTCGAAGGGACTGTTCTTGACGATAAGGCAAGGGGCGATAAGATTATTGTTTTCAAGAAAAAAAGGAAAAAAGGCTACAGGGTAAAGAACGGACACCGTCAGAATTTTACCCAGATTGAAGTTCTTCATATTGGCGCCAAAGATGCCCCAAGAAAAGAAAGGGCTAAAAAAGTAACCCGTAAAGCTGAAGTAGTTTCAGAAGAAACTGCCGAAGAGACAAAACCGGTTGAAAAGAAAGCTGCGACAAAGAAAAGCACTGCAAAAAAGACCGAAACAAAAGAAAAGAAATCAGCTTCCGGTAAAGAAGAAACCAAAGCGGCTACAGAAAAGAAAGCTGCAAAAAAAACATCAAAGAGCACAAAAAAATAAAAGATTAACATTCTAATAATATAATAAAATGGCACACAAGAAAGGAGCAGGCAGTTCACGTAACGGTCGCGATTCACAAAGCAAACGGCTCGGCGTGAAGGTTTTCGGCGGCCAGACAGTGAAAGCAGGAAATATTATTGTACGTCAGAGAGGAACAAGGCATAATCCCGGACTGAATGTAGGCCTGGGCAAAGATCATACCCTTTTTGCTCTTGCCGACGGAGAAGTCGAATTCAGGAAAAGAAAAGACAACAGGACCTATGTATCTGTAAAGAACACCGGCGAAGCTTCTGATAAAACTGCTGATAACCAATAACAATCCTTACGACTTAATTCTTTATAAGCACACAAACTGAAGAATTCCGACTCCCGTTATCTTTTCCTTCACCGGGAAACAATATCGGGAGTTTTTTAATACTTTTATGGCAGGCTCAGCGAAGCCTGCTTTTTTTATTAATACCTCATTAAAATGCTTACTATCAATCTTATCCGTGAAAAAAGAGATTTTATCGCAGAACGGCTGAAAATAAAGAACTTCAAATCGGAGGAGATCCTCGACAGGATCATTGAGCTTGATTCCAGAAGACGTGATGTCCAGACAAAATCTGATATGATGCAATCGGACCTGAACAGGATCTCAAAGGAAATAGGCACACTTCTGCGAGAAAACCGGAAAAGTGAAGCAGAGTCGGCAAAGGAGAAAACATATAAACTCAAGGAGGATATCAAAAGCTTTTCCGATCAGCTCGCCACACTGGATAATGAGCTCCGTAATGAAATAGTCCGCCTGCCCAATCTGCCACATGAATCCGTTGCACCAGGAACAGGCGCTGAGGATAATGTTATTATAAGGGAAGGCGGAATAAAACCGGCCGAACTGAAAAATGCACTTCCCCACTGGGATCTCATAAAAAAATATGATATAATTGATTTTGATCTGGGAATAAAACTCACAGGAGCCGGATTCCCTGTCTATAAAGGGAAAGGAGCAAAACTTGAAAGATCGCTTATTACATTTTTCCTTGACGAAGGCGTTAAAGCAGGTTATACCGAAGTAATGCCTCCCATTGTTGTCAATGAGGATTCCGGTTTCGGTACAGGCCAGCTGCCCGACAAGGAGGGCCAGATGTACCATGTAACAGCCGATAATTTTTACCTCATCCCGACTGCCGAGGTACCGGTCACAAATATTTACAGGGATGCTATCCTGAGTGCGGAAGAGCTGCCTGTAAAAAATATCGCTTATACACCCTGTTTCAGGCGCGAAGCCGGCTCCTGGGGAGCTCATGTCCGGGGACTTAACAGACTCCACCAGTTCGATAAGGTCGAAATAGTAAGGATCGCCCATCCCGACAATTCCTATGAATCACTCGACGAAATGGTGACACATGTCGAAGGTCTGATCCGGAAGCTGGAGCTGCCCTATCGCATCATCCGGCTCTGCGGAGGAGATATGTCTTTTACCTCTGCACTCACCTATGATTTTGAAGTCTGGTCGGCTGCACAGGAAAGATGGCTCGAAGTAAGCTCCGTTTCGAACTTTGAATCATTCCAGGCAAACAGGCTGAAATGCAGATTCAAAGAGAAAGGCGGAAAGCAGACAAGGCTGGTCCATACCCTTAACGGAAGCGCACTGGCGCTTCCCCGTATAGTAGCTGCCATCCTCGAAAACAACCAGACAGAATCAGGAATAAAAGTGCCTGAAGCACTGATTCCATATACAGGATTTGATATAATAAACTAATCCCCCCCATCCCCCCTGAAGGGGGGCTAATTCAGTTTGTAAAAGAGCATTAATCTTTACACCGAATTAACCCCCCTTCAGGGGGGCAGGGGGGTACAACCATGGAAAGATCCCGTCAGTCATATATCTATGCCCTCCTTGCGGTATTTTTCTGGTCAACAATCCCCACAGCATTCAAGATCTGTCTGAGGGAGTTGGAAATACTTCCGATGCTCACAATCGCTGCCCTGACTTCTGCAACATCCCTGTTCCTGATACTGGCTTTTGAAAAGAAAATCCCGCTGATCCGGAAAGCATCAGCCGGCCAGATCTTAAGCTCTGCATTCCTGGGACTGATAAATCCTTTCATCTATTATATAATTCTTCTGAAAGCTTATCAGTTACTTCCGGCACAGGTTGCCCAGCCTCTTAATATGATCTGGCCGGTCATCCTGGTCTTCCTGTCAGTCCCGCTGCTGGGACAAAAGATCTCAACCCGCAGTTTCGTTGCCCTTTTCATCAGCTTCGCCGGAGTTTACATTATATCCTCTCAGGGGAACCTGTTCCATCCCGGCCGCTCAGATCCGCGAGGAGTACTGCTGGCAACAGGAAGTTCCGTGTTCTGGGCATTATATTTTATCCTGAATGTCCGCGATAAAAGAGATGAAGCTGTAAAGCTCTTCCTGAACTTCATTTTTGGATCTGCTTATCTTATTATCTTCATGCTTTTTACACATTATTCTCTTCCCTCAAATGTCGGATACAGGGGAATTCTATCAGCCGTTTACATCGGTCTGTTTGAAATGGGCATAACATTTTTCTTCTGGCTGAAAGCGTTACAGATGGCCGAAACAACTGCCCGGGTCAGCAACCTTGTTTACCTCGCTCCCTTCCTCTCTCTTGTGTTTGTACACTTTATCCTTGATGAACCCGTTTATTACACAACACCTGCAGGGTTATTGTTCATTATTTCAGGGATATGGTACCAGAACAGCAAACGCATCCGATAATTTTTATCTTTGAATCCGGTTCCGGATCTCACTATAAGGTGAAGCGATGAAAAAAGTAATTTTCAATCTGGTAATTATCTTATCCCTGTTCTCATCGTGCAGGAAAGATGATCCTGTACCTGAGGTAACACCGGCTATGGCCAGGGACTCTCTTTATTTTAAAATGAAGGAATGGTATTACTGGTATGATAAAATGCCGTCGGTAAACAGGGAAAACTATGCAGATCCTTACGAACTAATGGAAGCGCTCAGATATAAGCCGCTCGACAGATGGAGCCATGTAGCTGATTACAATACCACGCTGGCACAAGTGAAGGGATCATTTGTCGGACACGGGATCCGCATAGGGCTTGATGATTCAGATATTGCAAGGATCGCCATGATCTATAAAAATTCACCCCTGTATGCCTCCGGAGTCCGCCGGGGATGGATTGTAAAGAATGTCAACGGTTATGATATTGCTGACATCCTTCTGAGAAATGATACCGCAAAGTATAATGAAGCTTTCGGCCCTTCAAAGGAAGGTGTAAACAATGTTTTTCTCTTTTCCCCGCCGGGACAGTCCGATTTATCAATAACCTCAGCCAAAAAGTCATTTACGACCAACCCGGTCATTCTGTATGATACAATACATATGCCGACAGGTTCCGTCACTGGCCATCTTGTACTCAGTTCATTTTTCGAACCGGCCGAAACTGAATTAAAAACTGCCTTTGCTTTTTTCAGGGCAAATAACGTAATGGACTTCATTCTTGACCTGAGATATAATTCCGGGGGATATCTCGATCTTGCACAGAAGCTTTCAAGCTACATCGCGGGAAGCAGTCTTACAGGTTCGGTTTTCATAAAACTACAGTATAATGATAAGAAAGAATATGAAAACGTTACCTATCCGTTCGTGGCTACCCTGTATCCTCTGTCAGTTAAAAAGCTTGTTGTTATAACAACCCGCTCAACGGCATCTGCCAGTGAAGCCGTTATAAACGGCCTGAAACCAAAAATAACTGTTGTATGTGTCGGTGATACAACGGAAGGGAAACCGGCAGGATTCAACCTGTGGCCATGCGGAAAGAAATATTATTTCTGGCCAATAACATTTAAAACAGTCAACTCCTTAAATCAGGGAGATTATTTCGATGGCTTAATTCCTGATAAGAGAGCGGCCGATGATATTACCCTCGATTTCGACAACAGGAATGAAGCGTGCCTCAGGGAAGCTATAGAATACCTTGAGAAAGGACAGTTCTCAGGTAAAGGAGAAAAACCGTTCAGACGGTCTGTTCATTTTTCGGAATCGCCTTCCATTTTAAACAATACCTTTATAAGAAAATAATTCAGACCAGATTTGTGAAGAAACAAATAAAAGAGCGAATAATTCTTGGCATCGACCCGGGTACCACAATCACAGGTTATGGTGTAATAAGGGATACCGGATGCGGGCCGGAGCTTCTTTCGATAGGCTTTATTGATCTGACAAAATTCGGGGACCATTATGTAAAGCTTAAGCAAATTTTTGACCGTACAGCGGGGATCATCGATGAATATCATCCCGATGAACTGGCCATTGAGGCGCCATTCTATGGCAAGAATGTTCAATCCATGCTTAAGCTGGGCAGAGCCCAGGGTGCAGCAATAGCAGCGGCGCTGTCGAGATCCCTTCCAATTTTTGAATATGCTCCCAGGAAGATCAAGATGTCAATCACCGGCAGGGGGGCAGCTTCAAAGGAACAGGTAGCTTCGATGCTGATGAACATTCTGAAATTCAGTGAGCCGGACATGGAGCTCGATGCCACTGACGGACTTGCAGCAGCAATGTGTCATTTCTATCAGTCAGGAAAACCTTCCGGCAACAGCCGGACAACAAGCTGGAAACAGTTTATAAAGAATAATCCAGGAAGAGTGAAATGACCCGGACTTTTATACCAGGGAAACAGCAAGTGCAGCAACGCTTACCCTTACGCCGCCCGACTTAAGGAGTTCATTTACACATGATTCCATTGTAGATCCTGTCGTTATCACATCATCTATCAGAAGGACATGTTTTCCACTCACCGACAATCTGTCTTCAACAACAAATGTCCCTTCAACATTCTTCCATCTGTCATACCTCGACTTTCTGGTCTGGGTCGATGTACTCGAGATCCTGCGAAGCGATCGTGCATCTACGGGCACTCCTGTAACCTCGGATATCCCCCCGGCGATCAGCAAGCTCTGATTGAAACCACGGATACGCTCTTTAGACGGATGAAGCGGAACCGGAATAATCAGATCGATGTCGCCTGTAAAACCCGAATCCAGCAGGATACGTCCGTACATTTTCCCCAGTTCAATACCTATCTCCTGTACCCCTTTATACTTAAGATTATGGATCAGCCTCCTGATCCTGCTGTCGCGGTTATAAAAAGAAAAAGCAGCAGCTTTCTCTATCCTGCACCTCCCCCAGAAGATCCTGGCAACAGGATTATCGGCTTCAAGATGATAATTGGTCCTCGGTATAAGAACATAACATTCGGTACAAATAAGCTTTTCACTGCGCATAAGATGATTACCGCAGCCATAGCATATCCTCGGGAAAAGAAGACTCAGAAAGTCATCACATAAATCGTACAGATAATTCATGCAGCGGGATGAATTATACAATGCAAAAATAAGAAATCCAGGAAAATTATACAGAGGAAATCCGGAGAAGACACAGAGGGACACAGAGATTTTAATAAAAAAACCTCTGTGGAACTCTCCCGCTTAACACGGGACAAGTTGTGTAACTGAATTTATAACTAAAAATTCTCCCTGATTTTTTCTGCAATCTTTTTAAATTCCTCAGGAGTGAATTTAAGTTTGGGATTTCTGAAATTTACATCCTCCATAGTGTCCATAGGAACGAGATGGACATGAACATGAGGTATCTCCAGCCCCAGTACCGCGATACCTATGCGGTTACAGGGGAATGCTTTTTTTATAGCTACGGCTACCTTTTTTGAAAAGACAATTAACCCGGCAAGCAGTTCGTCATCCAGGTCAAAAATATAATCTGTTTCAAGTTTTGGTACCACCAGAGTATGGCCAGCCTTAAGCGGATTAATATCCAGAAATGCAAAATACCTCTCATCCTCTGCTATTTTATAACAGGGGATCTCGCCATTGATTATTTTAGTAAAGAGTGTTGCCATCAGAATAAAGGATTTTTCAGACAGAAATTGAAATGATTTCAAAAGGAATAATTCCTGAAGGGACTTTGATCTCCACGGTTTCACCAATCTTCCTGCCGATAAGTCCCATTGCAATAGGCGAATTTACTGCGATCTTTCCAAGCTTGATGTTAGCTTCGCTTTCCGGAACCAGCTGGTATTCCATTACAGCATTGCTGGATTTATTTCTGATCTTTACCTTATGTAATATTCTTACTGTTGAAGTATCAATTTTAGATTCATCGATAATTCTCGACCGTGCAACGATATCCTCGAGCTTTGCAATCTTAAGTTCAAGCATCGACTGAGCTTCCTTCGCAGCTGCATATTCAGCATTCTCTGTCAGGTCGCCTTTGTCCCTGGCATCAGATAACATTTTGGATATCAATGGCCTTTCAACAGTCCTAAGATGATCCAGTTCATCCCTTAACTTCTGAAGACCTTCTTCAGTAACATGCAAAACCTCTGACATTTCTTATTCTGTATAACAATTAAAAAAGAAGAAGAATTCCGGGGATTCCGGAACTCTTCATTAGACAAATATATAAATTATTTTAATAAATCCAAAAAAATGATCCTGTAAATAATTGATTTACATATCCTGATCAGGGATTTTATTTGTATTTTTTCCCGGCTTTTTTATTTTTTGATGCAACTGCCTTTTTTTTGGTTTTATATTTTGTATCGGATTCTTTCCTGTTCTGGAGAATTCTTTCCCGGACTTCGGGAGTTTGTATCTCCATGTGGCGCTTCCTGTCCTCCTCCAGCTGCTTGTTGTAATCCTTCTCCCGTTTCTTTTCAGCAGCCTGTTGCTCTCGTTTTGCTTTGGATACACTCCGGGGTTCATGTATCCTCACCTGTTTTTTCCTTCCAGGAGGCTTCTTTGACACTCCCTTTACAAGCTTATGCTCCGGAGGCCTTTCAAACGACTGGGCTCCGGCTACAGTGAAAGAAAACATCAGCACAATCAGCGGGATCCAGAACTTTATCAGACGTAATAATTTCATATTAAATTAATTACACAAACATATCGGGGATTGGTCAACAATGCAGCACTTTTGCTAATTTTGTATGGTTAATATCAACATAGTGGCAGACAAAGCAAAATTAGTAATTTTTTTCATTTTTTTCGCATTGATCCCCTATTCATGTGAAAATGAAAAGAATGACGTCATTCCGGATGTATATGTTGATTTCACAATGGATCTGAACGATATCGAATTTGTCAACCT
>CAYPHL010000038.1:2595-19668 GCA_964410385.1 uncultured Rikenellaceae bacterium | reverse complement strand
TTAAAGAATTACAGGACCAGCTACCTGGGAAATTATCTGAGGGTCTGGAATTATTAGCAGAAATCATAAGGCCACTCCTCCGGGATGGTGATATTTGTTATGCCTCCTGCCCGCAAATTATCAATCCCTGAGGGGTTTATTTACGGTATGGCATTGATTATCTACGTATTATAATACGTATTAATAAACGTATTATAATACGTAGTTCTAATACCTGTAATGTTCCGGTTTATATGGACCTTCCTCAGGTACTCCAATGTATTCGGCCTGCTCCTTTGAAAGGATGGTGAGCTTAACACCAAGCTGATCGAGATGTAAACGGGCCACCTCTTCGTCGAGGTTCTTGGGAAGCCTGTAAACACCAATCTTATAGTTGTTTTTCCAGAGGTCGATCTGTGCAAGTGTCTGGTTACTGAATGAATTACTCATAACAAATGAAGGATGCCCTGTTGCACAACCCAGGTTGACCAGCCTCCCCTCGGCAAGCATGAATACTGCATGTCCGTCAGGGAAAACATACTTGTCAACCTGTGGCTTTATGTTTATTTTCCTGACATCTTTCAGTCCGTTAAGACCGTCAACCTGTATCTCATGATCAAAATGACCGATATTACATACTATCGCCTGATCTTTCATCTTTTTCATATGGTCAACAGTGATGACGTCCTTGTTCCCTGTTGCTGTCACATATATATTACCCTCGTCGAGTGTGTCATCAACCGTCTTAACCTCAAATCCTTCCATAGAGGCCTGGAGAGCGCATATCGGGTCAATTTCTGTGACAATGACTCTTGCTCCGTAGGCTCTCATCGATTTCGCACATCCCTTCCCCACATCGCCGTAACCGCAAACGACAACAACCTTACCGGCTATCATGACATCAGTGGCACGTTTTATTCCGTCGGCCAGGGACTCACGGCAGCCGTAGAGATTGTCAAATTTTGATTTGGTTACCGAATCGTTAACATTAATTGCCGGAACAAGCAATTCATTGTTCTCAAGCATCTGATACAGACGATGAACCCCTGTGGTCGTTTCCTCGGAGATACCTTTCAGGTCTTTAACGGCATTGTGCCATTTACCAGGTTCTTCAGCGAGTATCCTCCTGAGAGTGGCAAATACTATCCCCTCTTCCCTGCTGGAAGGTTTGACATCGAGGACAGATGGATTTTTTTCGGCTTTATAACCGAGATGAACAAGCAAAGTGGCATCTCCACCATCATCAACAATAAGGTTCGGGCCCTTCCCGCCAAGAAAGGACAGTGCTCTGGCTGTACACCACCAGTATTCTTCAAGAGTTTCGCCCTTCCATGCAAAAACAGGGATGCCTCTTTCAGCTATCGCAGCCGCTGCATGGTCCTGTGTCGAGAAGATATTACAGCTTGCCCACCTCACATCCGCACCCAGCTCGGCAAGGGTTTCGATAAGTACCGCAGTCTGAATGGTCATATGAAGCGAACCTGTGATCCGCGCGCCTTTAAGAGGCTTCTCCTTTGAATATTTCTTCCTGATGGCAAGCAGACCGGGCATTTCCTTCTCCGCAATCTCAATCTCTTTCCGCCCAAAATCCGCCAGGGATAAATCTTTTACTTTATAATCGGCTTTTTCAGTTATTACTGTCATGTTTAAAAATTTAGAAGTGCAAAGTTAACAAATTATTAGGAGTTTATGTTCACTCAAGCATTTTCAGTGCATTGTCTCTGTCAATCATCATCTGACGTGCAAGCTGCTTGGTATTTTCAAATTTAATCTCATCGCGAAGCCGGTGCCTGAATAAAATTTCAAGTCCGGCACCATAAATATCTCCTTCAAAGTTTATTATGTGGACTTCTATCGATCTCAGCTCCGGATCTTTATTGACCGTGGGATTTGTTCCTATACTTAACATCCCATGCCACAGTGAATCGTTAATAATGACATCAACGGCATAGACCCCGTCAGCCGGTACCAGTTTGTTTTTGTCAGAAGGATCGATGTTTGCCGTGCGGAAACCTATTTCCCTGCCCAGCTTTTTACCTTCCACAACGGTTCCCCTGAGCGAATAGCTGTATCCAAGCCATCTGTTAGCCTCATCCAGCTTTCCCTTCAGGAGAGCTTCACGGATCCTCGAAGAACTGATGACAGCTCCATCAGCCTCCAGTCCTTCAACCTGTTCTACTATCAGTCCGGATATTCCTGCAGATGACTTCAAATTACTGAAATTACCTTCTCCCTTATGTCCGAAATGATGATCATGACCGACTATAAAATGTTTCGTCCCGATTTTTCCGACAAGCACATTCTGAATAAAATCAGATGCTGTCATCCTGCTGAACGGGGCTGTAAATTCGGAGATAATAAGATGGTCAATCCCTGTTTCTGCTAGCAGTTTAATCTTTTCATCGATGGTTGTAAGTATCTCCGGAGTTCCGGATCTGCTCTCAAGTACAAGCCTGGGATGAGGATTGAAAGTCATCACAACGGATTCCCCTTGACACTCTCCTGCCGCGGATATAAGCTTCCTGATAAGAGCAGTGTGTCCACGGTGTACTCCGTCAAAGATCCCGATAGTGACAACCGGTCTGACAAAACTCAATGAGTTATATCCGTTATGAATTTCCATCACATTATCTCGTTCCTGCAAAAATAAGAAAGAGCTTCAATAAGAAAGGGTTTTATGATTTAGATTTCGTACTTTTATCTGAAGATACTTAATTACAGATATTGTATGAGCATCAGGAAGTTCTATTTATCCGATCCATGGCTGAAGCCGTTCACGGATGCCATTGATGGCCGCTATAACAGCTGTCATCAGAAGGAAAGGAGCCTGGCGGTGAACGGATCGCTTGTTGATTTTGCGATGGGACATTTTTTTTATGGCCTTCACCGCGACAATGAAAAATGGATCTTCAGGGAATGGGCACCCAACGCAACAAAGATATACCTCATCGGTACCTTCAACAAATGGAAGGAAAGCCCGGTCTATGAAATGCACAGGGTCAACAGGCAGGGCGACTGGGAAATTACATTACCACTTTCTTCGGTAAGTCATGGTGATCTTTATAAATTGTCAGTTCACTGGCATGGGGGAAAAGGGGAGCGTATCCCGTCTTATGCGACAAGGCTGGAACAGGATGAGGTGACAAAGATCTTTTCAGCCCAGGTATGGTCGCCGGATGAACCCTATAAATGGAAGATCCGGGATTTCAGTCCGGAGCAAAATGCTCCGGTGATCTACGAAGCTCATATCGGAATGGCTACTGAAGAATACAGGACGGGAACCTATAAAGAATTTACACGCGACGTTCTTCCATATATTTCAGAAGCCGGCTATAATACTATCCAGCTGATGGCCATCCAGGAACACCCCTTTTACGGGTCGTTCGGATACCATGTCGCGAACTTTTTCGCAGCATCTTCCAGGTTCGGTTATCCTGAAGACCTGAAGGAGCTTATAGATACTGCCCATGACCTGGGACTGAGGGTTATAATGGACCTGGTCCATTCCCACTCTGTAAAAAATGTAAATGAAGGACTGGGGCTTTTTGACGGATCTCCCTGGCAGTACTTTCATACAAATGAGAGGCGTAACCATGTTGCCTGGGACTCTTTATGCTTTGACTACGGGAAGGACAAGGTCATTCACTTTCTTTTATCCAACTGCAGGTACTGGCTCGAAGAGTATAAGTTTGACGGCTTCCGTTTCGACGGAATAACAAGTATGATCTACTATGATCACGGCCTGGGAAAGAACTTCACGAAATACGATGACTACTTTGACGGGGGACAGGATGTTGATGCACTTGTTTATCTGTACCTTGCAAATAAGATGATCCATGAATTCAGGCCCCATGCAATTACAATCGCCGAGGAAATGAGCGGGATGCCCGGACTTGCTGCCGATACGGCTTCAAGGGGCTACGGTTTTGACTACAGGTTGTCAATGGGAGTCCCCGACTTCTGGATAAAGCTTGTCAAGGAGATTGTCGACGAAAACTGGGATATGAGCCATATAATGCATGAGCTGTCTCAGCACCGCCCGGAAGAAAAGGTAGTCTCATACTGTGAATCGCACGACCAGGCGCTTGTAGGAGATAAAACTCTTGTATTCAGAATGATAGATGCCGAGATGTATACAGGCATGAATAAATCATACTACAGTCTGGTGCTTGACAGAGGTATGGCATTGCATAAGATGATTCGACTTATAACATTCAGCACGGCCGGAGGCGGATATCTGAATTTCATGGGAAATGAGTTCGGGCATCCCGAATGGATAGATTTTCCAAGGGAAGGGAATAACTGGAGCTATAAGTATGCAAGGCGGCAATGGCATCTTGTAAAGGATCAGGAACTGAAATACCAGTATCTTGCTGCTTTCGACAGGGAAATGGTCAGACTTCACAAAGAATTCAGGATACTAGACGAACCATATATCGGAAGGATTTATGAGAACAGCAACGACAAGGTGGTTGCCTATACCAGAGGAGAACTGCTGTTCGTATTCAACTTTCATCCTTCCATATCATTCACCGATTACGGAATTCCTGTAAAAGGTAAGTTCAGGGTATTGATTGATTCGGATGATCCGGTATTCGGAGGATTTGACAGGATAGACAGGAACGCCGTCTATTTATCAATGAGAAAAGCATCAAGGCAGACGATAAACATGCCGTTCTATCTGTATCTGTATATTCCATCCCGGACAGCTACAGTGTTCAGGATGGAACCAGTGAAAAAAGTTACCGATCTTTAGTCGATCCACCTCAGCAGGTAGAAATCCTGTTTATGAGGCAGATCTTTATGTTTCGGGTATATCCTTATCCCATAGAAGAATGCACCGGCTTTTTCGGGAATCAGCTTAGCCCTGTAAAGACATTTGCCATTCTTGCTGCTTACAAGCGTGAATTCCTTACTGTCGACAAATTCATGCCCGCCATCCTTGCTCATATGGGTAATAATAAATTCAACACCTACATTCTCTTTCGGTATCTTCTTTATATTCAATGCTATTTCTGCTTTGTAATCATGGCCTGAATGGTAAATATTCTCATCGGGCTTTTCAAAACTGTAGTTCATTACTTCAATATTATCCCATTCCTCAAGCATTGTCTTTTTCCAGGCAGCAAGATCTTTTGCCTTTTCAAAATTGCCGGCAGTTAAATATTTACTTCGCTTATAGAGTTTGCAATAATATTTCTCATAATAATCATCAAGCTGTCTTTTCATTGTAAACTCCGGAGCCACTTTCACCATTGTATTTTTGATATGGCTTATCCACTCCACCGGGATCCCGTTATCGTTGTATGAATAAAATGCAGGGACTATTTCATATTCAAGCATATTGTATATTGTCTCCGCGTCAACATCATCCTGAAGATCCTGATTTGCGAATGTTCTTTTCTTGGGTAATGCCCAGCCGGCGTATGCCCTGTAACCTTCAACCCACCAGCCGTCGAGTACGCTGAAGTGAATTGTCCCGTTCATTACTGCTTTCTCTCCGCTGGTACCTGATGCTTCCATCGGCCTTGTAGGTGTATTCAGCCAGATATCCACTCCCTGAACCATATATTTCGCAAGTTCGATATCATAATTCTCAATGAAGATAACTTTCCCTGCAAACTGAGGCATCTGGGAAACTTCGTAAACCCTTCTTATAAGATCCTGACCGCCACCATCATGCGGATGAGCTTTTCCTGCATAGATAAACTGGACAGGTTTATCCGGATTATTTACGATTTTTGCCAGACGGTCGAGGTCCCTGAACAGCAGTGATGCTCTCTTATATGTTGCAAAACGGCGTGCAAAACCTATTGTAAGAGCTTTGTCATCGAGGTGTGTACTTATATTAAGAAGAGACCGGGGACTGACATGCTTATCGATCATATCCGTCTGAAGTCTTTTCCTGATACTGGTGAAGAGTGTCTTCTTTAACTGTTTCTTTATATCATAGATGCGTTTATCGTCGACCTTATAGATCTTTTCCCATATTGATCTGTCTGTCTGGTCGAAATTTTCAGATCCGGTGATCTCTGTCCACAGTTCTTTCCAGGGATTGGCTGTCCAGGTCGGCTGGTGTACACCGTTTGTCACATAGCCGATAAACAGTTCTTCCTTCAGGTAGCCGGGCCACAGCTTATTGAACATGCCCTGGCTTACTTCACCATGAAGCTTGCTTACACCGTTCACCTCCTGTGACATTCTGGTGGCAAGATAGCTCATATTGAATTTCCTGTCGGGATCGCCTTCACATCTTCCGAGTGATATAAGCTCCTCCCATGTTATGTTCAGACGGTTGTGGTAATGTGAAATATATTTTCTGAGCATATCCTCGTCGAAAGCATCATGACCGGCCGGCACAGGAGTATGTGTTGTAAAGAGTGTTGATGACCTTACAGCTTCGAGAGCCTGGCTGAATGTAAGATGATGTGTTTCGATCATCGTTCTGAGCCGTTCAAGGCTTATGAATGCTGAATGACCTTCATTACTGTGGTAGAGATCCGGCTTTATCCCCATCGCGTCGAGGGCTCTGATCCCGCCAATGCCAAGTATCAGTTCCTGTCTGAGTCTGTTCTCGTGATCGCCCCCGTAAAGGTAATGTGTTACTGACCTGTCAGAATATGAATTATCGTCAAAATCAGTATCAAGAAGGATCAGGCTCACCTTACCTATTTTTGCCTCCCACACACGGATCTTAACGGTCCGCCCCGGCCATACAACGCCGACAGTAAGGTGATTTCCATCTGCGTCTTTCACCGGGCTCAGTGGCAGCCTTGAAAAATCCTCTGCCTCATAGATTGTCAGCTGTTCGCCTTTCGGTCCCAGCTTCTGTCTGAAATAACCATAACGATAAAGAAAGCCCACTCCGATGATCTTCAGATTTGAGTCGCTGGCTTCTTTCAGATAATCACCAGCCAGGATGCCGAGCCCGCCGGAATATATCTTAAGGCAGGGATGAATACCAAATTCCATGCTGAAGTATGCAACAGAGGGCTTTTCGGGGTCATCAGGACGGTTCATATAATCCCTGAAGTTCTTGTCGACTTTTCTCAGATCAGTTACAAATTCATCATCATCCTCAAGTACAAGGAGCCTTTTATAATCGATCTTTTCGAGGAGTATCTTGGGATTATGCCTGACCTCTTCCCACAGGGAGGGATCCATTCTTCTGAATATCGATTCCGCTTCAGAGTTCCATGACCACCAGAGGTTATTTGCAAGATCCTTAAGTGCTCCCAGCTTTTCCGGAACGTCGCTCTGGACATAAATATCTTTCCATACCGGTACCTGGTGTGGTTTGCGGGTGATAAGACCCGGAGCCTCCACAAATCTTAAAAATTCCCTTGGTTCATCTCTCCTTTCACTGCTTTTCAGAAGGGCTTTTTCGTATGCGGTAAAGTAATGTTTGACAAGGCTGTCCCACATGGCTATCCTCGAAATATCATGGGCTTTAGCTCTTGCTTCCAAAATCTCATTATCACTGAGATTATTGAACATCCACATGAATTCCCTGATGTCATTTGCAACCTTACTCTCGTTGTCATCAGTCCTTTCAACTATTGCAATACCATTGCCCGGGTTCTGGAAATACTCCCTGACCCACAGACCAAATCCTGAAAGGGAGGTTGTGACTGTGGGTATTGAGAACATAAGGCTTTCGAGAGGGGTATATCCCCAGGGTTCATAATAAGACGGAAATACAGAAAGATCGAATCCTATAAGCAGATCATAATAAGCCATATTAAAGATGCCGTCATTACCGTTCAGGTACGAAGGTGCAAAGATTATTTTGACCTGTGATTTCTGATCATTCAGAAGATGGTTGGAACCTATTCTCTGAAGAACAGGATCGGATCCCGGATAATGAAGGCTGTGCGTAAGATACTTGTCTCCCCCGTTCTGTGAAGCATTGTTATTGAGTATATCTATTATATCCTGGCGGGGACCTTTGTGATATGCAGGCATCAGTATAAAAGCGACATATACTTTTTTCAGGTTGTCCTTTTTGTTAAGGCTCCCAAGGGAATCGATAAATATATCCACGCCTTTATTCCTGAATTCATAGCGGCCGCTGTTTGCTATGAACATACAGTCATCCGGAAGTGTATACCCGAGCACTGCTTCAGCAACATTTTTAAGCTTCAGCCTGGCTGCTTTACGTTTTTCCTCAAAGAGATCCGGCCCCGGTACAAAGGAGTCCTCAAATCCGTTGGGAGTAACAATATCAACCTCTTTACCCAGAAAATGGCTGCATTCCCGGGAAGTTATATCGCTTACAGTCGTAAAAACATCGGCTTCAATTGCAGATAATTTCTCAAGTGATTGTTTTGCAATCACATTGAATTCGCGTGCAATCTGTCCGGGATTAAAATCCTTCATGTTACCGTAAAGCGGGCGGTTATTACCGGCAATGCATCTGCCCAGGACAGTTGCGTGGGTAGTGAATGCCGTTGCGATCCATGGCGCTTTATGTTCGAGGTAAAGAATACCCGTTCCGGTCATCCATTCATGGAACTGTGCAAGTATATTGTGATGTTCGTGATAAAAGGTCGTAAAGCTTTCTATTATTTTCCCTGATGCAAATCCGAAAAGAGCCGGTTCGATATAATCCCACTGACCCGAAATGCTGTCGAGCTTGTATGTTTCCCAGAACCTGGCAAATATCTCATTCTGCTGTCCGAAATATGGTGTGAAATCTATCAGGAAAACAACCGGTTTGCCGGCTATATTCCATCTGCCGGCCTTGATCTTCAGCCCCTCCGATTCGGCAATTCCCCTCCAGTCGGCATATAATGTATCATCAGGAATAAATTCAGGATTTTTTATTTCCTCTCTCCATACATCAGGGCCGATAAGTATGTAATTGTCTCCCAGTTCTTCAACAATATTCAGTGCTTTTGTAGAGATTACAGTATGAATACCACCAACTTTATTACATACTTCCCAGCTTGTTTCAAATAGAAAATCAACCTTCATTTTAATGTTTTCAGATAAATTTAGAATTCAGTTTTATTTTTTTGTTTTTGAAGTTTTTTTAGTTGTCTTTTTTACCAAAGGTTTCTTTTTTGTTTTTTCCCCGGAAGCGGATCTGACGGCCGTCTTTTTGCCTGTCTTTCCCTTTTTCCCCGAAGCAGAACTTGATTTCAGCATTTGTGCCAGATCCTTCATCGTTGATACGTAATTTTCCTCCAAAGGTTCGGATCTGAGATCTTCGTTGATCTTCTTTCTTGAAAGAGCGCCGATCTCGGCAGCCTGTTTTTCAATCAGCCTGTCTTTCTCATGGAGCAGATTATCCAGCCGTGATATTTGTATCTGCTCATTTGTATCAGGCAGGCACCTGTTCACCCTTATCTCAAAATCGCTCAGTACATTCATATAATTCATGAAGGCATCATAAGGTGTCTCATAAGGGTTGAAATATGCATGAACCGCTCCGTCGGAGAAAAATTTTGTGGCCATATAATAAAAATGGTCGCTCGACTGCAGATATTCCCAGTCGCGGTTCATCTGAGGATCGTTACATCTCTTAACTTTATCCGCCAGTTCATATAACTTGTCGAGAGCTGCTGCCTGAAGTTCATTCCCCAGCCAGGCTGTAATGTCGCGTTCCTCATCGGCCCATGATATAGGAGATGGTATGTTAATAGCTGCCACCGGCTGCAATGTATCTGCAACTTCGGTAGGCGTCATGAATTTGAAAGGCGTTTTCCTGATTATCATCCCCGGAAGATGCTGAAGGAAATCGAATATTCCGGTTTCTTTCCAGTTATGTTCCCCGAACGTTTCATAATCAAGAAATATATTCAAAAGGTCACTTTTAGGAGCCAGCTTATTTATCCACGAGGCATATTTTTCTGCTGTAAGAGGCCATGCGCTCCAGGATCTGTTAGAGAACCTGAAAGCGATATCATCGCTCATTACAAAATTTCTGAGCAGTACCTTCAGCCTTGGATTTATAGCATTGCAGTACAGGAAATTCGGACTTTTCCATCCCAGTATATGTTTTGCCCCTTCGGTGAGCATCGATTTGAATCCCATATCAGCCACCCATGATCCGATCTGGTCAGAATAAATAAGTTCGGTATTCCTGAAGGAAGTCGTTTCCACACCCAGGTATGTCTTCATCATTTCCCTGTGAAGTTCAACCTGCTGTTCAAAGTGGATCTTGCTTTTCAGGGATGACAGGGAGTGAGAATCCGTTTCGGAAAGGAACTCAACCATACCTGTATCAGCCAGTTCTCTGAAAGATTCAAGCACTTCGGGAGCATATAATCTGAACTGGTTGATGACTATTCCTGTGAGTGAAAAGGTCACTTTAAATTTCCCCTTGTGTTTCTTTATAAGTTCCAGGATGATCTTATTTGCGGGAAGGTAGCATTTATCCGCAACTTTTCTCAATATTGATTCATTTGAGAAATCGTCATAATAATAGTGATCATGCCCCAGATCAAAAAACCTGTAGCGTTTCAGCCTGAACGGCTGATGAACCTGAAAATAAAAGCAAATTGCTTTTGTTCCTGCTGCACTCATATTTTAACTCTTATTTTTTCCAAACAACTCTTTCATAAATATCCCTGACATGTCTTGCCGAATTATCCCATTTAAGTCTGATAACTTCTTCCTTGCCGTTCCTTGTGAACATGCTGGCAAGGGCCGGATAGTTCAGTATCCCGTAGATAGCGTCTGCCATGGCATCGATATCCCAGAAATCGGTTTTCACTGCATGGGTCAGTATTTCGGCTACTCCCGACTGTTTGCTGATAATCACCGGGACGTTTGACTGCATAGCTTCGAGTGGTGAAATGCCGAAAGGTTCGGAAACCGACGGCATTATATAAACATCGCTCATTGCAAGCATAGTAAATACATCCCTTCCTTTCAGGAATCCGGTAAAATGGAATCTGTCGGTGATCTTAAGTGAGGCTGCCCTTCGCATCATTCTCTCCATCATATCGCCTGATCCGGCCATGACGAACCTGACATTGTTCATCACCTTCAATACCTTATAAGCCGCTTCGATAAAGTATTCCGGTCCCTTCTGGAGGGTTATCCGGCCAAGGAATGTAACGACCTTTTCGTCAAATCCCTTGTTCACAATTATATCATTTGAAAAGCTGACAGGTTCAACTGCGTTATATACAGTTTCTACCTTATCGGGGTGAATATTATATTTGTTTATAACTATATCCCTTGTAAGATTGCTGACTGTAATGATCTTGGTTGCAGCATCCATTCCTCTCTTCTCGATATTATAAACGTCGGGGTTGACGCTTCCTCCGCTTCTGTCGAAATCTGTGGCATGAACATGAATAACAAGAGGTTTTCCCGATACCTCCATGGCTGCGATACCGGCCGGGTAGGTCAGCCAGTCATGCGCATGTATTATATCAAATTCATTTTCCTCAGCAATTATTGATGCGACAACAGAGTATTTATAAATTTCCTCGAGCAGGTTTGAATCATACCTACCGGAAAAATCAACCATACCTTTGTTGTTTGTCTGGACGATCACTCTTGGTCCGGATACTTCCGTACTGACAAGTTTCCAGAACTCGTCAGGGTCTGTATACGGGACTATCTTTGAAGAGACCTCAATCTGGTCAATTGATTTTCTTACTCCCTGATAAAAGATCTTTTTGAAGGCAACCGGTACTTTGTTGGCGCCGATAAGCCTGATCATAGACTGATCTTCATCTCCCCATGCTTTTGGTATTACAAAGATGACTTCCATATCGTCCATGGCTGCCATACCTTTTGTAAGACCGTAGCTTGCGGTACCCAAACCGCCGGAAATGTGCGGCGGAAATTCCCACCCAAACATTAACACACGCATATCCTACCTATTTTTTATTCGAATATTCTTCAAGCAGGTCAATTATTCTAATGACTTCCCCCACGCTCCAGGCCTGGGATATAGATCCGCGGGGTGCATGAGGCGGATCACCGTCATGTATTTCCGACAGTGTCGTAATCCCCGCCTCACTCATAACATCCTCAAGTCCGTATATCAGCTTCTTTATTTTAATAATTCCCTGCTTACCATATACTTTGAGCCATCCTTCACAGAACGGGCCCAGGAGCCATGGCCAGACTGTTCCCTGATGATATGCTTTATCACGCTCTTCCTGATTACCGGAATAAATACCCTTGTAGTACCGGCTACCCGGCGACAGGGTCCTCAATCCTCTCGGCGTAACAAGTTCCTTATCAGCAATATCCAGTATCCTCTTCATCTGATCCTTCTCAAGCATGCTGTAGGGAAGCGATACTGCAATGACCATATTAGGTCTTACGAACATATTCCTTCCTTCCTGGTCATTGACATAATCGGCAAGATAACCTGCTTTTTCATCCCAGAACATTTCTATGAAAGATCTTTTTATCAGCTCGGGCAGATACCCAAAATCCTTTACGAATTGTTTATCCCCCTCTACTTTAGCCATTTCAAGCGCAAAACATACAGCATTATACCACAGTGCATTTATTTCCACAGCATATCCGTTACGTGGAGTGACGGGAACACCGTAAACAACTGCATCCATCCAGGTAAGAGCTTTACCCGGAGCATCAGCATAAATCAGTCCGTCATCCCTCATATGGATATTATATGCCGTTCCGTTCTTATAAGCATACAGTACCGATTTTGCGGCTGCACCATACTTATCACAGCAATTCTGACCTCCGTGCATGACATACTGCTGAAGGGCCCAGAAGAACCACAGTGGTGCGTCAATCGAATTGAAAGCATAGTTACCGCCTGTTCCCAGATTGGGGAACAATCCGTCTTTCATCCTTCTGACCTGTGTATCAAATACAGCTTCATAAAGCTTTACCCTGTGCCTTGCGAGGGCCAGCCCCGGAAGGGAAATAAACGTATCCCTTCCCCAGGAACCAAACCATGGATAACCGGCGATTATAAGTGTATCATCCCCTCTTTTTTCAACAAACTGCTGGGCAGCATTCCTGAGACAGTTAAGATAACTGTTGCGTGGGATCTTGCCCGCTACAGTGCCGGAAAATTTCTTTTCGAATCCTGCAGGATCCTCTTCTTTTGTGGAAGCGGAAAATACAATGCTATTCCCTTTGACAGCATCAAGTTCAAAAAATCCCGGTGTAAAAAGATCCTCAGAATAATCATAACCCCTCTTCTGCTCTTCAATATATTCCACCCCCAGATACCAGTCAGGGACATGTACGAAATCAGCTTTCCTTGAAAATTGAAGGTTCAGGAAAGGAAATCCTTCATATAATTTTGATCTTATTCCATTCTTAATTTTATCGATCCTGGTGTTGGCAGCAAGGTTGGCGTGTGTCAGTTCATGAATACTTCTGAAGGCAAGAAAGGGACGGATCTGTAGCTTCATCGGTTCCGTTGCATCAAGGATGGTATATCGTATAAGCAACTGCTCCTCATCATGTACAAACAGTCTTTCCATCTTCAGCAAAACATTCCCTACCCTGTATGTTCTGGTCGGGATGATCTCCGTCTCCAGTTCCTCTATGTACTTATGCCCCCTGGGATTGAAATAATCACCTTTATACTTTCTTATGCCAATGTTGAAGCTCCTGTCATTATTCACCACTGTCACATCGAGGCCTGACAGGAGGAGATATCTGCCGCCACCAAGCTCATCAACCGGACAAATGAGTAATCCGTGATATTTTCGTGTGTTGCACTCAACAATCGTTGTTGAAGTATATGAACCTGCCCTGTTGGTCCTTATAATTTCCCGCGTCAGCGAATATTCAAGATTTACGATCTGACTTTTTTCAAACTTGATATAACTCATATAGTCCCTGTTTTGTTTGATGCGAAAAAGTTCTTTAATTTAAAAAAAAAATTTAACATTTCAACCCCTGTTCAGACATTGTGGTGAAATTATCCCGGCCCCCATCGGCCATCAGCATAAAAAAAAGAATAACTTTGCAATTCAAAAATTTAAAAAGCTATCAATTAATGCATTGTCCAATGATCAGGAATTTATTAATGCTTTTTATTGCTCTGATGACCTTTACCGGTTGCAAAAATAACAATATTGACATAATCGGCAAACTCACAAACCCAAATAACGGAGAATATATTTTTCTTGATGAACTACAGGCTTCCAGACTGGTAACTATCGATTCGGCTGCTGTTTCCGGCGACGGATCATTCGCTTTTAATTTAAAGATTGAATCACCGGCATTTTACCTGCTGAAGACCGATGACAGCAATTTCCTGACCATGCTGCTTGAACCGGGTCAGAAAATTGAAGTCACTGCTCATTCCGATTCCCTCAATTTCCCTGTCTCGATCTCCGGTTCACCCGGTACTGAACTGATGGCAGAATATAACAGAGAGCTTCAGAAAACCATTAACAAGCTTTCAGGACTAAGGGAGATTTACCTGAAAAGTGAGGGTACTCCGGAACAGCCGGCTGTAATGGAACAGCTCGACAGTATTGCCAGATCATATATTGGAGAGATGAATTCCTACACAAAGAAATATATTGACGCCAATCTTACTTCTCTTGTTTCCCTTACGGCATTATACCAGCAGGTGGCTCCGGGTGAGTATATTCTTAATCCTCACAGCGATCTCAGATATTTTATCCGTGTCGATTCGGCGCTTTTCAGTTTATATCCTGAATATGAGCCGGTAAAAACACTCCATGAACAGGTTAAAAACCTGGTGGCGGATGTAACTGCCCGGAACATCATCGAATCGGAATTCAGAGCCGGTGCCGGAGTGCCGGATATTGCACTTCCGGGACCTGAAGGCGATACTATTAAGCTTTCCTCGACCAGAGGGAAGGTCGTTCTGCTCGATTTCTGGGCCGCATGGTGCAACCCCTGCAGAATTGAAAATCCAAACCTGGTAAAAGCCTATGATCTTTACCACGATAAAGGATTTGTGATCTACCAGGTATCACTCGACAGGACAAGGGAAGCCTGGATTAACGGCATAAAAGAGGATAAGATGGAAAGATGGATCCACGTGAGCGACCTGAAATACTGGAATTCATCTGTGGTGGAACTTTTCAGCCTGAGCCAGATCCCTGCAAATTTCCTTCTTGATGAAGAGGGGAAAATCATCGCATCTGACCTCAGGGGAGAAAACCTGCTGAAAAAACTGGATGAAGTCCTGAACAAATAAAAATACACATAAATCATTATAAAAGAAATCATTAAAAATATGAAGAAATACCTTATTCTGTTAGTCCCGGTACTTTTTATAGCCTCATGTACGAACAGGAACTCTTTTACTGTCACCGGGACATTGAACCCATCGGACAAGAAGATGATCTATATAAGCAGGGTGAATGTCGATGAGATTGTTCCGGTCGATTCAGCACAGATAAGGAATAATGGCTCATTCCGCTTCAGGATAAAGACTGGAGAACCGGATTTCTACCAGCTGGGTTATTCAACCGGTGATTTTGTAACCCTTCTTGCTGCACCGGGAGAAAAGATAAACATCAGCTTCAGCAGCGAAAGACTGGCTGAAAAGTATGATGTAACAGGATCTGAAGGATCCGGACAGGTAAGGATGCTGGACCTGAAGCTGCTGGAAACCAAGGTAAAGCTCGATTCGATAAGTGATCTGTATGACAAAGCCGGAAATGAACCCGATGCCGAAACACAAAGAAAAGCTCTTGAAGATGAATATGTCAGGCTTGTAAGGGATCAGAGGAAATTCAATATTGAGTTCATCCTGAATAATATGAAATCACTCTCAGCCATTAAAGCTGTTTATCAGAAGATCGACGATCAGACATATGTATTATTCGAAAACCGCGACCTTCAGTATATGAAGATCGTATCGGACACACTTACAAAATATTATCCCAACTCAAAACATACGAAGGCCCTCCTCAGCAATTTCTCCACGGAGATGAACCAGTTCTATTCCCGGCAGCTTGAACAATTATCATCCACACTTCCCGAAACAAAGCTTGATCCCGACCTGAAAGATATTAACGGGAGGAGAGTAAAACTTTCCTCGCTGAAGGGGAAATACGTACTTCTCACCTTCTGGTCTGTCCAATCAAGGGAATCTGTTACCGAAAATCTTCAGCTCAAGGAATTCTACAGGAACTATAACAGAAAAGGATTTGAAATATACCAGATAAACCTTGATGCTGATGAAGAGGCCTGGAAGGCTGCGGTAAGGTTTGACGAACTTCCGTGGTTAAGCACCCGTGAGGATGATCCGGCGAACCCGGTGAATGCAAGACTATATAACGTAAAATCCCTTCCTGCAAATTATCTTTACGATCCTGAAGGGAACATTATTGCCACAAATCTTCACGGAAGGACGCTTCAGATAAAGCTTTCACAGTTATTCAACAATTAAGCTCTCAAATTGAAGGGATCAGGAAAAATATATTTCGCTTCTGATTTTCATCTCGGCCTTAAGACAGGAACTCCTCCGGTCGAGAGAGAAAAGAAAGTTACCGGCTGGCTGAAAAAAATATCCGGAGATGCTGATGAAATATTTCTTGTGGGCGATATCTTCGACTTCTGGTGGGAATATAAGCTCGTTGTACCCCGCGGATTCACACGGTTCCTGGGTACAATATCGGAACTGACCGACAAGGGTATCCCGGTTCATTTCTTTACAGGCAATCATGATATGTGGATTAAGGATTACCTGTCCGGGGAATGCGGAATGATAATCCATACCTCACCCCTGACAACCTCATTCAATAATAAGAAATTCCATATTGCACATGGCGAAGGGCTCGGATCTGGAAGCCTTCCGTACAAAGTCCTCCTGAAAATATTCCGGAACAAGCCCCTGAGAATCTTATATTCGTCACTTCATCCTTCAATTGGTGTCGGAATAGGTCATCGGTGGTCACTGAACTCAAGGCTCGGGAAGGGCATCAGGCTTGAATTCCTTGGAGAAGAAAATGAAGATCTTATAAGATATGCTGGTTTAATGGCCACAAAAGAAAGAATCGATTACTTCATTTTCGGACACCGCCATCTGGCTATGACATGGAAGCTGAATGAAGATTCTGAAATATGTTTCCTGGGCGACTGGATAAACCACAGCAGCTATGCTGAATGGGATGGTGGTAAACTGACACTTAAAACACTCGATTAAAG
>CAYPHL010000038.1:0-2495 GCA_964410385.1 uncultured Rikenellaceae bacterium | reverse complement strand
TAAGAATAGGTATCATTTACCGGGCGCAGCTGGTAATGAAGCTTGTTCCCTGATTTCCATGCCATATCGATCAATCCCATATTCCCTGTGCTCTCCATTTCATCTGTCTGTACCGACAGGGATTTTCTGAAATGTTCCCTGAGTTCGCCGCTATCCAGACTGTTTATTATATCCATTTTCCCCTTCAGCAGGTCTGTTTTGGAGTTCCGGATCAGATTACCTGTTGAAATGTAATATCTTCCATGCTTATACCTGAGCATTGCAACCGGCATGCCGTACGTCTCTTCTTCTTCGCAACCAGGACTGTACTTTGCAACATTTTCTATCATTTCGACAAGTATTGCAAAGACCCTCTTTCTCAATGATTGTTCGATATCCTGCTCGGAAAGCTTTTTTTCCGTGAAGGCAATGACCTCCTTACCTACATCGGGACTTAAATGTCCTGACCAGATAAGGTAAATACTATGTTTTGCCAGCATTTTTTCCAGCACCGATATTTTTTCCCCGCTGAAAGGCTTGTCATTTTCTTTGTCATGTATCCCAATCCCTTCGGCATCGACTGTTTTACTGAGAATAAAATAAGAGCTTTTCTTATTCAGCTCCAGGAAATCATAATCGAGCTTATTCCCGGTTTTTTTTGCCATTTCAATGAGTCCCAGCCCGGCACCCCCCTTATTGCTAAAGGCTGAATTACCAAGCATCTGACGGTAAACACTCCGTATCTCATCGGGATTAAGCCTGTTTATCTCCTCCAGCCTTCTTCTCAGATCATCAACCTGATCGGATGAGATGACATTACCCGTTGTAACAGTGTATCCCCCGTTTGCCTTTGAATAAGCCACCAGCGACATATCCGTCAGTTCATCCTGATCACTGTGCTTTGATACATTCTGAAGGCTCTCGACAACGAACATAAAAAGCCGCTTCCGCCCCACCAGGCCATATTCGGCATTTTCCATCTCCTTCTCGATAAGCATGAGGAGAGGAACAGAATTACCTGTTGTAACAAGGCCCCTGTAAACAAAGACGAGGTTCTCCCTCTGCATTTTGTTGCGCATCCGGCTGATAAGATCCATATTATAATCGGGAATAATGACGGTATAAAAATATAAAAAACCACTGACTTCACAAACCGGTAATTATTAACAGGATTTCCTAACTCTCAGAAAATCCTGTAACTAAATAAGCGTTAATACCTATGGGACAAACAATTTTAAATTCCTACCTTCGCGGTCAGAATTCACCATAAAATCATGTTTTACAGGTTTCTTCTCTTTATCGTTCCCCCCTTTGTTTTCAGGGTTTATTTCAGACGTATCTTTTATTCCAATCTGAAAAAAGTACCCCTCGAAAAGCCGCTTCTGTTTGTAGGTAATCACCAGAATTCTTTCATGGACGGGGTACTTGTCGGTTCATATCTGCCGCAACCAATCAATTTTACAATGCGGGCCGATATGTTCAGGACAGCAATTGCACGTTTTTTTCTGAGAGAATTATATGTTACACCCGTTTACAGGCTCGAAGAGGGCTTTGAGAATGTTCATAAGAATCTCGAAGCATTCACGGCAATTTATGATGTTCTCAAAAAGAACGGCAATTTTATAATGTTCTCGGAAGGAATCTGTATTCAGGAAAAGCGCCTGCACAAGTTAAGAAAAGGTACAGCCCGACTGGCTTTTGGCGCCTGGGAGAAATACGGACTTGATGTACATATCGTTCCGGTTGGTATTAATTATACTTACCCTTCTCAGTTCCGCAAGGAGGTAATGATCAACTTCCATGATGCCTTCAGCATAAAGGAATTAACGGAACTTTATAAGGAACATCCGGCAAAAGCCCTGTTGAGGTTCAACGATAAATGTACCGAAGGCTTGCTGGAAGAAGTAATCATTGTAGAAGATCCCAAGAACGACTGGCTTGCCGAAGAGCTCCTGAAGATGGAAAGGAATAATATAATTCATCCTTTTTTCCGCTGGAGGTTTGATACTGACGACAGAAGAAAAGCTGAAAAAAAGGTAGCCGATAAGATCAATCTGCTTACAAAGACATCGGAGGAAGAACGCAACTCCCTTGAACAGAAGGTCAGGGAATATACCGGAAAGCTGAGCACTGAAGGGATACAGGACAAACATGTTGCATGGAAGCCTGACTATGGATGGTTGAGATATCTGGTTGTTTTTTTAGGGTGGCCTGTCTGCATCGCCGGTTACCTTGCCAACCTGATCCCATATATTGTACCAGCAGCGCTTACTAAAAAATTCATTAAGGACAGCAGGTTCACTACCGGATTTTATGTAGCTACCGGAACAGTCTTATACCTGTTATACTTCCTCATTATCCTTATTCTTCTTCTCATATTTACCGGCTGGAAAGGCTTGCTGATAGCTCCTGCAGTTCCTCTCTCCGGTTATCTTGTTCTCTTTTACCAGGAAGTATTCCGCGAACGGTTAAGCAGGCTGAGGTTAGTTATTAAATCAATAAAAAACAAATCCCTG
>CAYPHL010000037.1:17116-36544 GCA_964410385.1 uncultured Rikenellaceae bacterium | reverse complement strand
TTGAAATGGGATTGCTGATGAACCATCCGGTACCATCCTGTCCCTCATGTATTCTGAATACTTTCGACATAGTCAGCGGATTACTAAGTTTCGTTTCACTAATACCTTTCCAGTTGATCTTCCGAACATCTTGATGAGCATCGTATGCTTCTTTTCCCTGTTGCGGATCGAGATATTGTCAGTAAGCAGGCAGTTCTGGATATCGAGGGCTCTGAAACTTTTGTTCCCTTTCGGGGTCTGTCCCTTTACAAGCTCAAGTGCGTCATCGGAAGTGATCTCCTCAAACGGACTGAATGACGGTTTGTTCTCCTTCATCTCCCTGAGCCATTCGGTAAAATAATTGTTAAAAGGACGTATCTGGGTTTTGTATTCAGCACTGTTAAAATAATTATTGTTCAGCAGCGATTGTTTGTTACCCCTTACGAGCTTTATATTACTCTTTGTCCAGCGCGACACATTAAGTGATTTTTCCAACCCCTTATCGAGATACTCGGTAAACAGCCGGAATTTCGTCAGGGGCGGTGAAAGCAGCTTGGCATTCCCGATATTCAGATCTGTGAATGTTATGTTCTGAGTATCATGTTCAATTCCAAACTCCTTTACCTGGGTGGCAGCTCTGTGAGGATCAATATCATTACAAAAATCAAGGATGGCAAGTGCTCCGGCAAGTTCAAGAAAATGAGCCTTATTCCTTTGTTCCTGTCCTCCCACCGCATAATCTTCCTGGTTCGTATTGCCCCTGTTCCCAATGAAATACAAGGTGTTGATCTGGTTGAGGGAGATTATTGTCCGGTTGTAATATTCGATCGCGATTTTTGCTTTCTCCTCAAACGATTCAGCATTAACCTCATCATTTTTGCTCAGAGAGAAATATGGAAGAAATGTTATCCCACCTATCGGAGCAACCCTGATCTTGGCATACCTTGGCATGGAGACATTCCCTCTGAGGTTCTTAAGCAATAAGGGAAATCCTGCTGCACCCGTCCCTCCGAATATTGAATTAATTATGAAGATTGCATCGTCGTCACCAAAAGTCTGGCCGAATTTCCTGAAGTCTTCCGAATTGGTGAACTGGTTAAGGATTATCGATCCCATATTGGGATTGCCTTTAAATCCAACATCAAGATTGGATTTCAGATTCTGTGCGGAGAAGAGCGACCTGATAAAGTTCTTGTCATCCTTCTCCTCAATGTTATCACTCAGACTGTCAAATCCGATATACTGATTGAAAGTGTTATTGTCAGTATCTTTCAGCTTGAACTGGAAATATTCCGGATTGACGCCCGGGAAGCTGACAGTCATTTCATTTATAGTTCTTATCTCCTGGGAGAAGAAATCTTCCGGCTGATCTACCTGGTTCCTTATCTCCTGGTAGAGCCTCAGGATATCCTTGGTCCGGTTCAGATCTCCGTTACTTGTATCAGGATCAATAATGATGGGTATGACAGTATCAAAATCATTCCCGATCTTTACACCCGATGCAAAGAGCATCGTAAGTGCCTTGAGAACTCTTGAGCCCGTTCCCCCGATAGCGAAAATATATAGTTTTCTGGCCATGATTCACTGAATTAGAATGGTAAATGGACATGAATTCTGCTGAACTGTTTTAATAGTAAGCTGTAAAGGAAGCTGAGAATAAGTGCCAGCAGGCTGTTTGCAAGTACATATTTCATCGGGAGGGAGCGGGCATACTCCGCATACCCGGTTTCGGTATCGGCCAGTAATTCATTCAAAGTCTGATTACCGGAGTTAAATATTTCAGAATTCGCAATTCCGTTTGTGACCAATGCGACGACCAATACCATCACTGCTGTCCATACCAGCCAGTGCCAGAGCTTACTGTACGGATATTTCCAGAGAAAATAGAAAATTATCCAACCGGCAAGCGGTATCAGCAGGAATGTTAATCCCATCCGTGTATACCCGCCATTATCATACAGATGCTGAAATATCTGGTGGTAGGACTCGTGATAGATGTTAAAAATGCCATCGTAGATTGAACCAAAAAATCTGCCCATAATATTTTAGTTTGATATTCTAATCCTGAATACGGCAGGGAACCTGCCTTCTTCTCTGTTATTCTTATATTCGTATGCCTTGCTTATTGCATCCGTTAGTGAACTGAACCCATAAGTATGATCGCTGTCAATCAGATCTTCATTCCGGGTATCTGTTTCACCTATCCATTGCGGAACAGTGTTTTTAAGCACAAGTTCAATTTCCCCGAGGGGATTTTTACTGGTAGATAGTGTTATGAGATGCGTACCTTCAATACCCGGGATCTTTTTTGATATTTTTTCGACTTCCAAAACCCTGTAATTTGAAGAAAGACATTCATAATTATTAACTGATGCATAATATGAGTCAGAAAATGGCAGGGAACTGAAATCGGCAGCTATTGTGAACTGAAAGGTTCCCCTCAGAGACTCTGCGTCTGTCAGATGGAAATTGTCTTTAAAGTCAAGCTTAAAGCTTCCTATTCTCTTTAAAGAAGGAGCTACCTGATATGGGATATTTCTTTCCTCATTTACAAGGAAGCGGGCTGTCTCGAAAGATGTAACCATCCTGCCGGCAATGCTTTCTTCGGTCAGCAGCTCATTCAGATATTCCGTCCTGCCAAAGAAAATTATATAGAAAGGCCTGTATTCATCGGCTATCTGTACCGATCCCCTTTTCGAAGCATAGAAATAATCCCCGTCAAACTTTGACACAGTCTTTATAATCAGGGTTTGTATGTCTTCATTTTCCAGCCTGTTCCTGAACGACTGCTGTGTTTTATGTGTTTCAATATTCAATGCAGTGAGCGGATCATCTTCGGCACCCACATCATAAATACAATCTGAAACGAGGACTGCAATCTGATTTCCCTTTGCCGAATCGAGAGAGATCCTGAACATTTCATTCAGATCGCTGTATCTCACATCACCTGTGTTGAATGATACCGGATCAAGTTTATTTTTAAGGGTTTCCGGATCATCCCCGACATATGTTATCCTAATATCAGATCTTTTTGCAGGATCATATTTCCCGTTTATGAAGTAGAATCTTTTCGATACTTTATCAAATTCCGGAAGGTAGGCAAGACCTACAAGTGAATTCTTGAACTCGTTGGCGCGGTTCACATAACCAAACATACTGCCTGAATTCTCAATGAAGAAAATAACTTTCCCCGGCGCAGGAACCTCATCTTTAACAGTTTTCACAGTTTCCTCCCGGACAGGTTCAGGTTTTGGTCCGCCTGCAGGATTCCTGGCACTGCGGCTGTTACATCCGGTAATTACGAGGAAAATTAAAAGTATTGAAAAAAGGCGGAAGGAAAAACGCGGTATCATAAAAGATCTAAATTATACACATTTAATAACACAGGCATTCCAACTACAGTAAGAATTTCATTAACAACGGAAATTCAGGATAAATAGTTTAATTCTCTGTTAAAAAGCCTGAACATACCGGCTTATAAACTGATACTATTCTGTTGTCAGACATCACATATCTTCACAGCCTGCCGAAGCGATTCAAGCTTGTCGGCCCGTGAGGGGACAAACTCCTGGGCGACATATCCATTAAATCCTGTTTCAACTATCGCTTTCATTATTGCAGGGTAATAAAGCTCCTGTGTTTCGTCGATCTCATTTCGTCCGGGAACACCTCCGGTATGATAATGAGCTATACATTGATGGTTATTCCTGATCGTCCTTATGACATCACCCTCCATCAGCTGCATGTGGTAAATATCATACAGAAGCCTGAGATTGTCAGAACCGGCTCTTTTAACAAGCTCAACTCCCCACCATGTATGGTCACAGATATAATCCTTGTGATCGACCTTGCTGTTCAGCAGCTCCATCACAAGCATCACATTGTGTTTCTCGGCAATACCAAGGATCTGTTTAAGGCCATCAACACAGTTGTTCAGCCCCGTTTCATCGTCCATTCCGTTACGGTTACCACTCAGACAGATAAGATTCCTGTATCCTGACTTTGCAACAAGGGGGATCATCTCCGAATAATTTTTTACAAGTGTCGCATGATATTGCTTCTCATTCCACCCCTTTTGAATGCTTATTTCTGCTCCGTTGCACATCGACGAATCAAGTCCGTATTTCTTAAGTACCGGCCATCCTTCAGGACCGACAAGATCAACGGCTTTCAATCCGATCTCTTTGGCCTTAATGCAGAATTCCTCAAAGGGTATTGAAGAATAACACCAGCGGCATGCCGAATGATTGATATTGCCTTTAAGTTCTCCTGCAGGGGAGATTGTCGGAATTGATGTAAATGTTTTCATACTCTTTGGTGTAAATGCGACCAGGCCGGCTGCAGCCAGATTCCTGACAAAACTACGCCTCGAACTGATGCTTCCTTTACTTTTCATGATATAATGATTGGTTATAAAATTAAACAAAACTTTATCAACCCGGAAATATTAGTAATTTTTACCCTTTCTTTGTGAGAGCCGTTGTAATTTAAGGGAAATGGTTATTTAACCACAAAGAGCACTAAGGTTAACACAAAGGGCACAAAGGGATACTAATAATTATTAAGTTCTAAATCTTTAGTAGCATGGTTAAGAAAGTTATTGTTGCGGGATTCGGGTTCATGGGTATGACTCACACTCTGAGCATTTTGAAAAACAAAGATCTCGAATTAAAGGCTATTGTAGATGTAAGACCTGATCTTATTGAGAGTAAGCTAAACTCTGAAACAGGAAATATATCAACGGGGACCGTATCAGCCAGGGATATCAAAGGTATCAAAAAATATTCTGATCTCGGAACATGCCTCCGGTCGGAAGATGCCGATGCTGTAATAATCTGCACTCATACCCATCTTCATTACGAAATGACGAAGCTCGCATTAATGCATAACAGGCATGTCTTTGTTGAAAAACCATTTGTTCTCGATGCTGATCAGGGGGAGGAACTGCTGACTCTGGGAAAGCAGAAGGGCCTGATCCTTATGGTCGGACATGTAGTCAGGTTCATGGAACCATACAGGAAGCTTAAGCACTGGATAGATACAAAGGAGTTCGGGGAGCTGAGGTTTCTGTCCCTGGACCGGCTTTCAGGGATACCGGCATGGGGTGAATGGAATGATAAGAAAGTTACAGGGAAATCAGGCGGAGCCCTCTTCGACCTTGTGATCCATGATATAGATTTTGCTGCCTGGGTTCTCGGGATACCCGACGAAATAAGTGCCGGATATCTTCCGGGGCAGCTGAGCAATCACGATTATATATCGGCTATGTGGAATTACAGGGATAAGGGTATCCTCGTAAAGATTGAAGGAGGAAATATCTTCCATGCAACATTCCCCTTCCGGGCAGGATTTACTGCCGGTTTTGAAAATGCCACACTAAGTTATACTACGTTAAAAAGCGACGTCATAGGGATATCAGATAACAAGAAGACTACTGAGATCCATGCCGGTGATATCGGGGCGGGTTATTACAATGAGATTGAATATTTCGCAGAATGCCTGAAGAATAATTCCGGACCATCAGAATGTACTCCGGAATCTTCCCTGCAATCAGTAAGGTTATGTTATGAACATCTAAAATAATATTATCATGCAAAAAGATTTAGCTATCAACGGTGGCCCTAAAACAATAAATAAAGAGTTCCCCTGGCCAATTTATGATGATTCTGATATAAATGCAGTTGCGGAAGTTGTACGCAGCGGGAAATGGGGTAATCCCGACTGTGAAGATCTTGTAAAGAATTTTGAAGAAGAATTTGCAGCCTTCTGTGGAACTAAATATGCCCTTACATGTGTAAACGGATCTGTTGCCCTGAGACTTGCACTCATTGCAAGCAACGTAAGACCGGGTGATGAGGTGATAATTCCGCCTTATACATTCATAGCGACTTCAACAATAGTTCTTGAAGCCAACTGTGTACCGGTTTTTGTCGACATTGATCCTGATACATATAATCTTGATGCCACAAAGATTGAAAAGGCCATTACAAAAAGAACTAAAGCGATAATCCCTGTACATTTTGCAGGACAGGCCTGTGATATGGATGCCATTATGGCTGTTGCAAAGAAGCATGATCTGAAAGTTATCGAAGATGCATGCCACGGGCATGGTGCAGAATATAAAGGAAAGAAACTGGGGAGTATAGGCGATGCAGGTTGCTTCAGCTTTCAGTCATCAAAGAACCTGACGAGCGGTGAAGGAGGAATGGTAATAACCAGTGATGAAAAGCTGTATGATATGATGAATTCCCTTCGTAATGTGGGAAGGGTGAAAGGCGGACAATGGTATGAGCATCATTACCTGGGATGTAATTACCGTATAACCCAGTTACAGGTGGCCATATTAAAGAACCAGCTTAAGAGGCTGAAGGAGCAAACCTCAAAACGTCATGAGAACGGTACATATCTCAATTCACTCCTTGAAAAAATCGAAGGAATAAAACCACTTCGCAGAGGTATAGGTGAGACAATTCACAGTTATCATATTTATATATTCAGGTACGACAGATCTAAATTCAATAACCTTTCGAAAGTTGAATTCTCGAAGATGCTTGCTGCAGAAGGTGTTCCCTGCTTCATGGGATATCCCCGGCCACTTTATAAACAACCCCTTTTCCAGGAAAAGAACTTTATGTGCTATGCGATCCCTGATTATGTGGATTATACAAATGTATCCTGTCCTGTAACGGAAAAAGCATGTTATGAAGAAGCTGTATGGATAATGCAGAATACTATGCTCGGAACGAAAGAGGATATGGATGATATAGCCCGGGCCATTATCAAGATCCGGCAAGCAGTTATTTGATCACCTCCGTTCAGTATCTGTCATATTTCCTGTCAAGGATAACCTCTTTCACAGCTTCGAGATAACCGAAACCATTGAGCATGTCGGGCAGCAGGTAACTGCCTTCAACCCATTCGTTCCAGGCATTGACAGTGATCAGCTTAGGCTGTTCAGGATGTTTGTCAGCATATAATTTTGCTTTTAAGAGCAGGGTAGCGAAACTCTGAGGAGTATTGTGGTAGTGCACCACATCTTTCATTCCTTTTGCCGGAAAACGCGGCGTGTCATCCCATCCAATTGATACACAAGGAAAAACGGGAACATCCAGTAATGCATCCATTTGTTCCCTTATTTTAATTGAATTAGCGCCATAAACAAGATAATCTTCATTCAGCCCTCCCATATTATACATGGCAATACTATTGAAACCCATGGTTTTCACATTGCTGACAAACTTTGCAGCAGCTTCTTCCGACATCACAGAACCACCGCCCTGGTTCCACTGGATATGTAATCCGGGGAATCCGGCTTTCTTCACTTCATCACGGAAATAATCAAGAGCCTTACGGGCGTCTTCCGGACTGTTGTTAAAGCTTTCCAATAGTTTCCCAATGCTGAAAATGGAGAATACAGGTTCCCCGTTAATTTTGAAATAATTGGGTTGTCTGAAATACTGTTTTATCACCCTTTCCACTATTATCTTATAATTCTCCCAGTCCACTTTTGCGTTCCACAGGATATCGGTATTGTCCTTGTAACGATGAACATTCCAGTAATTGTATTTCACATCGTGATTTGCCCACATAATGTAAAACTGCATTTTTCCGTTGTTCTTTGCTTTAAGGAAACCATCATTAAGTGCACTTTCCAGATACGGACCACCTTCATACCAGTACCAGTCGTAAACGAATACATTTACACCATGGTCAGTTGCAGCATCGATCCATTTTTCGACAACTTTGGGATCATTGTCCAGTTCGTAACCCCAGAGTGGCTGACGGGGTTGATAATGACCTTCAAAACGAGGATCTCCTTTTTTGATGACTTCCCATTCTCCTGTACCTTCCGACCAAAGCTTTTCCCTGCCAAGGGGATCGTCATGACATGACGGCCATATATAGGCTGCAACATAATAATCGCTTTTTAACGGTTCATTTTCTTCCTGAGGAGATTGAACACCGGATGAACACCCGGCAAGAATTGCCAACACTATCAGAGTGTTGAGTTTGATAAATGCATTTTTCATTGGTCGTATTTTCAATTGTTTAATATTTAATATATCAATGAACCGGATCCAGGATCAAATGCAGCTGGTATCCGGGAGTAAATGAACCACCGTGTCTTGCTTAGTCCTCAAATCTTTTCTTGTCTTTCAAATAGTTTTTAATCATCTTTCCGAAGACTTTATCTTTTCTGTGTTTCTCTGCAAGGGTAGTCTGAAATCGCTGTTGTTCCTTCCTGAGTTTTTGAAAATTATTGAATGAATCAACAGAGATCAGACCTTTATCAAGGGCATCCAATACAGCACATCCGGCTTCGTCAATGTGTTTGCAATCAGAGAATTTACACTTTAATGTGAGATCATATATATCCTCAAAGGCAGTTTTAATGCCTTCGGAGTTATCAGTCATCCCAAGTTCTTTCATTCCGGGGGTGTCAATAATTATTCCCCCGTTTTCAAGTACAAAAAGTTCCCGGTGTTCTGTAATATGTCTTCCCTTATTTGTACTGTAACTAATGTGCCCGGTCTTTAAAATGTTCTTATTTAATAAATTATTTATCAGAGTTGACTTACCCACCCCGGATGATCCTACAACACAATAAGTTTTACCTTTCTGAAGGAAGTCCAATATTTGGTCCAGACCTTCTCTGGTCATGTTACTGAGCAGAATATATTTTATTTTTTTGTCTCTCGTTTCCAGTTCTTTAATTGCATCTGAAATTTCATCCGGTGTTGCCAGATCAATTTTGCTGATAACCAGAACCGGCTCAATGTGAGAAGAATAACAAACAGCCAGATATCTTTCAAGTCTGTTGATACTGAAATTATTATCTATTGACTGAATTATTAATGCAACGTCAATGTTTGTGGAGATTATCTGAATTTCCCCGGATTTGCCTACAGCCTGTCGTTCAAGAACAGATCTGCGGGGAAGGATCCTGTTAATGATTGCCAGACTGGAATCGTAAACAGTCATTGTCACCCAGTCACCGACTGCAGGAAAATCAGCTCTCGAAGAAGCCGAGAATCTCATGTTCCCTGTAATTTCAGCATCATATTCATTATCCCCTGTCGAAACTATATATCTTTCACGGTGTTCCTGAGTCACTCTTCCGATAGTAAAATTTAACAGATTATTCTCTCTAAGATAGTCAGTTATCTCTTTTGTAAGTCCAAGTTCTGTAAGTGTCATTATTTTGAAAGACAGAATGTTGTTATTTACTATATACGTACAGGCATCCTGGTCGTAGTTAAAATCAAGGCATAAAAGCCAGATGCCGTGAACCTTTTGCCGTGAAATTACAGATATATTTTCAGGATTTGAAATATCCCATGCTATTATCTGGGAGCACTTTGTCTGCTAATACACTTTCCGGATCTTCCGGATCAATACCTGAAGGTTCATCGTTGTCTCCTTTCA
Organism: uncultured Rikenellaceae bacterium; assembly: GCA_964410385.1. Taxonomy (GTDB): domain Bacteria; phylum Bacteroidota; class Bacteroidia; order Bacteroidales; family VadinHA17; genus LD21. Next base: position 27,139 of record CAYPHL010000037.1, on the reverse strand, counting down.
TGACAAAAATCAGGTTATGATAGAAACTTAATGATGTTATATTCTTATCAAAATAAGTTGGACGAGGTGCCTGTATTAATCTTTCCTGATGATTAATGCAATCAACGAGGCTCTTAAAAAAATTTAAAATTGTATCCGGATTATTTAGATCCCCGCTGTCACCGCCATAACCAGGCCAGTATGAAGTTCCGGCATCTTCAATTACATAAATGCCACCGGATTTCAATCTGGGAAACAGGAGTTTAAAAGTTATAATTACGTTCTCATTAATATGACTGCCATCATCAATTATGATATCAAACTCTTCTGTCTCATTACAGATCTTTTCCAGGAGAACGGGATCAGTTTGATTTCCCCTGAAGATTTTGATCCGGCGTTCTTCAAATTGTGACTTATCATAAATATCCAGGGAATAAATCTTAGAAAACGGGAAATATCTTTTCCACATTCTCAGGGAGTTGCCTCCTATATCGGAGTAGTGATAACCCCCAACTCCAATTTCAAATATTTTTAATCGTTTAAATCTCAGGTTTTTAAAATGTCTGGCATAATGTTCAGTATAATAGTGATGACCATATTTATCAGTTTTATAGATCAACGCCAGCTTATTCAGATTGTTGATATATGGAAGGGATAAAAAGCCAAGAAAAAGTCTCTTTATCTGCAGATACTGTTTTTGACTAAGAGTTTTCTTTAAGAAGTTACGCATTCCTGTGATCATATTTTAAGAATTATCATACCATTACAAATTAAATGATCAATTTTTCTCAATTATGGATGATGGATTTTCAATGTGGGTAGTGCCATTTGAAAGCTTCAAACTATATCCGGAAAGAAGGATCAGAACATTTCCGGTAAGTCATATTTTTCAAAATATGGTTACCGGGTGTCGTGTGCTTAGCCGGTTCTGATTTTCTATAGTATCTTCAAATAGCTGAGGATTATACTTTCTCAGCCCTGCTCTTTAATTCCAACAGGTTTTTCTTCATTCCCTCCTTCAGGGATTTATTCATGAAGGATGATCCCGGCCCCTTCAGAGATTCTCTGACAATTACTTTGGTTTTATTTTTTTCTTCGCTCAGATACCAATTATGTACAGCCTTAATCCACCATATCTTTCCTGTCCATCCTATCTCGGAATTTGCACTGACAGTATGTAAGCGTGAAGAAATGTTCAATCCACCGGATTTCCAGTTGAAATTAACACCGGCCTCAGTCGGACCGTTTATATGAGCTTTGCTTACACTGCTCTGCCATGCCGGCCAGTTATTAATATCTGAAAGAATCTTAAATACTTTTCCCACCGGAGAATTAATAACTATCTGTTCTTCGGAAAAGCACTCTGCAGATGAATCAACTTCTATATTCATATTTTTTGTTTTTAATATCTGTTTTTAAGTAAAAGTGAATGTCCCGCAATATTCCTATTGCATTTTACAGCTTGTATATGCTTAAACAACCGGGATTATCTTTTGTTTTTTCCTAATTTTTCCGGCAGGTGAGGCAATTGTTCTGTTTGTTCAGAAAGAGATTGCCGGGGCCCTTAATGTACCAGGATCATTATTGAGTCCATGTTTATAATTTATTACCTCAAGTGACAGGGGGATGATCTTTATCAGCACAAATCTTTCCTGCCAGCCCAGTATGCCATCCCAGTAATCACGTTTCATTTTAACAAGAAGGTCCTTATCATCAATAACCGATGCAGATCCATTAATATTGACATATCCTTTTGCACTCAGATGGTTTGCGAAATAAACGCAGACTTTCTGATTGTTTTTGATTTCTCTTACTTTACGACTTGTTCTGGCTGTAGCAAACCATATTACAAAGTCATCTCTAACAGGAAAAGGATTCATTGTCCGGATCTGTGGTTGCCCCAGAGAGTCGACTGTAACCAGTCCACAATAGGTGGTTTCATTGATTATTTCATGAGCAGCGAGAATTACAGTATCTCTGTTTGCAGAGGATTGACCATTCACTGTTGGAATAAAGAAATTTAAAGTTGATGCCAGGACGGCGGGTCCGAGGATTACAAGTTTATTTTTCATGGTGACTGAATAATTTATAAGTTTTCCTTTATATGATCCCCTGGAGGAGATTTACCCTAATAAAAAGTATCATATTTTTATGATAAGTGTCCGGCTAAAACTGATGTGTGAGAATTAAATTATTAACTATAAATACAGGGGGCTCCGATGGGCATCATTTTTCTGATTTGTAATTCTCAGTCTTGTTCCAATCGTTCTATCTCATCAATTTCCTTGCTGAGCTTCTTATAACGTTCATAAATCGAGTATTTAAAAGTAAAATACATTGATGAGAAGAAAACCAGGATGATCAATAGTAATGGCAGAACTGAAACGAAATCTAATCTGACAGTAATCTTGTTAATGATCATTAAAAGAAATCCGGTCATTGCCAGTGGCATTAAAATATATCTTACTCTTGTAGTCTTTATTTTATATTTCTCAAGCTCAGTAACAAGCTTTTTTATGGATAATACAGGCTTTGTGAAATCTATTCCCTGAAGAAGCTTATAATATCTTATATCCCAGATATAGTTGATAATAAGAACCGGCAGGAAGATAGACAATCCGATAAAGAACCTCGCAGAAATATTGAACTGAACTTTCAGAATAGATATTAACGCCACAAACAGAATTGGAGAAAATATCCATAATCCTGCTTTGATTTTTATCCAGTTTAATCTTTTACGCGGTTTTTCAATCAATATGAGTTTCAATATTTCCTTATTAAGGCGGGTATTTTCCGATATTTTCTTATCGTATTCCTTCCATATATTTTGTAATTCTGCTAATTCCATTTTGTTAAATTTTTATAGATGCCATGTTTTTAATTTGTTCTTTTATTCTGCTTATCCTCGTCCCGACATTTGTCCTTGAAATACCGGTTATCTCAGATATTTCATCATAAGAATTACCATCCAGATAAAGAAGTATTATTGCTTTGTTTAACTGATTTAATTCCTCAATACACCGGTACATGATTTCAGAATGTGATGAGTCCGGAGGTTCTGTTATCCAGTTTGCATTTTCAAATTGATTCAGATCGGCCGGAAAATATAACCTGTCGCTTTTCTTTTTACGGTTAAAGTTCATTGAAGTGTTTAGGGCTACACGATAGATCCAGGTAGATATCTTTGATTCACCTTTAAATCGTCCGAATGATTTCCAGAGTTCAAGAGTAATATCATTAATCAGGTCCTCTTTATCTTGCACCGAATTTGTATATGCTCCCGATATCTTTATTATTATCCCGATATTCTTTTCTAAAATATCAAGGAACAGGTCCTTTTGTTTATTTTCTGTCATTTATCATGCTGTTACAGTTTTAACGGATAAATCATTTTGTGATCACATTTACCCGATTAGTAACAGAAGGTGGTTAAAAATCACATATTACAATATATTTCTTAAGTTTTATGAGGAATACTATAGACTTTCTGTGCCACTCAGGATCCTGAGGATGCAGGGTATTCCAATAGCTTTCGGGAGCAAAAAGTGTAAAACTACCCGCCTCAGGCGGAAAACAAATGAAGCTTATTGACGGTATCTGATGTAAAAGTTCTCTATTTATAAATTACTTTCCTGTATGCCAATTAACTGTGAGTATATTCTCCATCCATGGCAATTTTATAAGTGAAATACTCCAGGGTAAAGATTCAAGCAATATATCAATGCTAAGATAATGGACATTCAGAATACAGGTGTCAGTTTTTTTCAGAATCCCCTCCCTTTTTATAAAGGATTCCCTTAACCCTGAAATGCTTGTTTCATTCAATTCTTTCCAGTGATGTATTAATGCTCTTAGCACCTCATCACTCTCGTTTTTTTCCTTCAACGTTAAAATTTCGAATTTAATTTTTGTGTCAAAGGGCACATTGCATAGAAGTCTGTTAAGCCAACAATTATTGTCAGTATTACGGATTGATCCTTTTTCGATATAATTCATTACCGAAACAGCTTTTAAAGATTCTGAAATTGATTTGAATTTTGTATTTTTTAGCAGCCCGAGATTCTCAAAAAGAGACGGTAAGAATGGCCATACAAGTATTAATCCAGCATTATGGATTCTATACGTCATTTGTTTATTAATGAATATATTATGATCAAATTTCTCACTGAAGCTTACGGGTCGGGGGAATCAGAGACATGGATTAAATATGTTCCTGTATCTAATAATTCAGATGCTAAAAATCAAAATGTCTTTTATCTAAAGGAATTCTATCGGTGCTCCGTTATGTTCGATCATTGCTCTCTTGATTCAGGTAGTCCGTCATCCCGCCTGGATTTTGTCATAATCTGTACAGTAATACCAGGTTAATTATTTTAACTTTTCAATTACAGAAAAGACTTCCTGAACATAGTCCCGGATCGGGACCGGAAGATTTGAAATATTTGTATCGAAATGCCATTTCTTTATTTCTCCGCCTTGATTTATCTCAATATGAAAACCTCCCTGGTCGGCACAATCAGGACATCCGAATGTTTTATCGGGATTCTTAATCAGATAGGCAGGAAAATCATCTATTAATTTTTTGGCCAGATTATATTTTTCAATCGTCAAAGCTTCTGATTTAAAATTCAATGCTGATCCTGTATAATAGTCGAAATCATCAGGGTATATGTTCCCGTCTTTGACAATAAAAAAATCCGCACAGTTGTTTAAACAAAATCCATGGGCGCTGCCAAAGGCAAAATAGTCAATATTTTCCAGGCTTTCTTTGGTACAGGAAACGGATAAACTTAAAAGGGTCATCAATGACAGAATAGTTATTTTCGATTTCATGGCTTCGGGTTGAAATGTTCATACATATATGATATTGAGCCTGCAATAATTATGCCATCACTGTTATTTTCTTTTGTGTTAAGGCCGGCGACCCGGAAGGTGGGGAGGTTGTGTGTTATGGTAAGGCGGAAAGCTAATCGGAACGACTCCCTGTGTATGGTTAGTTGTATTCTTTTAAATATATCGTCTTACTTTTTCAAAATAATCATTGTATGCATCACCAAATTGTTTCCGGCACCATCTTTAGTCAGTATTAATCATTTGAATCATTTATCTCTTTCCCGGTTTCGATGAAGTTTGTCAGGTCGTCCAGGAATCTGACCATGGGTGCTCCGTCAATTACATCGTGGTCAACAAGGATAGTCATATTTAAGATATCCCTGATTTTAATTTCATTATTTATGACAACGGGTTTTTTTAAGATAGATCCAACACCAAATGAGATCGGATGTACCGATTTGTGTATGAACCAACCATTTATTTTACCGATCATTCCGATTGATGTGACAGCGACATTGCCCATTGTTCTATAAGCTGTCTTCGCATTTTTTAGCAGGAATTTCCAGAAAAGCCTTCTTATGGATCCAGGCAGATAGTAGTATAATCTTTGATATGAAGATGATTGTTTTTTCAGAACAATGTCTTCCGGGTTTAAATCCTGGTTCCTGGCATTTTCTATTTCCTGAGATATATTAAGGGCAGATTTTTCATTTACCTTTTCAATTACCAGAGGAATTGGAACTTTGGAATCACCGATTTTCTTTTCTACAATCATTGAAACATTAATGTCGTTGAAAATAATGAGTTTCTTTTTGTTATATAAATACGCAGATGCTTCAGGGTGCTTTTGCAGGACACTTCCGATGATTTTAATAAGCCAGGCATTAAAGGAAATTATTGTACCGTTTTTTCTAAGGTCTCTGAGCCTGGCTCTGCTTTCGGTAACGTCGAATTCGAGCATTGCATTTATGTGGTGTTTACGCAGGCCAACATCAAAAATGTCAAAGGTTGCGATCCTTGAGCGGACAATATTCCGGAATCTATAGTTTTTAGTCATGGGAAGAAGTTTAAAATTTTCCGGGAGAGCGCAGAGTAAAACGAAAGTTAGGATAAAAGATAATAGCACAAGGTAAAGGTTCCATCTCAGTGGGGATCTACACAGTGTCCCACGAAGATTAGCAGATACACGGTTACAAGGTTTATCGAAACTAATAATTTATCCCTGTACGTTATTTTAAATGCGTGTGTCAGCTCTACTTGATAATGGTATTAGTCACGAAGGCAGTTAATTTTCCCTTGTCAAGGGCACCATTGGTCCTTACACCGCTGCATACATCAACGGCAAATGGCCGGACTTCCTGAATTGCCTGCTTTATATTACCGGGATTCAGTCCTCCGGCAAGGAACACAGGGCATCTGGAATTTTCGCGGATCTGTCTGCTAAGGTTCCAGTCGTGTATCCTGCCTGTCCCTCCGAGTTCCTTTACTTTAAGATTTGGATTCCCGCTGTCAAGCAATAAAGCATCTACATTTTCGGATATTTTTATAGCCAGGTCAACAGAATTAGAATCAATGACATGAATTACCTGAACTATTTTCACAGATGGCAATGCATTCTTAATTTGAGAATAAGAGCCATCGGAGAGTAAATCAACTATTTGTATGGTATTGGTATTAGTACGCTGATGATGCTTAATAATCCCGGAAGCAGATGTCTCACTTGTCAGGAGAAAAGTTCCGATAGGTGGAGGCACTGTTTGAGCGATTTTTTTGATTAATTCGTCTGGAATTGGTCCCGGACCACTTGGCATTTTAGCAACTAATCCGATTGCGTCAGCTCCTGATTCGATTGCTGAAAGCGCTTCAAAAACACTGCTTATGCAACAAATTTTTATTCGTATTTTCATAAATGGTCTTTTGTTTGAGAGTGATCACAGCTTACAACTGTTTATTCAGTACCATTAGTTTTTATATTTGTCTTACCGTGTATGTACTGGCCTCTTGCCTGTAAATACTATTTCGGATCCTTCGAAATTTACAAAGTCCATTAATATCCTTCCCTTAACCCAATGCTTCCGCTTCGTCACTCACAGATGAAAATGACAATACCATCAACTGTCGTTAGTGTTCGTGCGGCTAATTGCTGGCTTTTTGGATCAGAAATTTAGGAAAACATATGCAGAAAGACAAAAGAATAAATGCGGAGGGCGGAGGGCGGAGGGCGAAGAGAAAGAAAATGCGCAGAGCAAAGCAAAGAGCTGAGAGCAAGAAGCCCTTTGTCCTTAGCTCTTAGCCCTTATCCTTTCTTGCCCTGGGCCCTGAGCTCTGTGCTCTGAGCCTTTCTTGCCCTGAGCCCAGCCGCTGTCCTGCTGACAGCTATGGCCGGCAATGCCTGAGCTATCCGGTTTGTGACTTTTTAATTGAACAATAACGTTAAATTTGCCTTATAATATTATGCATATTTGTTTCCGGACCTTTAATTAATAACGCGAACCACTATGTTCAACTACACCGCCACATATACCGACCAGTACCAGCTGACAATGGCTCAGGCTTACTTTCTGAACGGTCATAAGGGAAATATCGCCGTGTTCGACTATTTCTTCCGGAAACTACCCTTCGAAGGAGGTTATGCTGTATTCGCCGGACTGGAAGATTTGCTCAACATTATCGGTGATCTGAAATTCACCAGGGATGATCTAGAATTCCTCAGATCAAAAGGATTCCACCATGATTTCATTAAATGCCTCGAAAATTTCAGGTTCAGGGGAAATATATATTCTTCCTTTGAAGGGGATCTTGTATTCCCGGTCAGACCTGTTCTGCAGGTTGAGGCAAATATAATAGAAGCCCAGATCGTGGAAACGATCCTCCTGAATCTGCTCAATTTCCAGTCCCTTATTGCTACAAAAGCCAGCCGGATGAGATATGCCGCGGGAGAAAATGCTCTTATCGATTTCGGACTGCGGAGGGCACAGGGTCCTGGCGGCTATTATGCCAGCAGGGCTGCTTTCATTGGCGGATTCAATGCGACAAGCAATGTCGTTGCAGGACGGGATTATGGCATCCCGGTATTGGGAACAATGGCTCATTCATATATCCAGAGCTTCGATGATGAACTTGCGGCTTTCAATCATTTCGCAGATGTTAATCCCATCGACTGTGTACTCCTTGTCGATACTTACGATACTCTGAACAGCGGTGTCCCGAATGCCGTCATAACAGCAAAACGGATGGAAGAAAAAGGCCACAGACTGCAGGGTATCAGACTCGACAGCGGTGACCTTGCATATCTTTCTAAAAAGAGCCGCGAAATTCTCGACAAAGCGGGACTGAACTATGTCAAAATAGCTGTCTCGAACCAGCTCGACGAATATATAATCAAAAGTCTTAAGGGACAGGAAGCGCCCATCGATGTATTCGGCGTGGGAACAAGCCTTGTAATCGGTCATCCCGACGCTGCGCTGGACGGTGTATATAAAATGTCATTTTCAGATGGCAAACCGCGGATAAAAATATCGGAGAATGTGACTAAAATAACTCTGCCTCACCGGAAACAGGTACTGCGGGTACTGGAGAACGGTGGTACCTTCGCCGGCGCCGACGTGATAACTCTTCGCAACGAAGATGATGCAGACATAATGTACCATCCTTTGTTCCCTCATAAGACGCTTGCCGTAGCAAATAAAATGAAAGAGGTTTTGCTTCATAAGGTGATGGAAGGAGGAAAAAGAACTTCAGATCCTCTGAGCTTAACTCAGATAGCTCAGTACAGCAGGGAGAGGTTGAGCCTCCTGCCTGATGAGTATAAACGATTCGACAATCCCCATGCATACAAGGTCGGTCTCAGTGAAAAACTATTGAAGGAAAGGAACAAACTGATAGAGGATCATAAATAATACTTAAATGAAAGCACTTGTTATTGTTGATGTACAGAATGATTTTATACCCGGAGGTTCTCTCGCAGTACCGTCAGGAGATAAGATAGTGCCGGTAATAAACAGCCTGCAGGAATATTTTGATCTGATTGTTGCCACGCAGGACTGGCATCCGCAAAACCATGTCAGCTTTGCATCGAACCATCAGGGGACTCAGCTTTTCGATACAATAGGTCTCGAAGGAACATCCCAGACTCTCTGGCCAGATCATTGTGTACAGGGAACATGGGGGGCAATGTTCCATCCCGATCTCCAAACAGATAAGATTGCTGCCATCTTCCGCAAGGGGATGAATCCGGGAGTTGACAGCTACAGCGGGTTTTATGACAACAGGCACAAAATAAGCACAGGACTTGCCGGTTACCTGAGGGAAAAAGGATCGCCTGAGTTGTATTTCTGCGGTATCGCCGCTGATATCTGCGTTTATTACACAATAGCTGATGCCGTAAGAGAAGGATTTACGGCAACGCTTATCGAAGATGCTTCCGCGCCTCTGAACCAGGAAGCTTTTGCAGCAATTAAAAAGGAAATGGCAGAAAAAGGTGTACGTATTGTCAGCAGCAGGGATATAGTTCAGCCCTGACGATTTTTTCAACGGCTAATCAAGGGGGGTTATGACATAGCCGCCAGACTAAGAAATTTCAGGGATTTAAGTTGACAGCTATGGAGCTCAGGATTGCATCAGCTTACGGACAAGCTGAAATCCTGACCTGAAAAAATATGCGACAGGGACCACCAGCATATGCATCAGCTTTGTATAAGGGAAGATCATGATTATTATAAGTCCTATCAGTATATGGATCTTATAAATTATGCTGTGTGAAGCAATAACTGCCCCGGCATCAGGCTGGAAAGTGATGACCTTCTGTGCCCATTCCCCGAGAGCTGCATACTGAGGAACCGTTCCTGCAGCTGTAGTCCCGACTGACGTAAGACCGAGCGCCGCTTCGGCAAGGAGCAGGATTATTATGAAATAATCGTGAAAATTACTTGTCTTCTTCAGATTATCAACAAAGAACCTGCGCCATATAAGGATTATCATCCCCACCAAAGCCATGATCCCGAAAAATGTTCCCATACTGAGAGCTACCAGGCGTTTTGTTTCGGTAGTCATGACCAGATGATAGACCTTTTCGGGAATAAAAAGTGTGAAATGACCCAGGAAAACGGCTATTATCCCGACATGGAACAGGTTGCTGCCCGATCTGATACCGTTCCGGGCAAGCAGCTGTGTCGATCTTGCCTGTATGGTCCTGTTGGCATAAACGATCCT
>CAYPHL010000037.1:5221-17016 GCA_964410385.1 uncultured Rikenellaceae bacterium | reverse complement strand
GGGCAAGCAGCTGTGTCGATCTTGCCTGTATGGTCCTGTTGGCATAAACGATCCTCGTTATCAGTCCGAACCAGAATACTGCAAATGCAATGTGCGGAAGATATGTAAAAAGGAAGTTATTTATATAGTTTTCCATAGAATATTGATTTAATGACAAGGATCAATTGTTTCCCCCGATGAGTTTAATGATCCATTATATGATTCCTCCTCACCGGTTGAAATGAAATCGTCTTTTAATGGTGATATGTCTTCATCATCCGGGCTGACGGCTGAAAGGGATATAACGGCCTCAAGCACGTGCCTGTAAATATTGTCACTCTCCTTTAATGCTGAATATATGCGCCCGATCACGTTTACAGGCTGTGCAAGCAGTTCAGAAGCTTTTTCCTTATCAAGCTCCGAAAGGAATTCAAGAAAAACCGGAAGGTAATCCGGAAGCTCCCGTTCGGAAAGGACAAGGCCGTTCTCCCTGTAAAAATCCATGAGGTCGGTCATCGCACTTCCGCGGTCCTTTGAATCGCCTTTCAGATGTTCAAAAATGTACAATGATGTTTTGCGTGAAGTATCGAACAGACTTACATAATGAGCCTGCCAGTCAATGATGTCTTCCTTTGTGAAATGATCTGCAAATTCACCAAGGTTGTCAATAACAGGCTCGCCAAGGAAACCTTCATTCCTTAGTTCCCCGATACCTTCATGAAGAAAGTCCTTAAGATCCGTATCGGGATACGAAAGGAAAAGAGATAATATCTTGTATGTTTTTATCATTTCATTTTCCTCCGAACAGATTCCTTGTTTTGTTATTTCCGCATTGCGGATCGTCTGCAAATCCGCAACCCGATCTTTCCTCAAAGACATTCCGGGCAGATTCTGTATGTGCTGTAGGGATCACATAACGGTCACGATAATCGGCAATGGCAAGAAGATTGTACATTTGCTCAGTCTTTTCCGGAGTTAGTCCGGTACCTTCAAGTACTTTTACATTTATTTCATTATCCACAATTTTACTTCTCATCCAGGCCCTCATAGCGAGCATTTTCTTAAGCGCCTCAACAACCGGTCTTTCATCCCCGGCAGTGAACATATTGGCAAGGTATTTATTCGGTATCCTTAATTGTTCGATATCGGGCAGTATCCCGTTCTTACCTGTTTCCCCACTTCCGGCAGCGGCCATAATGGGAGAAAGAGGCGGTACATACCATACCATTGGCAGTGTACGGTATTCGGGGTGAAGGGGGAATGCGATCTTCCAGCCGACAGCCATCCTATATACCGGTGATCTGCGTGCAGCCTCAAGTACATTATGCGGAATACCCTGTTGAATGGCAAGTCCGAAGATCTCCGGATCATCAGGATCACAGAAAAGGTCCAGGTGGTCCTTATACAGGAACTGTTCATTTTCATCAGAGGCTGCTGCTTTTATCTTGTCCGCATCATAAAGGATAATTCCGATATATCTTATTCTGCCTACACATGATTCGGAACATATCGTCGGTTCACCGTTTTCCGTTCTGGGATAACATAATATGCATTTCTCCGATTTACGTGTTTCCCAGTTGAAATAGATCTTTTTATACGGGCAGGCGCTTACACATTGTCTCCATCCCCGGCATCTGTTCTGATCGATAAGCACTATACCGTCCTCTTCCCTTTTATAAATTGCTCCCGACGGACATGCTGCAACACAGGCTGGATTAAGGCAATGTTCGCACAGGCGGGGAAGGTACATCATGAAGGAATTCTCAAAGCGGGCATAAATTTCCTTCTGAACACCTTCGAAATTTATATCCCTGCTACGTTTTTCAAATTCACCGCCAAGGTTGTCTTCCCAGTTTGCTGTCTTTTCAATTTTCTCCATCGGCTTGCCGGTGGCAACCGAATATGGTTTTGCCGAAGGGGGAGTTTTGAATTTGGATCCGCTGTGCAGAACGGAATAATTAAATGTGAATGGTTCGTAATAATCATTTATCCTGGGCATATAAGGATTGGCAAATATATTTTTCATGATGCCGGCTTTTGTTCCCGTTCCGGGAATGAGCCTTCCCTTGCTGATCTTCCATCCGCCTTTCCATCTCTTCTGGTTTTCCCATTCATCGGGATAGCCGCTTCCGGGTTTTGTCTCGACATTGTTGAACCATGCATATTCCATCCCCCTTCGGGAGGTCCACACATTTTTGCATGTAACTGAACATGTATGACAACCAATACATTTGTCCAGATTTAAGACCATTGCCAGTTGTGCACGTATTTGCATGATGTTTGGTTTTTAATTTTCATCTGATCCCTCATCGTTCCATTCTGCTTTTTTGAGCTTACGGATAACAACAAACTCATCGCGGTTTGAACCTATTGTACCGTAATAATTAAATCCATAGCTCAGGTGAGCATATCCCCCGATCATATGTGTCGGCTTCAGGCTGAGGCGTTCAACGGAATTATGTACTCCTCCCCTGTTGCCATTGATCTGGTTCACCGGCATATTGACAGTTCTTTCCTGGTTGTGATACATTATAAGCGCTCCTTCGGGAATACGCTGCGATACTATCAGTCTGGCCACGGATGCCCCGTTGCTGTTGAATGCCTCTATCCAGTCATTATCAACCAGTCCGATCTTTGCCGCATCTGTCTCGCTTAACCATGCAACAGGTCCTCCACGTCCCAGTGTAAGCATTATCAGATTATCGGACCATGATGAATGGATAGTCCATTTATTATGAGGAGTCATTATATTGATCACCAGCCAGCGGTCCGACTTATCGAGCTTATCAAGTATGTTATTTACCGATCTTGTATTAATGGGAGGTTTGTAGCAAACAAGGTTTTCGCCGAATGCAGTCATCCATGGATGATCCTGGTAGCTGGTCTGCCTTCCTGTCAGTGTCCTCCACGGGATGAGTTCATGAACATTTGTATATCCGGCATTGTAGGACACCTCATCAGAATCTATTCCGCTCCAGATGGGTGAGGTGATTATTTTCCTGGGCTGGCTTAAAAGGTCTGCAAACCTTATTTTTTCTTCCTTACGGCCTTCGGCAAGATGCTTATGGTCACGGCCGGTTATCTTTTCAAGAGCTTCCCATGCCTTTACGGCTACATGTCCGTTCGTTTCAGGTGCAAGCGAAAGTATCACTTCGGCAGCCTGAATATCCGTTTCGATCCTTACCAGGCCCTTTGTTTCTCCCTTATTGCCCGAAGTCCTGTTGAGCTTTTTCAGGAATTCAACCTCCTCATCTGTGTTCCATTTAATCCCTTTTGATCCGTTGCCTGCTTTTTCCATCAGGGGTCCGAGGGTGGTGAACCTGTTATATGTTTCCGGATAATCCCTTATTGCTGAAATGATAGCAGGCATATTCCTGCCGGGCTTCAGCTCAAGACCCTGTTCCTTCCAGTCAGCTGCCCCAGATGTCTCTGAGATTTCCATGGGGGTATCATGCTGAAGCGGAAGAAGAACAATATCTTTTTCTTTCCCGAGATGACCCGGTACCAGTTCAGAGAATTTCGCGGCAATCTCTTTGAATATATCCCAGTCGGCCCGTGCTTCCCAAAGCGGATCAACAGCTTTTGAGAAAGGATGTATGAAGGGATGCATATCCGAAGTGCTGAGATCGTCTTTTTCGTACCATGTGGCCGCAGGAAGGATAATATCCGAATGAAGTGTGGTGGTTGACATCCTGAAATCGAGAGTAACCAGGAGATCCAGTTTCCCTTCGGGTGCCGTTTCGTGCCACTTAACCTCCTGGGGAAGCTGTTCTCCCTGGGATCTTAAGTCTCCTCCCAGAACAGAATTCTGGGTTCCGAGAAGATGTTTCATGAAATATTCCATTCCCTTTGCACTTGATCCGAGAAGATTCGACCTCCAGATAAAAAGGTTTCTCGGGAAATTCTTCGGATCATCAGGATCTTCGGAAGCAATGCTTAAATCGTGGTTCCTGAGTTTCGAAGTAATGAATTCTTCAATATCCCTGCCTTCTTTATCAGCCTTCCTTGCCAATTCAATGGGATTCAGCCCAAGCTGAGGTCCGGACGGGAGCCAGCCCATCCTTTCGGCTTTGACATTGCAGTCGATCATCGATAATCTGCTCCATTCTTCCTTGTCAGCCAGTGGTGATATAAGTCCTGAGAGGCCCACTTTCTCATAGCGCCACTGGTCGCTGTGCATATAAAAGAATGATGTCGTGTTCATCTGTCTCGGAGGGCGGTTCCAGTCGAGGGCAAAAGCCAGAGGCAGCCAGCCTGTCTGGGGACGAAGCTTTTCCTGCCCGACATAATGAGCCCAGCCTCCTCCCGACAGCCCGACACATCCGCAGAGCATAAGCATATTTATGGCACTGCGGTAAATCATATCGGTATGAAACCAGTGGTTTACTCCGGCTCCGATTATAATCATCGACTTCCCGGATGTTTTTGCAGCATTATCCGCGAACTCACGGGCTGTCGAAATAATATGTGCTGCAGGTACGCCTGTTATCTTCTCCTGCCAGGCCGGGGTATAAGGAAGATCCTGTCCGTAGTCCGATGCAGCGTTCCTGTCGTCCAGTCCGCGGCTGATCCCGTAATTGGCCACCATCAGATCGAAAACAGTACAATAAAGGAAGCCGCTTCCTGTTGATCTCCTGACTGGTATTTTTCTGGTTATTATTTCAGGATGGGAAGTTGACGCGAAGTGTTCGTGACGATATGCTTCTCCCCCGAAATACGGGAATGCGACTTCAAGAACCTCATCTCTGCCGCTGATGACCGAAAGCTCCGGATCAATTGTTTTTCCGGTAACGGAATCGATCAATTCGAGGTTCCATTTTTTGCTCTGATCCCAGCGTGATCCGATGGTGCCGTTCGGAACTGCAAAACCGGAAGTATTTTTATCAAAAATAACCGGTTTCCACTCTGAATTCTTTTCGTTAGAAAGGTCATTGTCCAGATCGGAAGCTCTCACAAGACGGCCGGGGACATATCTTCCATTCCTGTTCTCAATCTTTACAAGGAATGGAAGATCTGTATAACGAAGGGCATAATTATAAAACCACGGAGTCTGCTTATCAAGATGATACTCTTTCAGGATGACGTGTCCCATTGCCATACCAAGGGCTGAATCGGTACCCTGTTTAGGTTTCATCCACAGGTCAGCAAATTTTGCAGCATCATTGAAATCGGGCGAAATGTTTATCACCTTGGTCCCTTTGTACCTCACCTGAGTATAGAAGGGTGAATCGGGTGTTCTTGTAAGAGGTACATTCGATCCCCAGAGTATAAGGAATGAAGAATTATACCAATCTGCGCTTTCGGGTACATCGGTCTGTTCTCCCCAGGTCTGTGGTGAAGCAGGGGGAAGGTCACAGTAAAAATCGTAGAAGCTCAGTACAAGTCCCCCCAGAAGGCTCATATATCTTGCCCCCGACGCATAGGAAACCATCGACATTGCGGGTATGGGAGTGAAGCCAACTATCCTGTCGGGACCAAAGGTTTTGATAGTATAGATATTTGCTGCAGCGATTATCTCATTCACCTCATCCCAGCTTGTCCGGATCATTCCTCCAAGGCCCCTTTCGGATTTGTATTGTTTTGACAGAACCGGATCATTCATCAGGCTTTCCCAGGCTTTGACCGGATCGGTATGAGTGGTTTTTGCACTGCGGTATGCTCTCACGAGTGATCCGCGAATCATTGGATATTTAATCCTGTTAGTACTGTACAGATACCATGAAAAGCTTGCTCCGCGTGGACAGCCTCTCGGTTCATGATTCGGAAGTCCCGGCCTTGTCTCCGGATAATCGGTCTGCTGGATCTCCCAGGTCACCAGACCGTTCTTCACATAGATCTTCCAGGAGCATGATCCGGTGCAGTTAACACCATGGGTGGACCGTATAACCTTATCATACTGCCACCTGCTTCTGTAGTAACTTTCCCAGCTGCGTTTCTCCCCGGTTGTGACAATATGTTTGTCGGCACTTTTTCCGGCGCTTCTACTGAAATATATCAGCTTATTTAGCAAGCTCATAGAAAAATGTTTTTATTTTATCATTTTTAAATCCTTTGTGTAATCCTTTGTGCTCTTTGTGGTTAATTAATTTTTACCACAAAGGCGCTCTAAGGTTTTCACTAAGGGACACAAAGGTATTCAGCATATTAAGGATATTTTCGAATTTATCAGTTTATCCGGTTCATGTGAAATTACAGGTTAACTGCATCTTTCTTCTTCTTACTTATTAATGAATAAATTATAAGAAGGTTGATGACTGATAATATCACAAATACAAGGAAGCCTCTTGCATATCCCACATCACCATATTTTCCTGCAATAGCTCCCATTATCGGTGGAAGCGCAAAACCACCGAATGCACCCAGACCGCCAATCCATCCCGAAGCACCTCCTACTGCCTTAGGAACATAAGCCGGAACAAGCTTGAATATCGCAGCATTTGAGATCCCCATTCCGAGTGCAAGCAGGATAACAAGTATTGCACTCATTAATACTCCGGACAGGAACGATAACATTGCAGCAGAAATCAGTATCAGGGACATAGAGATAAGAACAGTTCTTTCGCCGCCAATCTTATCAGCAACTTTTCCTCCGTAAACACGGATCAGCGATGCAAGTATTGAGAAAACAGCTGTGAACAATCCTGCTTTAACAGGTTCAAAATTCTGATACTCGTTCCAGTATGTGGGGAACCAGGCAGTCAAGGCGATGAAACCACCGAACGTGCTAAAATAAAGTACAACAAGGGCCCATGTATTGATAACTTTGGCTGAGTTTACCAGACTTTCCTTTACTCCCCCGGAAGGAAAGATCTCCTGTCCAAGCTCACGTGCTTTGGTTTTTGCCTCATCAACTTCAAAACCGGCTTTCCTGAACTGGAAATAATATGAATTCCTTGCTATTAAAGCATAGAGTATTATCCCGAGAAGCAGGAAAAGGAACCATGCGAAATATGCGGAAATGAATCCGAAACGGGTTAGATAAAGAGGTAATATTATTGAGAATAATCCGGGTGCAAGGTTTCCCAGTCCGCCGAATGTTCCCAGAGCCGATCCCTGTCTGGCGCGCGGGAACCAGTATGAAGTCTGTGCAATACCCACCGAGAATGTTGCAATACCACATCCGCTCAAAAATCCGAAGAAAAGCACCAGCCAGTAAAGCCCTTTCATTCCATCAGGATATGAAGTAAAAAGGAGCAGTGTAACACCTCCCAGACCGGTGGCACTCAAGAATAAAAGGATCAGAAAAGGTTTTCGTCCTCCTGATATATCAACCCAGGCTCCGAAAGGGATCCTGAGCAACGATCCGGAAAGTGAAGGGATTGCTATAAGAAGTCCGACGAGGGCCGGTGTAAGATCCATTGCCTCCTTGAACTTTGCGGCTGTTGGTCCATACAGTGCAACTGCAGCAAATCCGAAAAAAAATCCGATTGTGGTTCCTAGTAAACCTCGTGAAGGAGTTCCCTTAATATTCATAAAATATGATTTGTAAAAATTCAGGCCTATGCAATATACCTAAAAATAAAAGATTTAAGCAGAAAGTTGTAAATATTATGTTCTTCTCAACCCTCTGATCCCGGGCGGGATGGTATCAAAATAATGAAGGTATATGTCAGTCCGGTTCAGGTTCCTGTTTTCTTACTTATCCTGCCAGTAAAGAACATCACTGATCCTGTCAGAATAAGTATCCCGCAGACAATCAGAGAATGATGTGGCTCAAAACTTATTTCATCCCATGATTTCAGCGATGTGGCGCCGATAATGGCCAGGATAGAAAGAATCCCGAACAACAGACCATTTATAAGAGCAAATATCCCGAAAAACTCAAGCAAATCCTTCCAGCTGAAAGTCTTATCCCTGTTCACTTTTTCAGATATTCTGCTGTGTGTCCGGCCATAAAAATAATAAATCAAAAGTCCGATATCAAGCCACGCAAGGAACCTGAGCCATGTAAGAACAGGCAGGCTGTACATCAGGTAAAGGCTCGAAATAACTCCCAGCGGAGAGATTATCCATACAAGGGGTACTTTGAAAGAACGTTTGATACCGGGATTTGTCCTTCTGAGAAGAAATACACTTGCCGAAACGATGGCAAATGCAAAGAGTGTCCCAATGTTTGCCAGTTCGGCAGCAGTACCTATAGGAATCAGAAGTGCAATAAGTCCGACTGCGATTCCTGTGATTATTGTTGTTCTGTAAGGTGTTCTGAAGCGCGGATGTACTTTTGATATTTTCTCGGGGAAAAGCCGGTCACGCGACATTGCGAAAAAGACCCTTGGCTGACCCATCATCATGACAAGAAGAACACTTGTTATTCCCATTACAGCACCTACCGAAATTATCCCTGAAGCCCAGTCCTGGTGAATGACATTCAGAGCGAAAGCGATCGGAGCCGAAAGGAAAGACTGATTATCTGCATATTCCATTACCGGGATCATCCCTGTCAGAACAAGAGCAACAATGATATAAAGGCTCGAACAAATAAGGAGTGATACAATTATCCCGATCGGAAGATCACGCTGAGGATTCTTTGTTTCCTCAGCAGTCGTTGATACGGCATCAAATCCTATGTATGCGAAAAATACAATTGCAGCACCGGTCATCACACCTGTCCATCCGAAAGGCATAAAGGGACTCCAGTTTGCAGGTTTAATGAAGAAGATACCGAAGATTATGAAGAAGAGAATTACCGCCAGCTTGACAATTACTATGACATTATTGAATCTTGCACTTTCCTTGATACCTATCACAAGAAGTGTCGTAATTATAGCAACTATTATCAGTGCAGGTACATTGAACGGTGGTGTGCAGAGCCAGGCAGGAATGATTATTCCCATTCCTGCAAGAAGATTAACAAGGTAGCCCGACCATCCTATTGCCACAGTAATTGAACAGACTGCATATTCCAGGATAAGGTCCCAGCCTATTATCCATGCAAGAAGTTCACCTATAGTGGCATAGGCATATGTATATGCGCTGCCGCTTACAGGTATTATCGATGCAAACTCCGCGTAGCATAATGCAGCAAACACACAGGCTATAGCCGAAACGCCGAATGAAAGGGTCACCGCAGGTCCTGCATGAAGAGCAGCTCCCACTCCTGTAAGAACAAATATCCCTGTACCGATTATTGCACCTATCCCAAGTAATACAAGATCAAAGGATCCCAGAGCTCTTTTCAGTTTATGTTCACTTTCTTCAGTCTGGGCAAGAAGCTCATCTACCGACTTTTTTGCAAAAAAACTGTTTGCCATACCTTTATCTGGTTAAATCATTTAACTTGCTGTGCCTCATCCCATAAAAGAAATATATTGACAGGCCTAACAGGGTCCATATCCCAAGCCTTACCCAGGTTGAACCGGGAAGTGAGGTCATCAGGTAGATACATCCTAATGTTCCGGCTGAGGCAACAAACCAGACAACCGGAGTTTTGAAGGGACGATGCATATCAGGGCGTTTGATCCTGAGGATTAAAATACTTACGCAGACCATCGCAAATGCAAGGAGGGTCCCGATGGAAACCAGCTCTCCTATCAGATCGATTGGAAAGAGACCTGAAATTACAGCTACTATTGATCCGACAATTATTGTGGTTATATGAGGAGTCCTGAATTTCCTGTGAACCTTCCCGATGACAGGCGGTAAAAGTCCGTCGACCGACATTGCATAGAGTATCCTGGGCATACCTGTCAGCAGGACAAGGATCACCGAGCTCATTCCTGCTATTGCTCCAATTTTTATTATCGGTCTTAGCCAGAACAGTCGGGCCCCGGCGGAATCGATCCCGACAGCTATCGGATCGGGAACATTCAGAAGCTTATAATTGACCATTCCTGTAAGGACCAGAGAAACTGAAATATAAAGTATTGTAACAATGATGAGTGAGCCAAGTATACCTATTGGCATATCGCGCTGAGGATTTTTCGACTCCTGTGCGACTGTCGAAACTGCATCAAAGCCAAGAAATGCAAGGAACACTATCCCTGCAGCCCTGAATATTCCGCTCCATCCGAACTGACCTGGTTGTCCGGTATTTTCAGGAATAAAAGGCACATAGTTCTCCGGGTTAATATAAGAAATACCGAATCCGATGAAAAGGAGGATAACTGCAATTTTTATTATAACAATTATATTATTGAATCTCACCGACTCCTTTATTCCGAAATAGAGAACTGTTGTGATGAGTGTAACAATGAAAACCGAAGGAAAATTAAGAATGGCCCCTGTGGCGATCCATTCTCCATCCTTAAAAGTGAACGGAGCGTTACACAGATCAGCAGGAATTACAATCCCGAAATCTCTCAGGAAACTTACAACATATCCTGACCATCCGACTGCGACAAGTGATGCTCCGAAAACATATTCAAGCACCAGGTTCCATCCTATGAACCAGGCAAGTATCTCTCCCACTGTAGTATATGCATATGAATAAGCGCTTCCGGATATTGGTATCATCGAAGCAAATTCAGTATAACATAACGCCACGAACATACATACCAGAGCTGATATTACAAATGATATGCTCAGTGCAGGCCCTGCATACTGAGCTGCTGCTGTGCCTGTAATTACAAAAATACCTGTTCCGACTATACAGCCGATCCCTAAAAATACAAGGTTTGTAGCTGTTAAAGCCCTCTTAAGACCATGCTCAGAGTCTGAGACAGCCTGCATCATCTGCTGAAGGGATTTTGTTCTGAAAAGTTTGTTTGCCATTGTCTGGGATTAGTATTACCGCTTTACTGATCCTTCTGCCGGGCTTTAACCGGCCGGATCAGACACTACCATTTCTGTGAAGCCAGGCCCCGGTTTATCAGGATCAAAAACAGGGGACTAAAATAATCGAAATTATCAATTATGATGAAAAAAATAACAATCAGTAAGAATTATGGCAATTCCGCTGTTAAATCACCCGAATTATTCCGGTGGGAGCACTGCGGTCAAGGACTCTTATCTGCAGATGATCTCCGGGAACGACACCCCTTTCGGCAAGTGTCCGGTGCAGTGTCTGAAGGACGATCTCAGGGGTGTTGTTGTTCATGCTCAGATGGGCAAGACAAATATTTCTGAGATCATCATTTAAAATTTCCGCAAGGAAAGAGGAAGTCTGATGATTTCCCAGATGACCGTTATCTGATCTGATCCTTGCTTTCAGGAATCGCGGGTAACTTCCTTCGCTTAGCATCCGTTCATCATAATTTGATTCGATCACAAGGAAATTTGAATTCCGGATGTAGGAAGCAGCCACGGGAGATATATGTCCCAGATCGGTGGCAATTGTTATTTTTCTGTCACCCCCACAAACATGGAAACCGATGGTCTCGGGGGCATCGTGGCAAACGGGGAATGCCAGTATTTCAAGGCTCGCCAGGCGGAATGATTCCAGCATCGGGATCGTCCTGACAGAATCCGGGATCATTTTTTTTACCGATCCGAGAATATTCTGCCTGATCTTCCGGGTTGTATATGCAGGTATATGATTTTTACGCGTGAGCAGTTCAAGTCCCTTTACATGATCAATATGATTGTGGGTGACAAGTATTCCTGTAATAGTTTCAATTTGAATGCCAAGATTGTTAAGATACTTACGGATCAAAGAAGCTGAAATGCCGGCATCAATCAATATCCCGCTGTTACTGTTACCCAGATAATAACAATTTCCGCTGCTCCCGCTGCTCAGACTGCAAAAATTGAGTTCAGTCAAAATCTGATACTTTTGGGGCAAATATATATATAATCACTGATCAGAAACGAGGCAGGTAAAACCGTGAATTATTCTGAGGAAGGGAACAAAAGGTGGCTGGGATTGTTATATAGGCGGC
>CAYPHL010000037.1:0-5121 GCA_964410385.1 uncultured Rikenellaceae bacterium | reverse complement strand
ATCAATCCACTCAGAGGAAAGTTGTGGTTGTCGGAGCAGGGGCGGTTGGGGCTACCTACAGTTATGCCCTTGCACAGAGCGGCCTTGCCGACGAGATAGTACTTATCGACAGAAACGAAGACCTTGCAAAAGGACAGGTCCTGGATCTTATACATGGCCAGCCCTACTTCCCGACAGTCGACATCAGGACAGGTTCTCCGGATGATTATGCTGACGCAAATGTTATTGTCATTACCGCCGGCGCTGCACAGAAACCAGGAGAAACACGCCTCGAACTGCTGCGGAAAAATGCTGAAATAATCGGAGCTATTACTGAAGAAATAGCTTCAAGGGATAGCAAGGGAGTAATGCTGATAGTCAGCAATCCGGTCGACATTATGACTTATGTTGCTCTCAAACGGTCGGGATGGGAAAGAGGCCGGGTGATCGGCTCCGGTACTGTCCTCGACAGCTCCCGGTTCAGACATCTGCTCAGTAAACATTGCGATGTTGATGTACATAATGTTCATGCTTATATTCTCGGAGAACATGGCGATAGTGAGTTTGCTGCATGGTCAATGACCCATGTCGGAGGAATAAACATAGATAAATATTGTCCTCTCTGCAGGAAATGTTCCGACTGGAAAAATGAACGGAAGCTTATCGAACAACAGGTGCGCGAATCAGCATATCATATAATCTCCTATAAAGGATCAACACATTATGCAGTGGGACTGGCAATGGTCAGGATAACCGGCGCAATACTTAGAGGTGAGAACAGTGTAATGACTGTCTCAACTTATCTGGATGGTGAATTCGGACTAAAGGATGTATGCCTCAGCGTACCATCAATAGTCTCCGACAAAGGAGTGAAAAGAATAATAGAAAGTCCTCTTTCCGCTGAAGAAATGACCCTTCTGAACAGGTCTGCCGAAATCCTCCGGGAAGCTGCCGGATCAATCTGATCAACCGGATATCAGGTTACCGGTCCGGGATTGAAAAGTACCAGGTCATTATGCAATCCCAGCCTGTCTGCTGCTGTGATCTTTTTGCCGCTGGCTGCATCCAGGATCATACTGAACAGCTCCCACCCCATCTCTTCAATTGTCTTCTGTCCAAGAGCAACCTGTCCGGCATCAAGATCGATAAGATCAAACCATCGGTTGCTGAGCTTTGAGTTCGTTCCGACTTTTATTACCGGAACCATTGACAGGCCATAAGGAGTGCCCATCCCTGTCGTGAAAACGTGAACATTCATCCCGGCTGCTACCTGCAGGGTACCGCAGACAAAATCTCCGGCCGGCGTCGCTGCAAAGATCAGTCCTTTGCGTTTTATCCTCTCACCTGGTGACAGAACATCAGCAATGGGACTTGTTCCTGATTTTGCAGCAGATCCCAGGGCTTTCTCAACGATATTGCTCAGTCCGCCTCTTTTGTTCCCCGGTGCAGGATTGGCGCTGCGGTCCGATCCCCAGCGTGCAAGGTAATTATCATACCATCTCATCTCATCAATAAGCGCCTTCGCAACTTCATGGGCTACTGCTCTGGGTACAAGAAGATGAATTGCATCCCTGACCTCGGTAACTTCAGAGAACATGACGGTACCTCCTGCACGTACTATAAGATCAGATGCAAAACCTGCTACCGGATTTGCCGTGATGCCCGAAAAAGCATCACTACCTCCGCATTGCATCCCAACTATAAGATCGGAAGCAGGACATAATACCCGCTTTCTGGCATTCAGAAGCTTTAATTTCTCCTCTGCTTTCTGTATTATAGCTGAGACCATGGCATTAAATCCGTGGTATGATTCGTCCTGAAGTACAATGATCTCCCTCCCGGCATTTCCGGCATCCGGGGAAGCTACAGGATCATTGAAAAGAAGCCTTTCAGGCAAGAGTTTCTCACATCCCAGTGAGGTTATGAGGATCTGTCCCCCGAAATTCGGATTAGCAGCAATATTTCTTATTGTCCTGACCGCGATCTCAGCTTCGGCGGCCTTAATATCTACCCCGCATCCATAAGAATGGTTCAGTGCAACTACATCATCCACACCGGGATATTTAGGCAGCAACTCCTCTCTGATCTTCTTTACGATGTAATTTGTTATCCCGGCAACACACTGAACGCTGATGGTTATACCGAGGATATTCTTTGTACCGACAGTACCGTCAGAGTTAGGATACCCGTGAAATGAATAACCGGCCAAAGGCTGAGGTTGAGGCTGAGGCTGAGGTTTGAGAGGAAGGGGAATTGAATCGAGACCCGGAGGTTCTGGGAGGCTCATTCTGGATTCGTGTATCCATTCGCCGGGGTTTACAGGATTAACGGCGTATCCGATCACCTGTCCGTACCTGATGACCCTTCCGCCCTCGGGAATCGGGGTAAGGGCAACTTTGTGGCCGGTGGGGATATCATCAGACAAAATAATCCCGTCACTGAGGATGGTCCCTTTTTTTAATCCTCCGGTATTTGCAATAATACCGACATTGTCTTCTTTTGTTGTTCTGATTATTATCGGTGCTTCTGCCATTTTTCAATAATTACTAATTCCCTTTGTGCCCTTTGCGAAAAACTTTGCGCACTTTGCGGTAAAAGAAAAAACCATTTAACCGCAGAGGCCACAAAGGATGTCGCAAAGCCCGCAAAGGGAAATCATTGTAAACAAATGTTAAATATATCAACAAAATGAATCCGGAAATCTAATATTTTGTAAATAGCGATTCATTTCCCTGAATCATTTTTAATCTTTACAGAAAAAGAAAATGACCTCACTTAACCTGGTACCGGAAGAACAGAAGAAGACTAACTTCAGGTGGGCTATAGTCAGCCTGCTGTTCTTTGCTACAGCCATCAACTATGCCGACCGGACGGTTCTGTCAATAGCGGGGCCGGCACTTTCGAAGAGCCTTGGGCTGGATTCCGTATCGCTCGGGTATATTTTCTCCGCATTCGGATGGGCTTATGTCCTTGCCCAGCTTCCGGCAGGATGGCTTCTCGACAGGTTCGGCTCAAGGATAGTCTATGCCGTCAGCCTCTTTTCATGGTCATTTTTTACATTCATAACAGGATTCACAGGATCCCTTTCGGGCTTTACCGCCGTAGCGGTTCTGTTTACATTGAGATTCATGCTGGGGATTGCAGAATCTCCCGCTTTCCCGGCAAACAGCAGGATAAGTGTTGCATGGTTCCCTTCGAAAGAGACAGGAACGGCAGCTGCCATATTCAATTCTGCACAATACTTTGCCACCGTACTGTTCGCCCCGGTGCTGGGCTTTATTGTTCATACTTACGGATGGAAGTGGTCATTCATCTTTATGGGATGCGTTGGCTTTATTTTTCTTATCGTCTGGCAGAAATTTGTCCATGAACCGAAAAAATCCCCCTATATCAATCAGAAAGAGCTCGATTATATTACAAGTGGAGGAGCTCTCGTAGATATGGATATTGACGGAAAAGAGAAGAAGAAAAGCGGATCGGCCCCGAAATGGCGGTATCTGGGTCAGCTGCTGAAGTGCAGGATGTTCCTGGGAGTATATATTGCCCAGTATTGTATCAATGCTATCACGTATTTCTTCATTACATGGTTCCCTGTTTACCTTGTACAGGAGAGGGGGATGACTATCCTCAAGGCCGGTTTCATTGCAGTTCTTCCCGCTATCTTCGGGTTCATCGGGGGTAATCTTGGAGGGATATTCTCCGATTCACTCCTGAGGAAAGGCTATTCTCTTTCAGTAGCAAGAAAAGTACCTATTGTAGCAGGCATGCTGATATCCATGAGCATGGTTTTCTGTAATTTTACAGCTATTGAATGGATAGTTGTTGCCCTTATGGCCCTCTCCTATTTCGGGAAAGGGATAGGAGCTCTGGGCTGGGCAGTTAATGCTGATACCGCTCCGAAAGAAATTACGGGACTGAGCGGAGCTTTATTCAATACTTTCGGCAACCTGTCAAGCATTGTTACACCTATTGCAATAGGATATATAATTAAGGCAACAGGATCTTTCAGCTGGGCACTTGTATTCGTAAGCTTCCATGCTTTCATGGCTGTTGTAAGCTACGTATTGATTGTGGGAAAGATCCAAAGGTTTGAATTGAAAAAAATATGAACTGATTAAAAATTAAAAGGTAAAAAATGTCAAAGATCGGATTTATCGGATTGGGAATAATGGGAAAACCCATGAGTAAGAACCTTATCAAGGCAGGATATAAGCTTATTGTACATGACCTTAATGAAAGTGCTGTCGGGGAACTTGTTTCACTTGGTGCCGGGAAAGCATCAAGTCCTGCATCCGTAGCGGAAGAATGTGAGACAGTCATAACAATGCTTCCCGATTCACCACAGGTAAAGGAGGTTGTCAGCGGTAAGGACGGACTGATATATGGTTTCAAAGCAGGGTCAGTTCTTATCGATATGAGCTCGATCTCTCCTATTGTAAGCAGGGAGCTTGCCGCGCTTCTTGAAGAGAAAGGTGTTGCAATGCTTGATGCTCCGGTTAGCGGAGGCGAACCGAAAGCCATCGAAGGTACTTTATCTGTAATGGTTGGGGGAAAGAAGGAGGTCTTTGGCAGATGTTATCCAGTTATGAAAGCAATGGCGGGATCTGTGGTGCTTACAGGATCATCCGGTGCCGGAAATGTTACAAAGCTTGCCAACCAGATCATTGTGGCCCTGAATATCGCTGCAATGTCGGAGGCTCTCGTCCTGGCAGAAAAAGCAGGCGTCGAGCCGGAGCTTGTCTACCAGGCAATAAGAGGAGGTCTGGCCGGAAGTACAGTGCTTGATGCAAAAGCTCCACTGATCATGGACAGGAAATTCAATCCGGGATTCAGGATAAATCTCCATATAAAGGATCTGAAGAATGCCCTTGAAGCATCGCATGAAGTCGGTGTACCGCTTCCGCTGACCTCAGCTGTGATGGAGATAATGCAGGCTTTAAAGGTTGACGGGTTCGGGGATAATGATCACGGGGGTATTATAAGGTTCTATGAGAAACTGGCGAAGGTGGAGGTGAAGAGGTGATGGGGAGATGAGGAGAGGGGGAGATGAGGAGAGGGGGAGATGAGGTGAGGGGGAGATGAGGTGAGGGGGAGATGAGGAGAGGGGTGAGTAGTGATGAAAGTGGACAGAGTAGTCATGTG
>CAYPHL010000036.1:28974-36607 GCA_964410385.1 uncultured Rikenellaceae bacterium | reverse complement strand
GCAGCTTTACCATAAACAGCTGTTCCCTGAGCTGACATTGTTACACCATAAACCCCATATGCCGTGGATCCTGAGGTGGATGAATTAATTCCTTCCGATCCCCTTCCATCAGCACGATCTGAAGTGCCGGTTACGCCGATTGTTCCATATCCCCGGACACCATAACCTGAATTGGCAGTTCCATAAACTCCAGAATTGATACCCGATGTTGCAGTGTTTACACCGAAAACTCCGACGCCTGATTCTGAAGCAGATTCACCTTTTATAGCGGTTACAGATCCTGTTGAAGTTGTGCTTTTCCCATAGATTGCTCCCTTTGTATTTGTAACAGATAAAGGCCACCCATCGTATTCAAGATTTCCGGCGAAGGGTAACTTCAGACCTTCAGATGTTTTTGAATATAAAGCATAAGGTACGCTTAAAAGTTGACTCGTTCCGGTAATTGTATAACTTGTACCTCCTGAAGGATCAGTTTCAGTTTTCAGGAAATATGTACCAGCGCCCCAAGTGATAGTACTAAAATTGCCTGAAACCAGAGTTCCCCCTCCGATCTCAATTGTTGCCAGACCATTTGTATTTGTCGTTGTAGTATGGGTTTCAACATATACTGCTGTTCCGGAGGCTGACCCCTGAAGAATGCTGATCTTCAACCCGACATCATGACTGACAACAAGTCCACCGGTGGAGTTGCGGATCACTGCCTGGTAACTCAGCCTAAAGGGAGCCTGGGCAAAAACGTTATATACAATTAATATTGTTGCAAGAAGAGTAGATAGTTTTTTCATAAGATTTGTCTTTATTTTATATAATATCCAATATAACGATAACTTCAGGGCTAAGAGGGAAGAGCTAAGAGCTGAGGGCGCAGGGCTTCGTACTCCTGATTCCGAAGTTCAGGTCCAAAACCTTTGCCAGCTGCCAACTTATATTTCCAACTTCTTCTTTACCAACTGCCAACTTTTATTTCCAACTTCTTCTTTACCAACTGCCAACTTTTCCCCTGCCAACTAAATCTCGAATCCCGAATCTTGAATCCTGAATCTTGAATCTTGAATCCTGAATCTTGAACCGAGATCCTGAATCATCTGCCAACCTTGGCCTCCAGTCGTTCGAGGCGAGCCTTAAGATCTTCGTTCTCAGCTTTCAAAGCTTTGATGGCTTCTACAAATAACGGAGCCATTTTCCCGTATTCGATTGCCATATAACCATCACTTGCAGACGAGACCACCTCGGGAAGTACTTTCCGGACATCCTGTGCCGAAAAACCTACCTGTCGTGACTGATCTGTACCTGTATTCCAGTAGAAATAAAAACCTTTAATTTTGCTTATCATGCCAAGCGGATCGGAAAGATCAGAAAGGTCTTTTTTTAATCTTATATCCGACAGCAGATTCCATGCATTGGCACGGGCCTGGCTTCCGTCACCCGTGCTGCCTACCTGAAGCTGGCAGGTTGGCTGCCTGGTACCTATTCCCACATAACAAGGACTGACCTGCTTGCAGAAAATTGCTGTTACACCCCCATTATTATAAATCTGCAGACCATCAGTGCCACCATCACAGAAGAGAGACCATTTTGCTGTTGTCCCTTCATTCAAACGGATACCGGCATCCTCTCCATCATCTGATTCTATGATTATAAAAGATGAAGGCCATCCTGTACCTTTCAGATATAACCCTGAAGATGGCCTGTTTGCCCTGATCCCAACATTACCGTTTTTCAGAACCGTAAAAGCATTGTTCCTGGCCGAAGATGATGTCCCATTGCCAATCTCAAAAAGCGGATCAGTTGCCTGCCAATTATTGGCCAGGCCTCCTCCAGAGTTATAGCTTCCGATTGCAGTAACGCAAAAACTTGATGCAATTGTACCCTCTCCCAAGGCTGATGAATTATGTCCTGAGGCAGTGGTATTTTCTCCGATAGAAAATGACCTAGGGCCTGACGCAATGGTATTAAATCCCATTGAAACGGAATGATCACCAATATTAGCAGTATTCCATTGAGTGCCTTCTACAAATCCAGCCCTGAAGGCGGCTTTATCCGGGTACCACATCATACGTGTACCAGGACCTGATGCCGGAGCATTTCCCGGGTTTGGTAATTTGTATGCTCCGACAAACAGGACATTTCCCTGACCAGTTCCCCTGCCATCTGTATGCAGTAATGCATCCGGAGCAGTTAATCCAATCCCAACCTGTCCGGCTCTGCCAATATTACCTGTTTCATTGGCAAGCCCGGCCCACGTGGGATCAGATTCTGTTGCACTTTCTGCCTGACCTGAATGGAGTGAATAAGGAACGCTCAAAAACTTGCTTGTACCGGAGATTGTATAATTTGCTCCGCCTGAAAGATCAGTTTCTGTCCTTAAAAAGAAAGTCCCATCTGCCCAGTTTATAGCTGCAAAGGAACCTGATATAATGGTTCCTCCACCAATATCTACCGATACAAGACCATTCGTGTTGGTGGTAGTTATATGAGTTTCAGCATAAACAGGAGTACCGGATACTGATCCCTCAAGGATGCTGAACTTTATGCCAACGGTTTGATTGGCAACCAGTTCTCCCGAGGCGTTGCGTATCACTGCCTGGTAACTCAGTTTTTGAGGAACCTGGGCAAAAACAGACAGTGTTATAATTGCAACGACTGTAAGTGTAAATAGTTTTTTCATAAGAATTATTTTAGATAGAATGATTATATTGTTATTTGCCGATAAGGTTTCGGATTCAAAATTCAAGATTCAAAATTCAAGATTTCCTGGAGCTTGAAACCTTGAACCCGGAACCCGGAACGCTTAATCCTGAACGGAAAACCCCGGATTAGTTCTTAACAATCTTGAAAACCTTGATATCCTGTTTGTTATTCACTATCCTCAGGAAATATAATGTTGAAGAATAATCCTGAAGCGAGATTTCAGTTTCTTCTGCATCGATCTTTTTATCCTGAAGAAGCAATCCGTTCATATCATAAAGCCTGAAACGGAGGTTTTTGTCATTGAATTCTTTGATAGTAAGTTTCAATTCTCCGCCTGTCGGATTTGGATAAACACTCATTTCAAGTGCTATCCCTTCGGTTTTTTCAATTGCAGTTACAGTAGATATTTCCCAGGGTTGCTGAACTCCCTGGGCCACAGAGCCTGAAGAACCGGTAAATGTACTGTAAGCCACCTGGCCTACAGTATAGGTTACAGTGCCACCGGAGCCGGTGGCTGTTCCGCCCGCGGCGGAAATGGCTGATTGCCCGTTCACAGTTGCAGTAAACAGACAAAGAGCCATCAGAACGAAAATGGATTTAATAATACGCATCATAATAAAGATTTTTTAATCAGGTTTCGACTAAAAAGTTAATAAAGTCAGGGGAAATAACCTAATTATTTTGATCAATAATCAAAAATCGTTTATAACCAGCAGATAAGCTGGGATGACAATTCAGCCGGCAGATACCGGATCAGGCTCACTGTCAATATACTAAAGAATAAAATTAATTTAATCCGTCATCCACTTTTTCTTCAGCCACTCAACTGATTCATCAATATTGACCGATTCTGCAAAATCAATCATTTCAGGAATTTTTTTCACTCCGTCCATAGGGATTGTCAGACCCGGAGGGAAAACGGGACCAAGCCTGTGATACCCTGGACCCAGGAACTGACTGCACTGGTAATCAGCAATCCCTGCGGTTCCGTCGAACATAAGATCGATCAGCGGCTTTACCCACTTTATATACCCCCAGTCAAGAGATTTGCCTTTTATATATTGGAGGCTCGTCCCTGTCCCGATCGAGAACAGCAATATATTTCTTATCTGCGGATTAGGTTTATACCGTTTATCCTGTGTCTGGGCAAGAGCGCAGACTGACGGATTGCTTGCGTAGACGCCACCGTCGACATAGCCGTCGACTGACGGGAAAAATGTAGGTGCAGCACTGGTGTATAAGCCGACATCGACA
Organism: uncultured Rikenellaceae bacterium; assembly: GCA_964410385.1. Taxonomy (GTDB): domain Bacteria; phylum Bacteroidota; class Bacteroidia; order Bacteroidales; family VadinHA17; genus LD21. The sequence goes on along the minus strand of CAYPHL010000036.1, from coordinate 32,662 downwards.
GCTGAATAATCACCATCACTGCCCTCTCCGGGAAAATTATGGAACAGTTTTGGTTTCCACCTTCGCTTTGCCGGATCAGGATCCTCATTGTCCAGATCAAAAGCTGTAATAAGTACCTTCTTTTTAAGCTGCCCGAGGGTCGCATCACCTAGAAGCTTTTTAAGCTCATTACGCAGGGGTGTTATATTGTAATCAGCTCCCCTCAGTTTCCCGAGATCGTGAAGATTGTCAAGCCAGGAATCATCGAAGATCACCGGTCCCCTCTCCACATACATTTTTCTGATGGTTTCCAGGTCAATTCCATGAGCTATGCCCAGAGATAACAGTCCACCGGTTGATGTGCCTGCAACCATGTCAGCTTTATCAAGAATTTTTTCGAGGCCGGGAGTTGCTGTCAGCCTCTGGAAAAGAACAGTGGTAATAAGTCCGCGGATTCCTCCTCCATCTATTGAAACAATTCGATACTTTGACATGGCTTTTTTATTTAAACACTTTTAAATTTAAACACAAAGAGCACAAAGTTCATACTAAGAGCACAAAGGAGGCCTCAATCAGAACATGTACTTTTTGTAACCTGAATCAAAGTTACGATGGACCTGAACTAAAGTCAAGTTTTTCTGCAGACCCTGTAAGAAATATTTTCAGAGGGGGACCCAAATGATCAAAGTGTATAATCTCCTGCAGCTTCTGGCTGATAGATTATTTTATCGATCCGTATCTTTGTCATCCCCGAAGGCACCATCCATTCGATTTCATCTGATTCCTTATAACCTATAAGAGCAGTGGCGACCGGGGAAAAAATAGAGATCTTATTTTCTTTAAAATTAGCCTGGTCGGGATATACGATCTGAAACTGCAATTGTTTTTTTGTATTAAGGAAACTCACCTGTACTACTGAGTTCATTGTAACAATATCGACTGGAACATTCCGGGGATCGACTATTTTTGCAGCATTGAGTTCATTGATAAGCTTCTCTGCTTCATCAGCTTTAATTGTCTTCTGACTTTTAGCATCGTCGATGCTTTTCATTATCCTGGTATAGTCCAGGCTGTTCATGATAATTCTGCTCATAATCAATTCAATTATAGTCCACTCTTAGTGATCCACAGTACCCTGGTAACGCATTATTTTTGAATCCAATAAAGATACTGAACTATTGCCTTTTAAACAAATTGAATTCAAAAGTACAATATAAGACTTTTGTGCTCTTAGTGTGTACTTCGTGTCCTTTGGTGGTTAAATAATATTTTTCATTAACCACAAAGAGCACTAAGGTTTACACAAAGAGCACAAAGGGAAAACTCAATCTCAGATTTTAATTTGCAACCTACCGCCGAGACCAACTTTGTCATCCAAAATGATGACAACGGAAAGGATTTCAGGTTTCTTAAGAGCTTTTTCAGTAACCGTGAGTACCATATCCCTGCTCTTAACCTCATTGCAGAATGCTGTTGCATAGGCGTCAGCCAGGGCTCCGGAACGGCAGGCTATCATGCATGCATCTGCCTTTCCGAAACTGAGTGAATGTCCAAAGGACCCTGAAGAAGTACAAACAGCTACCGGAGTCTCATCAGGGTTGATGACAAGACTGATCTTCTCCGACAAAGGGGATTTACCTGCATAAACAGATATTGTAGCCTGAGTTGAAAGTTTCATAAATATATCACCCCCGTTCTCAATGATCGCCTCCTTTAATCCGAATTCCCTGACAAGATCATTGCAGATATTTTCGGCAATAGCTCCGGCCACTGCGCTCATAGGTCCCGTATCGGCTGCTTCAGCCGCTTTCCCCATGTTGAGAATCAGCGGGTGTGATCCTTCGGTAATCTGAACCGGTTTAAGTGATGATCTGAACTCAGGGTGCTTAATAATAAAATCATCGAGAATATGCCGGTAAAAGCGGATCCTATCGAGAGTAAATCCTTCGATCGACCTGTCATACTTTCCGGCATCAACCGCCACCCACAGATCGGTTTCCTTCAGAACTGACCTGAAGCTCCTCCATCGGTCATTACCCATCGATTCACGGTAGAAACGAGGCTGGTATGATGAGCTTTTAACCAAGATCTATTGAGAAAAGCTTCAGTGGACAGGCTTTCAGGCAGAGTTCACAGACCACACATTTTTCAGGCTCGAAAAGGAGCTCGGCACTGTCTCGTTTCATTGTCAGCGCTCCGGCAAAACAGACAGCCGAACAGGCACCACAGTGAATACAAAGATCCTGACGGCAGGTTATCTTCTTGTCAATTGGTTCACAATCCACCTTCTGCTGCCGGATATACTCCATTCCCTCTTTCATAACTTTTGCCGGTGCGGTCATTTCGATTACAAGGTGACCTATTTCCCCGGGAGATACATCGGCCTTGATAATGTTCACCATTATGTCATACTTCTTAATGAGGTTGTATGTTATAGGTTGTCCTGTGGCATCAGGATGGAAAGTCAGAACAAATCTTTTACTTGTCATGGTTTAAGATTAAAATTGTTAAACATCAGATCCTTATCTCAAGGCTGTTCAGTCCCTTTGTCTTCTCAAAAAGGCTTACCGGTTCAGTGAGATAAAAACGTCCTTCAGATATTTCCTTTTTCAGGATATCCGCAATTTCACGGGCTACCTTCACACTTGACAAAGGAGCCGTACGTATCTTCTTCCCGTTGAATGATATCTTCCCAGAGAAAAGTGAATCATAATCAATCCGCCCAAGTATTTCAAAATTACCCGATCCGTAGTCAATAATATTTGTCTCAATTTGTCTGTTACGTATTGATACGTTCCTGGCCAGGTCTTCGTCCAGAACAGGTATCGGGATTCCTACACCCACAAACATTGTGACACCGTATTTTTCAAAATATGCGGCTTTAATAAACCTTGAGCTCATCTGTTTGGCATCGCCGATCAGTGCAAGAGTTGCAGAGTTACCTACAGGAACTCCATGTTCATTCAGCGGTTTGCCTGTATTAAACTGGGTACCGTGCCAGGCAACATATCCCACAGCGCCTCCGAAAAAGATCCTTGTACCTAATCCGATTGTCCTGAGTCCGGGATCATTCAGGAGAGGGCTGAGCTCACCCGATGTAGAGAAATTTGCATTTCCAAAGGCCGGAAGAAGGGTTCCCATATAAGTATACTTGATCCTGCTGGTACTGTTCACCGCCACATTATAATTCTGGTATGCATTCCGCGGATTGAACATTATGAACTCGTTTATTGTGTTCTTATTGATAAGGGATTTCACTTCAGTCCTCGGATAACAGTCTGTCCCTTTTGCTGTTGCCTGAAGGAGAACATCTTTTCCCGCGATCAGTTCCTCAATAACATGAGCGCCACCATACTGATCCTGTGGCATAGCTGTTTCGGTCGCACCTATATAAGCATCAACAGCTGCAACCCCTCCATATGCGGGGACATTGTTCAATGTTATCCTCTCCATGCGCATAGGCGGTGTGGTATGACCAAAGTTGACAAATGCGCCTGAAGAACACATGGGCCCGAAAGTAGCAGTTGTCACTACATCCACTTTTTTAAATACTTCGGCAGGCGTCATCTCCTTGCCCATAGCCGCAACCTGTTCTGCCGTCAGAACCACTGCTTCCCCGCTGCGGATCTTCTCATTGATCTCATCAATGCTTCGTTTCTTTCCCATAATTGAAATATTTATAAATCAAACTGTTATTCGTGATTATAAG
>CAYPHL010000036.1:0-28874 GCA_964410385.1 uncultured Rikenellaceae bacterium | reverse complement strand
AGACAAATATTAATCATAGTCATAATTCCATTTTTGCATATAATAGTCAGCTTCCCTGAATTCATCACCGTTCTTTTTCAGTAAAAGATTTAGTTCTTCATCAAGCTCATTCTGTATTTCAGCATAACCAGGGTTATTTATAAGGTTAATTAACTGGTATGGGTCATGCTTATTGTCAAAAAGCAGCCAGGGGCCGCGGAGGTCCCTTGCATAAGTATATCTTTCAGTCCTTACTCCACGATATTCGCGGCCTCCGTTTGCAAAGCTCCACTGGTGAAAAGGAACTGGACACATTATTAGTGCTGCTTTAATATCAATATTTCCATTACCGAGCAAATATGATGAGAAATCTGTTCCTTCAACAGTATCAGGAACAGGCAAACTGCTCAGTCCAAGAAGGGTTGGCATGATATCGATCGTTCCGAAAGGAATTGCGACCTCCCTGCTCTTCCTTATCTTTTCCGGAAACCTGAGCAGAAAGGGAACTCTTGTTGATTCATCCCATGGCTTTTGCTTATTGGACTGACCATGAGACTGAAGCATATCTCCATGGTCAGATGTAAAAACAAATATTGTATTGTCTTCTATCCCCGCTTCTTTTATTGCGCCCAGAAGTTTCCCCAGGCATTCATCAAGCGCAGCGATATGTGCATAATACCCCGCGATTTGTTTTGCAGCTTTCTCAGCGAGGCTGTCGGGAACATTCGGACGCAGTTCAATATCTTTCCAGTCGGAATATAAATTCCTGAATCTTTCCGGAGCCGTTTGGTAGGGATCGTGAGGCGGGCCCCACGACAGGAACAGCATGAAAGGTTTATCTTTCTTTCTGTTGATATATGCAATTGCCGAATCGGTCTGGGCTTCGGCATCATACCCTAGCCATTTTTGCTTCACATCATTTTCATCATAATAAATTGAGTTATTATAATCGTGGGAGCACTCGAGCACTTTCCAGTATTCAAATCCCTGGCGTCTTTCCGCGGGGACAGGCATTAACCTGTGCCTGTCTCTCTCTTCTCCCCGGGGATGCCCGTTCAGATGCCATTTTCCTATATAAGCTGTATTATATCCATGTTCCCTGTAAACCTCTGCAATTGTAACGGCCTCATCAGCAAGAGGTTTATCATTAAAAAAGATCCCGTGGGTCAGAGGGTACTGGCCTGTAAGTAATGAACCCCTGTATGGACTGCTGACAGGGCAGGTGGAAATTGCCGTGGCAAAATTAACTGACACCTGTGCCAGTCTGTCGGCATTTGGTGTTAGGACCTGTGAATTGCCTGAATATCCTGTTGCTTCTGCCCTCCACTGATCGGCAAAAACAAAAACAAGGTTAGGATTACCTCGCGGATTGTCACTTCCTGATGAACATGAAAGTACAAAACTGCTTATGATGCCAAGCACAAGGACTGATTCGGATTTAGTTGAAATGATATTCATTTGAAAGCCGGATTTTGAGAATCAGGAAACAAATGCAATTTAACAAAATAATAAGCAGGTTCAATAAAACCAATTACTTTACGTTTTTAACAGGATAGTGCTCCAAACCCGAATTTCTGCCAGATATGTCAGTTAAATCTGCTTGCAATGGAATCCGAAAAGATATCGGAATTATTATAACCGGCCTATCAGCAGGAATATTGTCATTAAGAATGGCGCTTGTGCTATCAGGATTAATATTATTTCTTATGCCTGCCGTTTCACAAATCCGTACCAGGCCAAAGTACCGGTTTGAAGCAGATTTTGGTTACGGATTTCCAGAGGCCATAGGTATAAAGATAAAATACGGTAATAAGATCCAGGCAGGATTGGTACAGTCACTGGATTCACGCGGATTTGGTGCCACAGGAATTGAAATTTATTACCACCTGGGTGAAAAGCCAAGGCTTATGGACCAGGCGCCCTGGTATGTTTCGGGAGGAGCTGCAGGCTACCTTATCGATGTGGACTATATAAAAGAATATAACTTTATAATCTATCCAAGGATTGGAAGATCGTTCAACATCTCACGAACTGCCGGTATAAACCTGGATGCTGGTCCCGGATTCCCTATGGGACGAAAAACCAGCTCCAATAATCCCATCGCTCCGGTCCTTTTCACCGGCAGTCTCACGATTTTCATAAGGTTTTAACCTAAGCCGCCTACCCCCGGCTACCGTCATTGCGAGTACCCCAATTGCCCTCCGAAGCTACCGTCATTGCGAGTCCCACAATTGCCCTCCGAAGCTACCGTCATTGCGAGACCCGCATCAGCAAACCTCCGGTAACATTACAAAGTATCAATGCGGGGCGAAGCAATCCGTGGCGAGTACCACAATCGCCCCTCCGAAGCTACCGTCATTGCGAGACCCGCATCAGCAAACCTCCGGTAACATTACAAAGTATCAATGCGGGGCGAAGCAATCCATTCCGAGTGCCACAATCCTCCGTCAATGGTTCCCCTCACTTCGAAGCCCTCTGTATCTCCGGTTGTTCCTTTCTTTCCCTGGCATAAGGGATCGTAAAAAAGAAGCTCGATCCGGCTCCCGGTTCTGAAGTTACCCATATATTTCCACCGAGCAAACCTACAAATGCCCTGCAGATTGAAAGTCCCAGACCAGTTCCCGCATATTGACGCGATACCGCACTGTCGACCTGGTAGAACCGTTCGAAAATAAGTGAATGATATTCTAAAGGAATACCTATACCCGTGTCTTTGACAAAAAATTCGAGGAAACCGTTTTTAAGGGCATATCCGAAATCAATCTTCCCATTTTTGGTGAACTTGAAGGCATTGTTTATGAGATTGGACAATATCTGGATCAGGCGGGTTTCATCTGTCATTATCTCAGACTCAGCATTTTCCAGGGGAATTGTCAGGTTGAGTCCGATATTCTGAGCTTTCACCTTGTAAGCATATTGTTCATTAAGATCTCTGAGCACATTGTTGATATTCACCTTCCCGATCTTTATCTTAACATGACCGCTCTCAATGCCTGCAAGGTCAACGATATCGTTTATTATGGAAAGAAGCTGGTTTCCGCTCTGGAAGATTATATCTATATACTGGTTCCTCTCGCTTTCTGTAATTCCCGGTTCGTTCAGAAGGGATGAAAATCCGAGGATTGCGTTCATGGGAGTACGTATCTCATGGGAAACATTATGAAGGAAAGCTGTTTTCAGTCTGTCGCTTTCTTCGGCCTTTTCCTTTGCAGCAATGAGCTCAGCTTCTGCTAACTTCCTCGAAGTCACGTCTTCGACCATTCCCAGGAAAAACTGGACCTCATCATTATTATTCCTGATAATGCTGAGGGTGGTTGATCCCCAGATCATTCTGCCGTCACTTCTGATATATTGTTTCTCAATATGATAAATTGGTATTTCATCTGCTATAAGTCTCAAAACCTCAATCTCGTCGCGCTCAATATAGTCGGGATGGGTAAAGCTTTTAAAAGTCATTCCCAGCAGGTCTTCTTCGGCATATCCCATCATTTTGCAGAAGGCTGAATTAGCTCTGATTATGACAAGGTCCTTCCCTGTCATAGCCATCCCGAAAGGACTCTCTTCGAATATCTTCCTGAATTTTTCTTCACTTTCCCTCAGTATCTCCTCGGATTGTTTTCTCTCTGTTATATCCCTGGCAATAGTCTGATAGTAAACCAGGCCTTCCATCATAATTTTCCTGGCACTTATCTCCATAGGGAATGTCGTACCGTCCTTTCTCTTATGAAGACCTTCAAAAGTATGATATCCCTGGGTGTCGAGTTTATTTATAACATTGTCTGACAGTTCCAGTCTTTTTTCAGGGATCAGGTCATGAAGTCTCATTCCCAGCAGTTCTTTCCTGTCGAACTGGTATTTATCGAGGGCCTGGTCATTCGCTTCAATTATCTCCAGATCCTTATTGAAAAGCATTATAACATCATTTGCATATTTAAGGATATAGTCAAAGTGTCTTACCAGGGCAAGATGTTCCAGTTCAGTTTCATATTTTCCCCTGTAAAAACGTACTCTCTGGTTCCACCACAGCAATCCTGAGAGCAGGGCTGTAATAAGGATGAACATGAAGGTGATCATGAAGATCTGCCTCATTGCGAGGTTGAGGGTTCCCAGCACTTCCTGCCGGTCGACTTTTGTCACAATATACCATGGCAATTCGGGCACTTTTTTCATGGCAGCCACCACTTTAACGCCCCGGTAATCGATAGCTTCGGTACTTTCCTGGACTGACTGGAGGGCCATCGCGGCTGCAAGCTTTTCCTCATTCACTGATTGTCTGAGTGTACCTGTGCTGTCAGAATATTTTACCCTGGTGAGATAAACCACTTCGTCCGCTTCCTTTTTTACAAGAAATGCTTCTGAAGTTTTTCCGGGCAGAGGCCATGTCCGTATCAGCGGAAAGAGGACATCCGTGGGATCTATTCTCAGAATGACAGCCCCGAAAACCGGGTTGTCCTTCTCCTGCAAAGGAACAATAAGATCCATATGCATATATGGTACCTTGTCGGCTTTGTGAATATCGGTTATCTGGACTTTGCCACTTTCAATTACCTGAGGAAGCATTTTTCTGAGAACATCCCCAATAAGTGTATCGACATCAGGGTAAAACAGCATAACCCGCATATTCCTGTCGACGAAAAGCGCTGAAGAATAATCATAATTATCAACCATTGCTTTCAGGCTCTCTTTCAGATCACTTCGCAGCTGACCGTTATTCTGATCATCAAGTAACTCCAGGAACTTTTTTGTTATGATTATATTCTGGCTCAGAGAAATGCCGTCATTAATACGCTCACGCCTCCACTGTGTGAGCTGTCTGACTTTGAGATCAGCTATAGCCGATAGTTCCAGTGTCCTGTCATTAAGCAAATGTTCCCTCTGATACTGGTAATAGTAAAGCCCCACTGCAAGCTCGCCAGCTGACAATAATACAAATAGAATGATAAGAGGCCACGGTGTGGCCGGCTTCTGCTTCTGGGATTTCATTCTCCTTCTTTCTGTCCAGTGGGATTACCGAATCTTCACTTTTATCAATTGCCGTAAAATTAACATTTTCCTTAAAATAAATTTACTATATCAGATTTGAAAATCGCCCTGTTCTTAGTCCTGATACCTGAAGTGGACACGCGGAAATTAAGGCTTCGCTCCTGAGCGGTCATACGGTCTCATTCTTAATCAATCCTGCAGTTATGCTGTTCATAGTCTCAAAACTTTTTTACCTTTGACACCCGGTTACTGAAAAACAGAACCATTATTAAGATGAAATTATTACGAAGTTTTCTTATCATTCTGACACTCTCAGTTACATTTCCTGTCAGCATTCACTCCCAGAAGAAATTACCTGGTGCTGATGTTATAACATCATCAGATCTTGAAAGCTATGTCAGGTTCCTAGCCTCCCCTCTTCTCGGAGGAAGAAAAAATGGCGATCCCGGGCTGGATATCGCTCAGGAGTATATCGTCTCAAACATAAAGCTGCTGGGACTTAAACCGCTTAACGGGTCAGGCTATATTCAGCCCTATCAGGTCATTAAGATAGGCATAGACCAGGGAAAGTCGGTGATAAAAATAACACCGGATACCGGCGATCCGACCATAGTAAATGGAAATATCTACCAGTTTTTCCCGGGAGATCCGGAAGATGCCCTTATTGAAGGTGAGGTTGTATTTGCAGGCTATGGCCTGAACAGTGAAAAATACGGGTACAACGATTTTGAGGGCCTGGTCACTGAAGGCAGGATATTACTTGTGATGACGCGTTCTCCCACATCTGAAGACGGAAGCAAGTATCTGTTCGGGGGATATGACTGGGATGACTTCAGGAGCTATTCGGTAAAGCTCAGGAGCCTCCTTTTCTCAAAGGCCCAAGCCGTCATTTTCGTAACTGATCCCAAATCGGGTTTCTCCTCCATTGAGGAACAGGAACCGGGGATCGCTTCCGCAATTAGTTCGTCAATGCAACTCAAGGGATTTGAGGATCCAAAATTCTCCCTTCCCGGAATGATGAGGATTCTTTTTGTACACAGAAATGTCGCCGATGAATTACTTAAAGGAACCGGGAAAACCATTTCAGATCTTCAGAATGAAATTGACAGAAGCCTCAGGCCCAGATCATTCCAGATTCCCGGAAAGAGAATGCGGATAGACATAAAAACTTCCGAATCGGAGATCACCTTAAATAACATTGCCGGATATATTGAAGGAAGTGATCCTGTCCTGAAGAAAGAATTCGTTATTTATTCTGGCCATGCTGATCATATAGGAGGATCAGGCAGCAGGATCAATTACGGGGCTGACGATAATGCGACAGGTTGTGCAGCTCTTCTTTCGATAGCTGAAGCATTTCAGAGCCTTGAGAAGAAGCCGCTGAGGTCCATAATGTTCCTGTGGGTCTCCGGAGAGGAGATCGGGCTTTTCGGATCGGAATATTATGTCAGCAATCCTCTTGTACCGCTTGAAAACACAATCGCTGATCTGAATATGGATATGATAGGGAGGGTGAAAGGTGTTGCCGATTCCACATCAGATAATCCTATGAGCGGACCCGATGAAGTGTTTGTAATTACAGGCAACCAGAGCAGGGATCTTGTTAATATTGCAAAGGAAGTTGATGACGCTTCAGAGCTTGATTTCGATTACTCTCTCAGCGGAAGGAATCATCCTCTGCAGCTTTTTGCAAGAAGCGACCATTATAATTTTGTAAAGCAGGATATCCCTGTACTTTTCTTCACTACAGGATTACATACTGATTATCATACTCCGGGGGATGTTGTTGAAAAGATCGATTTCACAAAAATGGAAAAGATAACAGAAGCAATGTTTCAGATAGGGTATAATGTGGCAAATATGAAAAACAGGCTGAAGGTGAATAATCCTTTCAGCAAATGGTAAAAACAGACTCCCTACCTTGACAGAAAGAACGTCCTGACCGGTTCTTTGTACTTCTGATCTATATCAGGGATATTATTGGAATTGATATCTTTCATGGATGACAGATATTCCATTATCGCAAGCCATTCCTTCCCCTCCTGCAATCCTGCGGCAGATTCATCAAGGTCAAGCAGTGCAGTCTTCATATCGACAATCTGATTTCCCTTTGAATCTTTAGGAACGACATTTATAAGTCCGAAAGTCTTCTTTTTTATTATCCCTATATATTCGAGCATGTAGGAATTGGCAGTTATTGAATATATCTTTTTATTCTTCCTTGAAAGATCCGCCGTTTCCTTACTTCCGTCGGGTTTTACAATTTCAATGCCGTTTATTTTCCTGAGCAGTCCTTTTGAGGGATCATACATTACCTTCAGGCCCGAATAGTAGCAGTAATTTGAAGGCGTCGATTTATAAATTGCCAGAAGGATCTCGATTATACTTTTAAGTTCATGTCCGGTTACATATATTCTTGAAAGAGGATAGCCTGGTATCTTATCATTACCTGAGCCCATCGACATTATCCTGAACACATCGGGAGCGGTCTGGTATCCCGGTACGATCCTGTCACGGATCACTCCCACTGCCACCATACTGATATCCGTACCGGTCTTTACATGGTTATTCACATAGCTGTAAATTGCATCAGCCACAAGCGGACCAAGGTTACTGTTCTCAATGTCACCGCCTTCAATACATTCGAGCAGAAAGTCTGTTTCAGCCACAGGTTTATCATAGCTCATCCCAAGGGGTTTGAGTATTTCATCCGTAACCTTCTGCTTCTGGTCTTCAATAAGGCTGTTTATCAGATGATCTCCTTCAGTTTTATCATCAACCGGTATAAGTGCATAATTGCTGACACTTACGTTACCACCGTTAAAATCGAGGGTTAGTTTACCCACGTTGACACCATACTCGCCTGTCTGGACTATCGGCACACCATTCACGATTACCGGGTTGTCAAGGTATGTATGTGTATGTCCGCTTATAATGACATCTATTCCTTTGACCTTTCTGGCAAGTTCAACATCTTCTCCTGACCATGCGCCGTTTTTATCCTTTGAGACACCGGAGTGAGACAGGCAGATAATAACATCGCAGTTTTCAGCAGTCAGTTCCTTTACAAGTTTACGTGCAGTTGCTGCCTGTGAGGAGAATGTCACCGGCGGGGCATAGGCTGCATTATCGTCTGCCACCTTTCCGATAAGGGAAAAGAAACCGAATTTCAGACCACCCCGGCTGATTATGAATGTCCTGCCGATAATATTGTCGGATACAAGCTTCTCCAGTGCATCATCCCCGGGATCTGAAGGATTGAAAACACCATTCCCGAGGAGAACAGCCGGTATTTTACCTCTCTCATGAGCAGTGCCGATAATTTCAGCAAGTCTGACCGGACCATAATCAAATTCATGATTCCCGCAGGCAAGCACATCATAACCCATCTTCTTCATCAGTCTCAGCTGGAAACCTGTCTTAACCTCAATCCCCTGGAAAAGAGTGCCCATTAAAAAATCACCGGCATCAACAACCAGGGTTATTCCCTCATCCCCGGCGGCTTCATTTTTAAGTATTGTTGCTATCCTGGCAAATCCTCCGACTGTCTTATCATTATTGACCGAAAGTGGGGTATAGTCCAGCTCGGGGGCAAAACCCGTAAGATGGGAATGAAGGTCATTTGTGTGAAGAATGACTATCTTCTGACCGGTCAGGGCTGTACCCTGAAACATTAATAAAATCAGCAGGGAAATGAAAAGCACTTTTTTCATTGAAGTAGATTTTGAGGACTAAAGTTATTAAATTTTACAACACATCAGCTACTATAAATGTACTGCCCCCGACGAATATCAGGTCATCGGGCGAGGCATTTTCCAGAGCAGCCTCAAAGGCAATTTTAACTGACGGATAACAATCTCCTTTAAGGTTGAAGCGTGACGCCTCCTCCTGCAGTATCTTCTCGTCAAGAGCACGGGGAACAGATGCTCTTGTGAAATAATACAGGGCCTTCTGAGGAAAGAGCGGAAGCACAAGGGAAAGATCCTTGTCATTTACAAATCCTATGACAAAATGAACTTCCCTTGCATTTATCCCGGCAATCTGTCTGATAACATATTCAATTCCCTCCCTGTTATGACCGGTATCACATATAATCAGCGGTTTATTCTTAAGAACCTGCCAGCGTCCCATAAGCCCTGTGGAGGAGATAACATTTCGTATCCCGCTCAGTATTGTATTTTCGTCTATATCAAACGAATTTTTAATACAATCACATACCTGAAAAAGGGTTTGAAGGTTTTTTGACTGGTAATCTCCACCAAGAGGTATCACTCCCGATATTTCCCTTTTATCTGCCCTGATCCTTATCCGGAACTCCCTGTCTCCCATCCTGCCGGATTGTTTTCCGGGCGAACAGATGTAATGTCTGTCTGCAAAATAAATCTCAGACCCGGTTTCACGTGCCTTTTCAATAAAAACATCATCTGTTTCAGGCATTGATTCGCCGATTACCACCGGGATATTATTTTTAATAATGCCGGCTTTTTCGGCAGCCACCTTTTCAAGTGTACCTCCGAGAAGGTCCATATGATCATGACCGATATTTGTTATCACCGAAATTACCGGTGTTATGATGTTTGTTGAATCGAGCCTCCCTCCCATCCCTGTTTCAATAACTGCGACATCACAGCCGGCTTTGCCGAAATAATCAAAGGCCATAGCAGCTGTAAGCTCAAAGAATGACGGCTGAACGGATTCAATTATCGCCCTGTGTTTTTTTACAAAACCGGTCACTTCTCCTTTCGGAATCATCCTGCCGTTAACTCTTATTCTTTCCCTGAAATCTTTCAGATGAGGTGAAGTATAAAGACCTGTCCTGTAACCCGATTCCATAAGCACCGAAGCCAGCATATGAGAAACAGATCCCTTCCCGTTTGTCCCGGCTATATGGATTGTTTTATATTTCTTGTGCGGATGCCCGAAATAATCATCAAGAGCAAGAGTATTTCCAAGATCGTTCTTGTATGCCGCCTTCCCGATCCTGTGATAAGCCGGAAGCCTACTGTACAAATAATCCAGTGTTGCTTTGTAATTCATAACATTATGTTTCAGGGTTTCAGGGTTTCAGGGTTTCAGGGTTTCAGGGTTAAAAAACTCTAAGTACTTTAAGTACTTTAAGTACTCTAAGTACTACAAATTAACTAACTTTCAACATTTGTACCAACTATACCATAATTTCTTTATTTTTGCAGTTCACATATAACAGGAAAGCTTTTGTTATATATTACTGATATATAAGCTATTAATTATGCCAAAAAAACATAACAAGAAGTTATTCATTATTGACACCAACGTTCTTTTACATGATTACAAATGCATATACAACTTCGAGGAAAATGATGTAATAATCCCGATAGTTGTTCTCGAGGAGCTGGATAAGTTCAAGAAAGGCAATGATCAGATCAATTTTCACGCTCGGGAATTTACGAGGGAGCTCGACAAATTATCGGGAGATATGCTTCTCACTGCCAATATTCCGCTTGGGGACGGACTTGGAAATCTTCATATTGAGACCGGAAGGGATTTTTCCGAAAAGGTTAGTCAGTCTTTTCCCGAGAGAACAGCCGATCATCGGATTCTGGCGATAGCGGAATATGTTTGTAATGCCAACAAAAACAAGGCTGTCGTACTGATCACAAAGGATATTAATCTGCGGATGAAAGCAAAGTCACTGGGCATCATAGCTCAGGATTATCAGAACGACAAGGTTGCCAATATTGATGATCTTTATAAAGGGATTACCGTTCTGGAAGGTGTGGATCAGGCTCTGATAAGCAAGCTTTATGAGCAGCCGGAGGGAGTAAATGCGTCGGAGTTCAGTGTCGACAAAGATCTTAAGGGGCATCAGTTTTTCATAATGAAGAATAACGGATCGAGCGCTCTTGCACATTATAATCCGGTTAACAAGCTTCTTAACAGGGTAATCAAGCAGACCACCTATGGTATTGATCCCCGGAATGCCGAGCAGACCTTTGCACTTGAAGCTTTGTCCAATCCCGAGATACAACTTGTTTCTCTCACAGGGAAGGCAGGTACCGGGAAAACCCTGCTGGCCCTTGCCGCAGCGCTTGCCCAGCACAAAAGGTACAAACAGATATTCCTGGCCAGACCTATAGTACCGCTTGCCAACCGCGATCTTGGATTCCTTCCGGGTGACGTGAAGGAAAAGATGGATCCGTACATGCAGCCCCTCTATGATAATCTTACTGTGATCAAACATAAATTCAGCCATCAGAGCCCTGAATTCATAAGGATAAATGATATGATGAAAGAAGAAAAGCTTGTCATCACTCCTCTTGCATATATAAGGGGAAGGAGCCTGTCGAGTATCTTCTTCATTGTCGATGAAGCGCAGAACCTTACACCTCATGAGATCAAAACGATAATTACACGTGCAGGGGAAGGGACAAAAATGGTGTTCACAGGCGATATTGAGCAGATCGATTCCCCCTACCTCGACACGGCATCAAACGGGCTGAGCTACCTCTCGGACAAAATGAAAGACCAGGATATATTTGCTCATGTCAACCTTGTAAAAGGCGAACGAAGTTTTCTCGCCGAACTGGCAAGCAAGCTCCTGTAATAAACAGATGCAAATCTTTTACTAATTAATAAACCTTAAAGAAATCAGACATGAAAACCACACCCGTACGATTAACAGTATTACTGCTGGCCATTATTTCGGGCTTGTCATTCAGCTCCTGCGGCCGGTCGAAAGAAAAAAAGAATGAAGCAGCAAAAGAATCATCAACCGAAAAGGTACTCCTTTTTAACGGAAAAGACCTGAACAACTGGGCATTTTTCCTCAGAGATCCCTCTGCCGATGCTTCACAGGTTTTCACAGTTCAGAATGATGTGATCCATATCACAGGAAATCCTTTCGGTTACATGAGGACAAAAGAATCCTATTCGGATTACACTCTTCATCTTGAATGGCGTTACCCGGGTGAACTGTCAAATAGCGGTGTGTTCATTCATGCCCAGCTTCCCGATACTATCTGGCCGAAATGTATTGAGTGCCAGCTTAAAGCAGGAAATGCCGGTGATTTTGTAGCTATGGGAGGATCGGATATGAATGAAAGGACCGATAAATCGGTAAGAGTTGTCGCGAAACTTGCAGAATCGACGGAAAAGGCAGCCGGGGAATGGAATACTATGGAAGTTACATGTATATCCGACAATATAGATGTTTTCGTGAACGGTGTCCTGATGAACAAAGCTACCGGAGTTACCATTAAAGAAGGCCATATATGCCTGCAGAGCGAAGGTAAGGATATAGAGTTCAGGAATGTTTATCTTACCCGCCTGAATAAATAAGCTGCGGCTGGCAAAATACATGGACCCTCAATTCAGGAAAAAGATAGCTTTTCATACACTCGGGTGTAAGCTCAATTTCGCCGAGACATCAACAATAGCACGGTCATTCCCTGCTGATGAATTCGAAAGGGTTCCTGCAAGCCAGAAAGCTGATATCTACATTATAAATACCTGTTCAGTAACAGATGTAGCTGACAGGAAATGCCGTCAGGCAATAAAGAAATTCATCAACCGTTCACCCGGGGCATTTATTGTAGTTGCCGGGTGCTATGCCCAGCTGAAACCGGAAGAAATAGCATCCATCCCCGGAGTTGACCTTGTAACGGGGATTAACGAACGTTTCGATATTGCCGCTTACATCAGAAATGCAGATAAGAAAGGAAAGGCTGAAATACACTCGTGTGAACTTTCACCGGCGGACAATTTCATTCATTCTTACTCCGCCGGCGACAGAACGAGGTCGTTTCTGAAAGTACAGGACGGATGTGACTATAAATGTACATACTGCACAATCCCCATGGCACGGGGAAAAAGCAGGAACCCGGGAATAAGATCACTACTTGAGGAAGCCGGATCAATAGCCTCAACCGGTGTAAAAGAAATTGTACTTACCGGTGTTAATACCGGCGATTTCGGAAAATCAACCGGAGAATCTTTTATATCACTTCTCAGGGAACTGGTCAGGGTTGACGGTATAGAAAGGTACAGGATATCATCAATCGAGCCCAATCTGCTTACAAATGAGCTTGTGGAATTGTGCGCCTCTGAACCGAAAATTATGCCCCACTTCCATATCCCGCTGCAAAGCGGATCAGATAAGATCCTCGGCCTTATGAGAAGAAGATATAAAAGAGAGCTTTTTGCAAAAAGGATCGGGACAATCAGAAAGAATATCCCTCTTGCGGGTATCGGAGCCGATGTAATTATCGGATTCCCCGGAGAAAGTGGCGAGGATTTTAATGACACATACAATTTCCTGGATGAAATGCCTCTCTCATACCTTCATGTTTTCCCCTTCTCAGAGAGACCGGGAACGATTGCAGCTACACTGCCGGGAAAGGTAACAGGCAGGGAAAAGGAAAGGAGAAGCCATCTGCTTATTTCGATGTCGGAACGAAAGACTTCCGGATTCCGGAAGCTGAATACCGGCGCAATTACAACGGTCCTCTTTGAGAATGTAAGGAATAACGGAATGGTATCCGGATTCACCGGTAATTATATCAGGGTCGAATATCCCTGGAACGGGGATCTGGCAGGACAGATAAGGACAGTGAAGCTGACGGATGAATCACCGTCGGGACACATGAACGTTGAATTAAAATAAAATGACAGATTACAAAAGTATAGTAAATGAAGCAGTTAAAGCAGCCCGTGAGACTGGTGAATTCATTCTCAGGGAATCTGAAGGATTTGATATCAGCCGGACCGAGGTAAAAGGATTACATGATCTTGTCAGTTATGTTGATAAAGGTTCCGAGGAGATGCTTGTAAGAAAGCTCGGGATCATCCTACCTGAAGCAGGATTCCTGGCGGAAGAAGGCACCTCATCCAAAAAAGGTGCAAAATACTGCTGGGTGATCGATCCGCTTGACGGTACAACAAATTTCGTTCACGGTCTTCATCCTTATGCCATAAGTATAGGTCTGCTGGAAGACGGTGACCCGGTTGCCGGGGTTGTATATGAAGTAAAGGGAGACGAAATATTTACTGCCTGGAAGAACGGAGGAGCATGGTTAAATGACAGTCAGATACATGTATCTTCTGCAGGTAAGCTTTCTGAAAGCCTTGTTGCAACAGGTTTCCCTTACAGCGACTTCGGCAGACTTGATGATTTCATGGCGTGTCTGAGTCATTTCTGCAGGACCACACACGGAATAAGAAGGCTGGGATCGGCTGCCATCGACATGGCTTATGTTGCCTGCGGCCGCTTCGAGACATTCTATGAATACGGCCTCCATCCCTGGGACATTGCAGCTGCAACTATTATTGTCAGGGAGGCCGGCGGTCTTGTAAGTGATTTCTCCGGAAATTATAAAAATATTTCAGGCGATGAGGTTATAGCCGCCAATAAGCTCCTTTATCCTGAATTTCTTGAAATTGTGAGTAAATTTATGCGCAGATAGCTGGTTTTAATACTAAGCCGACAGAATGGGTGCTCTTGGATTTTATATATTCTACAGCATAGTCTGGGTAATAACGCTTTTACCCCTCAGGGTCCTTTATCTGTTCTCAGACCTTCTGTTCCCCCTGGCCTGCTACTTTCCCGGTTACCGCCGCAAAGTAGTTGCCGGAAACCTGAAAAACGCCTTCCCCGCGAAAAGTGAAAAGGAACGTGCATTAATACAACGGAAGTTTTACCGCCATTTATGCGATCTGGCGGTTGAAATACTGAAGCTTGCCCATATGAGCAACAACCAGTTGATGCGGCGTATGGCATTTAACAACAAAGAACTTCTGGACAGGCTGTACAATGAGGGCCGTGATGTTGCTGCCGTTCTCGGACATTACGGAAACTGGGAATGGACAAGCATAATGCCACTTTATACACGACTATGGAACGTCCCCATATATAAACCGATTAACAACAAACATTTTGACTGGTTTATGCTTTCCCTGAGAACAAGGAACAGCTGTGATCCGGTTCCGATGTCTATGGTGCTGAGGGAGATAATTAAGAACCGAAACGAAAAGAGACCGGCCCTTTACGGATTCATCTCAGATCAGACTCCTGCCAGGGCTGAAATCAGGTACCGAACAGAATTTCTTAACCAGGATACTCCGGTATTCCTCGGCACTGAAAAGATCGCTTCAAAATATGATATGGCTGTTGTCTTTATCAATATTCAGAAAGTCCGAAGAGGTTATTATACAATGACCCCCGAGCTGCTCTTTGAGCATTCAGCCGGACAACCGGAATATCTGATAACTGATACACACGTAAAAAGGCTTGAAGAGATAATCCGCGAAAAGCCCGAATACTGGCTGTGGTCTCACCGAAGATGGAAATATAAACGGGAGGAACCAAATGGTTAAAACTGCTGTTGTAATATTGAACTGGAACGGTTTGAAATTCCTGAAGATGTTCCTTCCTGATGTTGTCAGGCATACTGCAGATTCCGACACTGAGATCTTTGTAGCTGACAACGGATCGACTGACGGATCACCCGGGTGGATTGCATTAAATTTTAAGGAAATAAAACTTATCCCTCTCGGAAAAAATCACGGATTTGCTGAAGGTTATAATCTTGCCCTCGGGCAGATCGATGCCCGCTATTTCGTTCTCCTTAATTCGGATATAGAGGTTACCGAAGGATGGCTGAAGCCCCTCGTCAGTTTCCTCGACTGCAATCCCGATGCGGCTTCCTGCCAGCCGAAGATCCTTTCCTGGCACAGGAAGGACCATTTTGAATATGCTGGTGCCGCAGGAGGTTTTCTCGACAAGTTCGGGTATCCCCTTTGCCGCGGAAGGATACTTTCCGAGATTGAAAAAGATACAGGACAGTTCAATTCCAGGTCGGATATTATCTGGTCAACGGGTGCCTGTATGGTGGTACGCTCCGAAGCATGGAAGAAATGTGGTGGATTTGATCCCGATTTTTTTGCACACATGGAAGAGATAGATCTCTGCTGGCGCTTTCATAAGGCTGGTTACAGGGTAACTTATATTCCCGGATCAAATGTATATCATGTCGGCGGAGGTTCACTTCCTTATAATTCTCCCTTCAAAACATACCTTAATTTCAGGAACAGCCTCTTCCTAATTTATAAGAACCTTCCCGACAGGGATCTTAAACGAACCCTTCTTAAAAGAAAATTCCTCGACGGTATAGCCGCAATCTTCTTCCTTGTAAAAGGACAATTCAGCAGTTCATGGTCCGTACTGAGGGCTCATATTGATTATTACAGGACTATTGACCGGCTCAGAAAGAAAAGAAGCATTGTAAAGGCACTGGGAAACAAAGAACCTGAAGGATTGCTTTTGAACAAGTGCGTCGTTTTTGAGTTTTATATCAGGAACAGAAAAACTTTTAACAGCATAATTACTCAGTCCTGATCATAATGAAAACTTCCCAGTACATAATATTCTTCTCAGTCGTATTTACAATATATTTCATCGGGAACCTTTATATATTTCTGAAAGGCTATAATATACTTCCACGCGGGAACAGGCTTCTTTATTCAATTATTTTCGCAGCTCTGGCTTCAACTTTTATAATTGCTAAAATACTAGAATCGCGACACTCCACAGTCTTTTCGGATATTCTTAATATTACGGGCGGTTTCTGGCTGGCCTTCCTCGTTTACGGCTTCATTTTCTTCCTGTTGTCAGATGTCATTATTATTGTTTTGAGAATAGCCGGGCAAGCCGGGCCGGAAAACATACCTGTTTACAGGAAATGGGCATTCATAATAATTGTGTCGCTTTCTGCACTTCTCATTACCGGAGGATTCATAAATGCAGTTATCCCGGTAGTCCGGAAATACGACATCAGGATAGACAAGCAGACGGATAATGCAGGAATTCTCAGGATTGCGGCAGTTTCGGATATTCATCTCGGGAGCATCATCCGGGAGAGGAGTATCAAAAAGCTGTCGCGGATGCTGGAAGATATGAAACCTGATGCTGTTTTTCTCCTGGGTGATATTATCGACGGGGAGCTTGGTCCGGTACTCAGAGGCGACCTGCTTCAGTATTTTACCGGTCCCCATACCAAAGACGGACTTTATGCAATTACAGGTAATCACGAATTCATAGGAGGCGCCCAGAGAACCATACCCTATATTGAAAGCAAGGGCATCAGGGTCCTTAAGGACGAGATAATTGTCCTTCCCGGAGGGATACAGGTCATAGGAAGGATTGACAGGGATGCTTTCAGATATTCAGGCAAACCAAGGAAGACGGTTGAGGAGCTTGTCAGGGATATCGATCATTCCCGGCCGATTATCCTGCTCGATCATCAACCAATGGAACTGGGGGAATCGGAAAAACACGGAGTCGACCTTCAGCTGTCGGGACATACTCACAATGGCCAGCTGTGGCCTCTCAATTATATCATAAATAAAATCTTTGAAGTAGGTTACGGGTACAGGAAAAAAGGAAATACCCACATAATTGTTTCATCAGGCTATGGATTGTGGGGACCCCGTGTAAGGACCATGAGCAGACCTGAAGTGTTGCAGATCGATATTGAATTTACGGGCAGTAAATAATCAGGGAGATCTAAAGCAATTCATAGATCTCCTCAAGAGCCATCCCTCTCGACCCTTTTATAAGGATATGATAACCTTTCACCGGTTTGAGTTTAAGGAATTCCTTAAGCCGGTTTACATTTGAGAATGTCTTGAACCTGAAACCTGCCGAAACCTTCCTGAAAACTGGTCCCGTCAGCATCACATTCTGAAGATTATGATCGGTAAGTACTTTATGTATCTTTTTATGCTCTTCCTCACTTCTGTCGCCCAGTTCCAGCATATCTCCAAGAATGCATAATTTCTTATCCGCGGCGATCGCTGCAAACGATTCAATCGCCATCTTCATGCTCACAGGATTTGCATTATATGAATCGCAGATAAGAGTATTATTCTCTGTTACCCGTACCTGCGAACGGTTGTCTCCCGGTATGTAATTCTCAATTGCATCGGCAATATCTTCTATTCCGACTCCGAAAAATAAGCCGATTGCTATTGCAGCCCTGACATTATCAAGATTATAGCTTCCGAAGAGATTTGTTCTGATCTTTAGTTTGTTTTGAAGATATTTTACGGACAGGGACAGGTTCATATCCGACATTTCTGCAACTACTTTGAGTTCTGTTCCCGTAGGATTAGAGAACGGGACTGCCCTGTTGACCATTCTGAATATCTTTTCGCTGATAAGTTTGTCTTTGTCGTTGTAAAAAGCAATTCCGTTAACCTTGCGGAGGTGCTCGTACATTTCAGTTTTTGCTTTCACAATACCTTCGAATGATCCGAAGCCCTCAATATGTGCAGTACCGATATTTGTAATAATTCCGTAATCGGGACGGGCTATAAGGCAAAGGGTGCGGATCTCACCCACATGGTTTGCTCCCATTTCGATCACCATCAGTTCCGTTCCTTCAGGTGCTGAAAGGATTGTAAGAGGAACACCTATCTGGTTATTTAAGTTTTTCCTTGTATAATGAATCCTGAATTTTTTTGACAGAACGGCCGCGAGCAGTTCTTTTGTAGTTGTCTTGCCGTTGGAACCGGTGATCCCTATTACAGGGCAGTTAAGCTCCTTCCTGTGATGATTTGCAAGTTTCTGCAATTCCATCAGAGTGTCATCAACGAGTATCGTTCCTTCAGTCTCGAAGGAAGGATCGTCTATGACCGCGCAGGATGCTCCTTTTGCCAGAGCCGCTTCAGCAAATTTATTGCCGTTGAAATTATCACCCCAGAGGGCAAAGAACATCTGACCTCCTGTTACTGTCCTTGAATCGGTTGATAAACCTTTTGATTCCCTGAAAAGCTGGTAAAGTTGTTCTGTCATTTTCTGTTAAAAAAAAGCCCCATTATGAATCCATAATGAGGCTAAAGATAATTTTATTTTTTGTAATCAGAATCCTGCAGGGCTTCCGACCCTGATCATTGCGCATCTGAATCCAATATCGTCGCGGCAGCTCTCCTGGTCGAGAAATCTTCTGGTCGACGGATTGAGCCAGTAAGCCTTGTCTTTCCATGAACCGCCTTTAAAAACCCTTGCATTATCATTGATAAGAGTAATATAATCGCTCTGACCATCTGTTCCGACGCTCTGGGAATACATTCTTGTCGAACCCTGCATGCCATCATCAACTCTCCAGTCAGTGCTTACGGACGACTGAAGATCACCATCCCTGTAATTCCTGTAGTCTCCTTTCTGATAATTATACCTGTCGGCTACATCAATATCCTTTACGGTATCAATGAATAATTTACCCAGGTTATTTTTTGTGACGACCCTTCCGTTTGCATCCCTGCGCAGATCTGTATAAACATTTCCTCTGAAAGGATTGAATCCGTCAACATCTTCTGATGTAAGAGGACGATAGACATCCTGTACCCATTCATTTACATTACCTGCCATGCAATACAATCCGTAGTCGTTGGGCCAGTATGATTTTACATCACTTGTAATGCTGGCATTGTCATTAAGACTTCCTGCAACACCCATCATATCGCCCCGTCCACGGACGAAGTTAGCCATCATTTCACCACGGGTCCGCTTTGCTGAATTTCTCACATTATGTCCGTCCCACGGGTAGATACGTCTTTCATATATCCTTTCCTCATAAGTATTGCCCCTGAGAGCATATGCTGCAAATTCCCATTCGGCTTCAGTGGGCAGACGATAGTTGGGAAGAAGTAACCCGTCTTCAAAGGTAGTCCTTCTTTCAGTCTGGTTCGGATTAAGACTCTCCCTGAGCTTATTGACCACACCTTCATACTGACCTACAAGGTAAGCTTCAGTATTGAAGTTATTCTGGTTCTTCTGTTCCGGATCAGGATTCAGCTCACCTTCATCAATCAGCAGCTGTTCATTGACCCTGTCACTTCTCCAGAGACAGTAATCATTAGCCTGAAGCCAGCTTACACCTACTACCGGATAAGTATTATAGGCAGGATGACGGAAATAATACTGGACATACGGATCATTGAATCCCATGGGACTTCTCCATACAAGTGTATCGGGAAGAGCTCTCCTGTAAACCTCCGGATAGTCAACATAAACACGTCTGAGCCAGTAGAGATATTCCCTGTAATCGACGTTCCTGACCTCAGTCTCATCCATATAAAATGATGATACAGTGACTGTCCTCGGCTTATTATTCCAGTCATACATCACATCCTGCTGAACCTGCCCCATCGTGAACCGGCCTCCTTCTATCAGGACCAGACCGGGTCCGGTTTTCTGCTCGGCTCCCATTACAACTTCAAAACCTCCATTATCAGGATTGTTATATTCCCAGCCTGTGGTGGAAGATACCCCGGCGTCTTTACCGCCCCTACATGAAATGAGTATTAATCCAGCGGTTAATACGACTGGCAAGACTTTCATTTTGCACATACTACTTTGGTTTTTTGACTTTTATCAGTTTACAAAGATAATAATTTTCCAAAAATTATTTAAATTTCAAAGATAACTACAAATCAGGGTAATTTATTGTTCTTGAGATCTTCCTTTTTTCAACATTGTTTAAACTTAGTGCGATCCCCGTCTGATGCAACAGAGAGAATGGTAAAATGTTACTCCCCGATGCAAGATTAAAACGGTATTTGTAGAAGATCTCAAGGTTTCCTGTATCGAGTGAAAAACCGGTCTGAAGGTCAATGTTCTTTTCTTTATCACCGAATATAAGTCCGCTGACCGATAAAAACTTACTTTCAAAAACTGCACCTGCCCCGGCTGAGAAATACCCCTTCATCAGTTCACAATTTCCCACAGGTCTTAACTTCAGATTTTTTTCAGTATCAATATCGAATTCACCCGCTCCGTGAAAGAGTATCATCCTTCCTAGCCTTCCTCCGGTACTTTCATCATCATCCAGCCCCGGCCGGGTAAGATGACTGACAGATATTCCCCAGAAAAACCTGCCTGCCATAAACAGGAAACCTGTAGCCAGATCAAGAACATTTTTCCCTTCCGATGTGAGTGTTTCACCCGGTGGAAATTTAATACCTCCTGCGGGATCTATCTGGTCAGGCAGCACCGAACCGCTGAAGTTATATCCCCTGTGATAAAGTGATGCCGAAAGACCGGCGCTAATATACAGTCCTCGCCCCGCCTGAAAATGATACGCATACGAAAATCCGCCATGAAGATCATTTATTATACCTCCCATATAATCATTGGAGAGAAAAAAACCTGCCCCTCCATGAAGTGAAGGAATGTAACCGTCGCAGGTCAGTACCCCCGAGAAAAGATTATAACCGTAACCGGGATAATAATTAAGGTATGACAGACGTATTCCTGCAGCACCTTCGCTCCCCGTCAGGCCCGGATTATTAAGAAATATATTCTGATAATCAGGACCGGAATCCGGATACTGACCGACTATTGTCCCGGGAATGATAAAAATCAGAAAGATGATCTCTCTTAGATGATTTATCATATTTTTGCGTGCTGCAATATCAACGTTATAAATGCGTTATTATTTTAATTTTGCCTGGCTACAAAAACAAAAAAACAAGTCAAAGAACATTGTCAAATTTCTGTCTTTGTACGTAATGATGTTCAGATTGTTACACAAAATATCACTTATATTCATTTTTATACCCGGCATTCTGTTGTGCCAGCCGGCCAAAGATAGTTATTCTTCGTCATCGGTACTCTCAGCCGGACAATGGTTTAAAGTTGCCGTACTGAAGGACGGAATATACCGTATTGACTATTCCCGGCTCAGGCAGGCGGGAGCAAATAATCCGGCCCTCCCAAGGATCTTCGCCAACAATTCCGGACAGTTATCATACTACACAAGTGATCCTTCTCCGGATGATCTTACGGAAGTATCTGTCTTACTTGTAACCGGACAGGATGGTATATTCAATGAAGGCGATTACCTTCTGTTCTTTGGCCAGGGCACAGGCAGGTGGAAATTCAATACAAATTCAGGTGAATATGATTATATAAGGCATAATTATTCCGACACTGCATATTATTTCGTTACTTCCGGGACAGTTCCTGCAAAGAGAATATCTGATGCTGCCGTTCCTTCAGGGACTCCTGATTATCAGTCATCTGAATCGGATGCCCTATACATTCATGAAGCAGAAAGTGAAAACATAATAAAATCGGGAAGGGAATGGTACCAGCCCATTTCTCCGATAGCAGACATACAGATAAATCCAGGATTTACTGACCTTGTACCCGGCGAACCGGTAAAGTACAGGGTAAGGGTGCTCGCCAGGGCTCCTTCGGTTTCTGATTTTTATTTTTCCGAGTCATCCACTCTCCTCCAAACGATAAAAGTGCAGGATGTCAATATGTATAATTACACCGGCACTTATGCCCAGATTACTGATTCGGCAGGGTCATCTGTTCCGCTTTCATCATCGCCTGTTTATAAGGCAGGTTTCAGGAACAATACAGATGCCGGCGCCAAGGGATGGCTCGATTATGTAAAGCTTCATGCCAGGAAGCGAAGCTCCTACAGCGGAAGTACTGCATTTATTTCCGATTACCGCAGTACAGGACCGGGAAGAATAACCGGGTTCAGGATAAAGAGCCCCGGAACAGAACCCCTGGTCTGGGATGTGACGGATCCAATGAATCCTGAAAACATAAATTATACAAGAAACGGAGAAGACATTGTATTCAAAGCCCATACCGATTCGCTCAGGAATTATATTGTTTTCAGCCCATCAAATGCAATCCAGCCCCTGTTCAGATCAGGTACAGTGCCAAACCAGGATCTTCACGGATCCCCCCCTGCTGAAATGGTGATAGTTACACATCCGTTATTCCTGAAATATGCTGAAAAGCTTGCCGACCTTCACCTTATGAATAGCGGACTGATATCACAGATAGTGACCCCGGGGCAGATATACAATGAATTTTCGGGAGGTATACCAGATGTGGCAGCCATAAGGAATTTCCTCAGGATGAAATACTTCAAACAAAAAGGTACGGAAACGACCCTTAAATATCTTCTTCTTTTCGGCGACGGGTCATTTGAGAACAAGACACTGCCTCCCTCCAATCCCAATTTCATTCCGACCTGGCAGTCGCAGAATTCAAATATTATAGTTTCATCCTTCACTTCCGACGATTTCTATGGTTTGCTCGAGGATGGAGAAGGAGAAGCTGAAGGTACGGAAGATCTTGGCATAGGTCGCCTTCCCGTGTCTGACACCGCACAGGCGGGAATAATTGTTAGGAAGATTGCCGCTTATATGGCTCCTGCAAATACGGGTGAATGGAAGAATACTATCTGTATCCTTGCCGATGACGAGGACGGGAATGCCCATATGGCGGATGCCGAAGGACTTTCCTTACTCCTTCGCGACAGTGTCCCGGAATACAATATCGATAAAATTTACCTCGATGCGTTCAGGCAGGAAACATCTGTCAACGGCCAGACATACCCCGATGCAACAATCGCAGTCAATAACCGTATAAATTCGGGATGTCTGATTTTCAACTATGTGGGTCACGGTAATGAGAATGGTCTTGCACACGAAAGAGTTGTAAAGACCGAGGATATCAATGCATGGAAAAACGGGACCAGGCTTCCTCTTTTCATTACGGCAACATGTGAATTCAGCAGGTTCGATGATATAGATATGAATATAGTCACAAGGACAATGACCTCCAGGACATCGGCGGGCGAGATGGTGCTTCTGAATGAGAACGGAGGCGGAATAGCCCTTATGTCCACTACCCGTGTGGTATATTCTGCACCAAATTATTATCTGAACAGGAATATCTATGATGCAACATTCGATACAGATGAATCGGGAAATCCAAGGTCGTTCGGTGATATTATAAGGATAGCCAAGAACAACTCGGGTAACGGTCCAAATAAGAGAAATTTCTCCCTGCTGGGCGATCCTGCCGTCCGGCTTGCCTGGCCTTGTCACGGAAGTGTAGTTACCGATTCCGTGAATCATGTCTCGATCAGTGCCAAAACCGACAGCCTTAAAGCATTGTCCACGGTGACAATCTCGGGACATATTGAAGACAGGAGCGGAACAATTATGAACAACTTCAACGGAACAATACTCCCGGTCGTTTTCGATAAGGCATCATCTGTAAAAACCCTGGCAAACGACGGCGGATTGTCGATGACCTTTGATCTGAGGAACAATATCCTTTTCAGCGGAAAGACAAGCGCTATAAATGGTAAGTTCAGGTTTACATTTATTGTCCCCAGAGATATTGACTACTCATTCGGCCAGGGAAGGATCAGCTATTATGCCAGCAACGCCGATAAGGATATGATTGGTTATTATTCGGAAATTGTTGTCGGCGGATTTGCAAGCGTTACAGGAACAGATAAAAAAGGCCCTGAGATAAAACTGTTCATGAATGATACTCTTTTCAGGAACGGTGGTATAACCGATGCGAATCCCAGGATACTTGCATTAATAAAAGATGAAGGAGGCATAAATACAACCGGCGCCGGTATCGGTCATGACCTGATAGCATATATTGATAATGATCCAAAATCATCGGTCATTCTCAATAATTACTTCGTGAATGACCAGAACAGCTATATAAGCGGGAAAGTAGCCTACGATCTTTCAGATATTCCTGAAGGTGAACACACACTGACGCTTAAAGCCTGGGATAATTTCAATAATTCTTCGCAGCAGACAATAAAGTTCATTGTTGAACCTGAGGGTGAATTTATCCTGAAGGATCTGATCAGTTATCCCAACCCCGTCGTCAGTGAAACGAGGATAAGCGCGGGCCATAACAGACCTGATGAAGAGATTGAGATAATCCTCACGATTCTCGATATGAGCGGAAGGATAATCAGGGTAATAAAGGAGGAAACATTTACAACAGGTTACCAGCTGCCGCCTCTCACATGGGACGGCAAGACAGACGGGGGCAGAAGAGCTGGAAAAGGCATATATATTTACTCTCTCAGCGTCAGTACCCGGGATGGTGAGGAGGCTAAAGGAACAGGCAGAATAATCATTTTATAACAATGAGATAATATCTCGCAATAAAATTAGTTTTATATTTACACTTTCTTGAATGAGACGTATCGGAATGAAAAACAGACTAATTACAGTGATCCTTATTTCGGTTGCCCTGGCTGGCGCTGGTAAAACTTTTGGACAGGAGAGCGGTGGTGAGCTTAATGCCATCCAGACTGTTGTACCCTTCCTCACAATTGCGCCCGACTCGCGGGCCGGTGCAATGGGTGATGCCGGGGTTGCAACATCTCCCGATGTTTACAGCATGCACTGGAACCCTGCAAAACTTGCATTTATCGACGGCAGGGCAGGCGTTGGAATATCATATTCCCCGTGGCTGAGAAACCTGGTACCGGATATTAATATCGCATACCTTTCGGGATATTACAGGATCGACGAGAAACAGGTCCTCAGCGGCAGCCTGTTATATTCCTCGCTCGGAGATGTTGACTTCACTGATATCTACGGCAACCTCGAAAGAACATTCACTCCCAATGAATGGTCGTTCGATGTCGGATATTCACGATTATTCACCGATAACCTTTCGGGAGGGATCGCATTCAGGATGATCTATTCAAACCTCACCGGAGGTTCATATTCCGGCGGAGTGGCAACAAAACCAGGGATATCGGTCGCCGCCGACATTTCTCTGTACCATCATAATGATATAACACTTTTTACAAAGGACAGCGAACTGGCCTTCGGTCTGAATTTTTCAAATATCGGATCAAAAATGAGCTATTCCGATGCCCAGACTTCAGATTTCATACCAATGAACATGAGGCTCGGAAGTGCATTAACCGTAAACCTCGACCTTTATAACAAGATAACCCTGACAGCTGATGTAAACAAACTGCTTGTCCCCACACCACCATATTATGATATAAGCAACCCCGACAGTATAATTGCAGGAAAAGATCCGAACGTTTCGGTACCACTTGCAATCTTCCAGTCGTTCTATGACGCACCTGAGGGTTTCAAGGAAGAACTCCGCGAATTTACTTTATCAGTTGGAGCAGAATACCTCTATAACAATCAGTTTGCACTCAGAGCAGGATACTTCCATGAAAACGAGACCAAGGGAAACCGTAAATATTTTACTGCAGGAGCAGGCTTCAAACTGAGCGGATTCACGGTCGATTTTTCTTACCTGATGCCGACTGTTCAGAATCACCCTCTGGCAAGAACATTACGCTTTTCTCTTGCATTTGATATCAGCTCCCTGAGGAAAACAGGCACAACAACATTATGAACCTGAGAATTGGCCAGGGCATTGACTTCCACCGGCTCGAAACAGGTTTGAAATTATGGCTCGGAGGCATCCTGATCCCATCGGGTAAAGGTTGCGTGGCTCATTCCGACGGCGACGTACTACTTCATGCTATCTGCGATGCAATGCTCGGCGCGGCAGCTCTCGGAGATATCGGACATCACTTCCCCGATACAAGCCCCGAATATAAAAATATCGACAGCAAAATCCTCCTGAAAAGAACATCGGAAAAAATAAGGGAAAAAGGATTTTCTGTTGTAAATATCGACAGTACTGTTTGTCTCGAAAAACCAAAAATAGCCCCCTACATTCGTGAAATGAGATCAGCTATCTCATCGATCCTCAGTATTGATATCGATGCTGTATCAGTCAAAGCCACAACTACAGAGAAAATGGGATTTACCGGCCGCGAAGAAGGTGTAGTGGCAATAGCTTCTGTCTTACTGGAAATTTTTAAGAAATAACACAGAGTTACACATAGGCCCACAGAGTTACACAGAGTTTCATAGTATTAACCTCTGTGGCCCTCTGTGTATCCTCTGTGTCTTTCTGTGTAACTAAAAAAGCCTCAACGGATTCAGAATTTTCTATCAAGTGAATGCCTGATCAATTATGCTGTCATCAGCGATATACGGAATTGTAACCTTAAGCCCAGGTGTCCGTTCCATTTCTCTTTTTAGAGTAAACATTGCCCCTTTGTTCCTGGCCCAGGTTCTCCGTGCAATACCATTGTTGACATCCCAGTGAAGCATCATCTTCAGCTTACGGGATGTATCTGCAGTGCCATCCAGCAACATTCCGAATCCGCCGTTTATCACTTCGCCCCATCCTACCCCACCTCCATTGTGGATTGATACCCATGTTGCTCCACGGAAGGCATCGCCGATAACATTCTGTACAGCCATATCGGCCGTGAACCCCGAACCGTCATATATATCTGATGTTTCCCTGAATGGTGAATCGGTACCTGAAACATCATGATGATCCCTTCCTATAACAACCGGGGCTGACAATTTTCCGCTGCCGACAGCATTGTTGAAAGCATCAGCCAGGGCTATCCTTCCTGCAGAATCGGCATAGAGAATCCTTGCCTGAGAACCGACAACCAGCCTGTTCTTTCCCGCTTCCTCTATCCAGCGGATATTGTCGGCCATCTGTTGCCTGATCTCTCCGGGTGAATCCTTCATTAGGCCGCTTAGGATATCTACAGCTATCGAATCTGTTATCTGCAGATCACGGGGATCGTTTGAACAGCACACCCACCGGAATGGACCGAATCCGAAATCGAAACATAGCGGCCCCATAATATCCTGGACGTATGAAGGGTACCTGAAAGTTCCATCAGGATTTGAAATTTCAGCACCTGCACGTGATGCTTCAAGGAGGAAGGCATTTCCGTAATCGAAAAAATAAGTCCCCCTTGCAGTATGCCTGTTGATCGCCCTGACCTGCCTTATCAGAGATTTTTGTACCTGATGCCTGAATTCTTCGGGATCGGAAACCATCATCCTGTTAGATTCCTCAAAAGTAAGCCCGGCAGGATAATATCCGCCAGCCAGGGGATTATGCAATGAGGTCTGATCCGACCCTATATCCACAAAAATACCCTCCTCTGCTAACCTTTCCCATACATCGACTATATTACCCTGATATCCGACTGATACCACCCTCCCGCGATTCTTCAGATCATTAATCCTGTAAACAAGTTCGTCAATGCCGCTAATTACCTCATCAACCCATCCCTGTTCATGGCGCTTTGCGATGGCCCTTGGATTTATCTCAGCGATCACCGAAATGATCCCGGCAATTGATGCGGCCTTTGGCTGGGCCCCCGACATTCCCCCAAGTCCTGAGGATACAAACAGTTTCCCTTTCAGATCTTCTCCGCTCCTGCTTATCTTCCTGACTGCGTTCAGAATTGTGATTGTGGTGCCGTGAACAATTCCCTGCGGACCGATATACATGTACGAACCTGCGGTCATCTGGCCATACTGGGAAACACCCAGAGCATTGAACCTCTCCCAGTGATCGTGCGATGAATAATTCGGGATCACCATCCCGTTTGTTACAACTACCCTTGGTGCATCGGTGTGCGAAGGAAATAATCCGAGCGGATGACCCGAATACATCACAAGTGTCTGTTCATCAGTGAGCTCCGAAAGATATTTCATAGTCAGCAGATACTGAGCCCAGTTTTGAAATACAGCTCCGTTGCCTCCGTATGTTATAAGCTCATGAGGATGCTGGGCAACAGCAGGATCGAGATTATTCATTATCATCATCATGACCGAGGCAGCTCCCTTCGACCGGTGCGGAATTTCGCAGACAGGCCGCGCCTTCATCTCATAACCGGGACGGAACCTGTACATATAGATCCTTCCGTATTGAAGCAATTCGCCAGCAAATTCCCGTGCCAGGACTGAATGGAATTTTTCAGGAAAGTATCTCAGGGCGTTCCTGACAGCAAGTTTTTTCTCTTCCGGAGAAAGAATATCTTTTCTCCCTGGTGCATGATTTATGCTGCTGTCATATTCTTTGTAAGGGGGCAATCCGGAAGGTATACCTTCAGCAATGCTTTTTCTGAAATTCTCATCGATCATCTCACCTTAAGTTTATTAATGTAAATTTAGTGAATTAACTACAAACAGCATCAACGTATTATAATACGTATTATAAT